>JAISKM010000049.1 GCA_031261285.1 Candidatus Symbiothrix sp. | reverse complement strand
TTTACCACCTCCGTGCAGCCGCTGATTTCCAGCAATCCGGCGTTGACTTCGGCAAGTGCTCTCACGAATACCTTAGGCGTAGCCGGTGACTACGACTATGTGGTCACAGATTACGACACAAGTTGCATCACCATCCAAAGCATATCGGCATCCGGCATAATGACCTACGACTGTACCACCACAGCACCCACAGCCACCACGTATCTGAACATTATTCTGATAAAAAAATAAAAAACTAACAAAGAGGTTACTGCTTTCGGACATCTGTGCCCCAGAACATTTTTTTGCGCAACGTATTGTAGAAATTTTGATGTGCGCGTTTCACCACTTTAATGGTGAAATCGGCTTTTTGCACGCTAAACTCGGTGCCGGAAGGGAAATCGAGTGTGCGCCCGTCCAGCGCAACCAAAAAATCGTGCGTGCGAGATTCGATGCACACGCGCAGTTGGGAATTGCCCGGAATCACCAGCGAACGCATATTGAGCGAATGAGGCGCCACGGCACTCAACACGAAATTGTCGGATTGAGGCACGAGAATCGGTCCATTCACACTCAGATTGTAAGCCGTTGAACCGGTTGGCGTTGCAATCAAAAGTCCGTCCGCTTTGTACTCCGTCAAATAATCGTTGTTTAAATAGGTATAGATAGAAATCATGGACGCCGTGTCGCGCTTCAAAAAAGCGATTTCATTCAGCGCATAATTGTGTGGAGTGGGGTAGGGCGATGCGATTTGCAACAACGAACGCTCTTCTATTTGGTAGCGACGATTGAAAATGTCACCGAGCATCGCATCAATTTCGTCTGTGCCAACCGTTGCCAAAAAGCCCAGATGTCCTGTATTGAATCCCAGAATAGGTATATTTTGGCGACCCACCCAGTTTGCAGCACGCAAAAACGTGCCGTCGCCGCCCAAACTGAATACCAAGTCCACCGGCTGATTTTCAATTGAAATAATTCCTTGAATTTGAGGTGTATAACCTATTTTTGTTGCTAAATAGTCATAAAAAGATTGCTCTACCCAAATTTCGGCACCGTAGCGCGTCAAATCATCAAACAATTTTTTTATAAATTGCTGTTTATCAGCCTGATAATCACTCCCAAATAGACCTATTTTCATCATTTTTAATGCTAAAAAACTAAATTATTAAAAAAAATCTTAAAAATTCATTGTTGTTACAAAAAAAAACAATACCTTTGCGTTGTAATTTATAATCGAGTGCAAAAGTACGCATTTATTTTAAAATAATTAAGGATAATATGAATTTATTTCTTTTGATTCAGGGGGAAGCAGCGGAATTGGCATCACAAGCTGCGGAAGCGGTTACAGATACGCTGGCAAACACTGTAGCATTCTCAGCCGCGAGGGAAGCGAGGATGAACATCTATGAATTGGCTTTGAAGGGTGGTTGGATCATGATTCCAATTGCAGTTTTGCTCTTTATTACGATCGGTATCGCTATCGAGCGCGTGCTGGTGCTTAACAAGGCGGCTAAAAAAGATCCGTCATTCATGGAACGTATTCGCGACTATCTGCATGACGGCAATTTGGCGTCAGCTGAAAAATTGTGTAAACGTAACAATACACCCTATTCACGCATGGTGGAAAAAGGATTGCAACGCATTGGACATCCGGCGAGCGATATTTTGTTATCCATCGAAAATCAGGGTGCTATCGAAATTGCCCGTTTGGAAAAAGGCTTTTTCTGGGTGGCAACAACAGCTGCTATTGCGCCGATGTTAGGGTTTTTTGGCACGGTTACAGGGATGGTAAGCGCCTTTTTTGCGATGGCAAATGCGGGCAGTAATGTGAACGTAACTATTCTATCAGCAGGTATTTATGAAGCACTTGTGACCACTGTTGCCGGTTTGTTTGTAGGTATTCCGGCTTTGTTTTTGTACAACTTCTTGCAATCTAAATTAGATGTAGTGACCAATAAAATGGATGCGCAAATCATGGATTTCATGGATATTATCAATGAAACGGAAAGTTCCAAAGAAGCAGCTACGAAACACAAAAAAGAATCAACAAAGAAATTTTCAAAAGCAGACGAAGATTAATACTTTGAATCAATGGGAATTAAGAGGAAAAATACACTAACTGCGGATTTCAACATGTCGTCGATGACGGATATGATCTTTTTGTTGCTCATATTCTTCATGATCACGTCGACTGTGGTAACGCCGAACGCGATTAAGGTCATATTACCGCAGAGTGCTCAGCAGACGGATGCGAAACCGTTGTCGCGCGTGACGATTGACAAAGACCTCAAGTATTATGTGGCGTATGGCAATGATAAGGAAAAACGCGTCGACTTTGAAGGCATTGTTCCTTTTTTACAAAAATGCTATGCCGAAAATAATGAGATGTTTGTGGCACTGTATGCCGACGAAACAATTCCGTACAAGGAAGTGGTAAAATTGTTAGATATTGCTAACCGGAATCATTTCAAGATGATTTTGATTACGCGTCCACAATAATGATATGAAGAGAAAGCGGGTGACAAAAGAACAGGTTGTGGGATGGACAGGAGCAATGCTTATAGTGCTACTGCTCTTCCTGTCTCTGTCTGTTATCTATATGCATGCGACTGCTCCACCTCAGGAAGAAGGCGTCTTAGCTATTTTTGAAGAGTTGGAAGAGATACCGGAACCCGTATTGCAGGACCCTTTGCCTGAAGTTGCACCTCTACCGGAACAAGTGACGGATGCGCCGGCAGCACCGAAAGCAGCTGCGAAACCGGCACCGGCACCACGCGCTACCAATAATTCTAAGCCGGTAGTGGCTCCGGAAGCCCCACGTGTAGATAATCCAACGATTACGGGAACTGAGCGCGTGCCTATCTCGGCGAAAGCTCCTGCACGGACGATTCACATGGGAAAAGAAGCCCCTACTAAAGAGGAATTGGCTGAAAGACAGCGCTTGATTGATGAGGCTAATAAGGCAAAACGGGATGCTGAAAATCAAGCCAGGGTAAATGCTCAAGTAGCAAATGCACTTGCAAACGGCGCAGGTAACGGTAGATCAAACGATCCGGGTGCCGGAAACGGTACAAATACCGAGGGCAATGGCGATGGTGACGGCGATGGCAGTCGTGAAGGTCGCACAGACAAACGCTCGAATGGTGTACTGCCGGGTGTTGGATCATTCAATTTGCAGGGTCGCTCTGCTACGTTGCAACGTCCGGCTTTTCCCGGTCAACAAGAGGGAATTATCATTATCAACATCACGGTTGACCCACAAGGCAATGTGATTAATGCAGGCATTCGTCCAGGAACAACCATTACTAATACCCAAATGCGTAATTCAGCTCTTGAAGCCGCAAAGAAAACAAAATTCAACGCCATCAAAGCAGGCGAAAACGCCACCGGCTCAATTACGTATCGCTACAAATTAAATTAGAGTTTAGAGTGTAGAGTTTAGAGTGTAGTTAAAAACATGAAATTCTAAACTCTAATAACTACACTCTACACTCTAAACTCTACACTCTAATAACTAAATAACTACACTCTAATGAAAGTATTTTTATTTTTGGCAACCGGCTTCGAGGAGATAGAAGCGATTGGTACTGTTGATATTTTGCGTCGAGGCGGTTTGGATGTTACTACCGTTTCTATCACAGACGAATTGCAAGTGCTGGGAACACATAACATTCCTGTGTCGGCGGATGAAATGTTCGAGAATGTGGATTTTTCTTCCGGTGATTTACTGGTATTGCCCGGCGGCGGTTCCGGTTCGGAAAATTTAGGGTCTCACGACGGCTTAAAAAATTTACTTAAACAATATGCCGGAGCGGGCAAAAAAATTGCCGCTATTTGTGCTGCACCAATGGTGCTGGGCGGCTTAGGACTGCTACAAGGAAAACGAGCAACCTGTTATCCCGGTTATGAAGAGACGCTACGCGGTGCCACAATCGTGGATGCAGGCGTAGTGAAAGACGGCAATATCATCACCGGCAAGGGTCCGGGCTACACGTTTGATTTTGCTTTGGCATTGGTGGCCGAACTTCAAGGACAAGTTAAAGCCGGCGAAGTGGCAGCAGGACTGCAATGGCTCACTAATTAGCGGTAAGTGCCAATCCTGTTTCAGTTGTTTTTTCTACGCTATTGTGTGACGTGAAATCAGTGATTAGCTTTGTGAAAGCGGCTGCATAGCGTTGTTGTTTGTATGCCCCAACACCCGAAACCATCGAAAATTCATCTGCTGTTTTGGGTAAAATGCGGCACATATCTACCAGTGAACTGTCTTGGAAGATTTGAAACGCCGGTACACCTTGATTGTCGGCAATTTGTCGCCGGAGTTTCTTTAATTGCGTTAAAAGTTGATCATTTACATTGTAATAAACGGCAACATCTCTTACTATATGTTCTTTTTTAAATCTTGTAACATATTCTTTTTCTTTTCGTTCAGCCTTGGTGACTAAATTTTGTTTCATCGACAGACTTTTCCGTTCTCTTAAAATTTCATTCGCCTTTGTTGTCAAATGGCAAACGGGATATTGTTCTCCTACCATCTGAATATAGCCGTTTTCTACCAGAAAATCAAACACTTCCCCAAGTTCTTGCACACTTTCGGTGCAGATATTATAGGTAGAAAGTTTGTAAAATCCTTTGTTCATCACTTTTTCATTTTTACTTCCGCGCAAGGTGTCGATAACAAGTCCTCGCCCTACTTTGGGGTACATTTTGTAGATGCAAGAAAGAATTTTTTGAGCGAGAATCGTAATATCCACGACTTCGTTTGGATTGTTGCAGTTGCTGCACGCACCACAGTTTTCGTGCAAATCATCTGGTTCGCCAAAATAGTTTAGGATATACGCTCTCAAACAGTCGTTGGTTTTGCAGTATCGCTCCATTGCTCGCAAGCGTTCCCGGGCTTTCATTCTCAATTCCTCCTTTAATTTCGCATCAATTTCTTCCTTGTCGCTATCATTATCACTGCTATTCTCTATCAACCAAAGTCCCATCACCACATCTTGTCCGGAAAATAACAGCGTACACTCTGCTTGACTACCATCGCGTCCCGCCCGGCCGGCCTCTTGATAATAGCTTTCAATATCCTTTGGCATATTGTAATGGATAACATACGACACATTCGACTTGTCAATGCCCATCCCAAAAGCATTGGTGGCAACAATCACATTGATTTTGTCAAACAGGAAATCTTCTTGATTTTGAGTGCGCTCCTGAGCTGAAAACCCTGCATGATAAGGAGCGGCTTTGATACCATTTGTTTTGAGCTTGGCGACCACTTCTTCCACGTTTTTTCGAGTTGAGCAATACACAATACCATAATCGTTGGGGTGCTTTTTGATCAAGTCAAGTACTGTTTTATTCTTGTCTGTTGGCGTTTTGACTTCAAAAAGGAGATTTTTTCGATCAAAACCGGCAACCACTATTTTGGGGTTATCCAACTGTAAAGAATGTAAAATATCCTCTCTCACGCGCTGAGTAGCCGTTGCAGTGAAAGCGGAAACCACCGGGCGATTTTTTAGTTGAGCAATAAAAACCGGAATTTTAGAATACGCCGGTCTAAAATCCTGTCCCCATTGTGAGATACAGTGAGCCTCATCAACAGTCACCATCGCAATGTCTGCATTTTTAGCATATTCCAAAAAGACAACCTCGTCTAACCGTTCCGGTGCCACATACAGCAATTGATATTCATTGCTTTTAGCACGATTTAAAATATCGTATTGTTCCGAATTACTTTGTGAACTATTCAAATAAGCCGCACTAATCCCACTCTGTCGAAGTGAGCGAATCTGGTCGTTCATCAGAGAAATAAGCGGCGAAATAACGATTGTAATCCCCGGAAACAGCATAGCAGGCAGTTGAAAGCAAATGGACTTGCCTGCTCCGGTAGGCATCACAGCGAGGCAATCGCGGTGCGCCAAAATCGAATCTACGATTTCGGCCTGATTAGGACGAAATGCGCTATATCCAAAATACTTCTTTAGTACCTCTAATTTTTTTTCAATGGTTGTTGACATACGACTCTTTTTAATTGATAAGAAAGATGTCTACAAAAGTAGAGACAATTTTTGATTCCGCCCCTACAATATATGTTATTTTTATGTTATCGTTATGTTATCAATCACGTTAACGTATGTTATCATTGGTTACAAGCCACTGAAGACCATTTATTGCCAAAAATATAGGAGCACAATTTTTTGCACTCCTATATCAATTAGTTATTTAAAAGAATCAATCCGGCAAATCAGTTATCATCTTCTCATAAGCTTTCGACTTTGATGTGACAGACTGAGCTTCGGCGCGCTCGAAGTCGGCTTTGCTGCCTACTATGAGTTTGTCGTATTCTTTTAGCCCTGTTCCTGCCGGAATTAAGTTTCCGCAGATAACGTTTTCTTTCATGCCTTCGAGCTTGTCGACTTTGCCGTTGATGGCAGCTTCGTTCAGCACCTTGGTCGTTTCCTGGAAAGAGGCGGCCGACATGAAGCTGGTTGTCTGCAATGCGGCACGTGTGATGCCTTGCAACACCTGATTGGCGGTTGCCGGAATCGCGTCGCGCACTTCCACGAGTTTCATATCACGGCGTTTCAAAGCCGAGTTTTCATCGCGGAGTTTACGCATTGTGACAATCTGTCCGGGTTTCAAGTTAGGCGAATCGCCTGATTCTATCACCACTTTCTTGCCCCAGATACGGTCGTTTTCTTCCATCACCAGATTCTTGTCAATCAACTGTTGCTCTAAGAAGCGCGTATCGCCAGGCTCCACAATTTCGACCTTGCGCATCATCTGACGCACAATGACTTCAAAGTGTTTGTCGTTGATTTTCACACCTTGCAGACGGTAAACGTCTTGCACCTCGTTGACAATATATTCTTGAACGGCTGTCGGTCCGTTGATAGCCAAAATGTCCGAAGGTGTGATTGCACCGTCAGAAAGTGGCGTACCGGCTTTCACGTAGTCATTTTCTTGCACCAACGTTTGCTTAATCAATGGCACGAGATACGTCTTAAATTCGCCCGTTTTTGAAGTAACGATGACTTCGCGATTACCACGTTTGATTTTGCCGAACGACACTTCGCCGTCGATTTCCGACACCACAGCAGGGTTAGATGGATTACGTGCCTCAAACAACTCGGTCACACGAGGCAAACCACCGGTGATATCACCCGCTTTACCAACGGCACGCGGAATTTTCACCAATACTTCACCCAACGCAACTTTATCTTTTTCCTCTTTCACCACGTGGGCACCAAGAGGCAAGTTGTAAGTCTTCAAAACCTCGCCTTTATCACTCAGAATCTGCGCTACAGGCACCCTTGTCTTGTCGCGCGACTCGATGATAATCTTTTCTTTCAGACCGGTTTGTTCGTCATATTCGTTTTTGAACGTCACGTTTTCTTGCATACTTTCGAAATGCAATTTACCCGGAGCTTCCGATACGATTACGGCGTTGAATGGATCCCATTCGAGCACCACATCGCCTTTTTTGAGTTTGCTGCCGTTCTTGAAGAACAGTTTTGCAGCGTAGGGAATGTTATGTGCCGACAACACAATCTTCGTGTTGGAGTCGATGATACGCAACTCAGCTTGACGACTGATAACGATTTGAGCTTTTTTGCCTGCCTCGTCTGTCGTGTCCACTGTTTTGATTTCGTCCAATTCGAGGATACCATCGTATTTGGAAACTACGCTATTTTCGGTTGCAATGTTCGACGCGATACCACCGACGTGGAACGTACGCAACGTCAACTGCGTTCCCGGCTCACCGATGGACTGTGCCGCAATCACGCCGACAGCCTCTCCTTTTTGAACCATCCGTCCGCTCGCCAAGTTACGTCCGTAACATTTCGCGCAAACACCTTTCTTCGATTCACAGGTCAACACAGAGCGGATTTCTACTCGTTCGATCGGTGAATTTTGAATTTTGTCTGCAATATCTTCCGTGATTTCTTCACCCGCATGAGCCAAAATTTTGCCCGTAATCGGATGTTGAACATCGTGTACAGACACACGTCCCAAGATACGTTCGTGAAGTGTAGCCACTACGTCTTCGTTGTTTTTCAACTCCGTCGCAACCAATCCGCGCAACGTGCCGCAATCGTCTTCGTTGATGATCACGTCATGTGAAACATCCACCAGACGTCGCGTCAAATATCCGGCATCGGCTGTTTTCAAAGCCGTATCTGCCAAACCTTTACGCGCACCGTGAGTAGAGATAAAGTACTCCAACACCGACAATCCTTCTTTGAAGTTGGACAAGATCGGGTTTTCGATGATTTGAGCACCTTCTGCTCCACTTTTTTGAGGTTTTGCCATCAAACCACGCATCCCTGACAACTGACGAATTTGCTCCTTGCTACCACGAGCACCGGATTCCAACATCATAAACACAGAGTTGAAACCTTGGTCGTCCTCGCGCAATTGCTTCATCAAAATATCCGACAGACGCGAATTGACGTGCGTCCAAATATCAATAATCTGGTTGTAGCGTTCGTTGTTCGTGATGAAACCCATATTGTAGTTGTCCAGAATTTGTGCCACCTCGTCGTAGCCCTCTTTCACCAGCGTTTCTTTTTCTTTCGGGATAATAATATCTTCCAAGTTGAACGACAAACCGCCTTTGAACGCCATCGTGTAACCCAAATTCTTAATATCGTCCAAGAATTTCGCCGTTTTAGCTACGCCACACACCTTAATGATGCGTCCGATAATGTCACGAAGTGATTTTTTCGACAATTCTTCGTCGATATAACCCACTTCTTTCGGCACAAATTCGTTGACCATCACGCGACCGACAGACGTTTCAATATTATGATTGACCGGTTCGCCTTTTTCGTTGACGTCGTCCACAAAAATTTGGATGGGGGCGTGAATATCCACGCGTCCTTCGTTGTAAGCGATCACCGCCTCTTCCGGACCGTAGAATTTCAATCCACTGCCTTTCGCGTCTTTACGCAACTTTGTAATATAGAACAATCCCAAGACCATGTCTTGTGACGGCACCGTAATCGGCGCGCCATTGGCAGGGTTCAAGATGTTATGTGAAGCCAACATCAGCATTTGCGCTTCCAGGATAGCCTCGTTGCCCAACGGCAAGTGCACAGCCATCTGGTCACCATCGAAGTCGGCGTTGAAAGCCGTACAAGCGAGTGGGTGTAGCTGAATAGCTTTTCCTTCAATCATTTTCGGTTGGAACGCCTGAATACCCAAGCGGTGCAAGGTCGGAGCACGGTTCAAAAGCACCGGATGCCCTTTCATCACGTGTTCCAAAATATCCCAAACGACAGCCTCTTTGCGATCGACAATTTTCTTTGCCGATTTCACCGTTTTCACAATACCGCGATCAATTAACTTACGGATTACGAATGGTTTATAGAGTTCGGCAGCCATATTTTTAGGGATACCGCATTCGTGCATTTTTAATTCCGGACCAACCACGATGACCGAACGGGCAGAATAGTCGACACGTTTACCCAACAGGTTTTGACGGAAACGACCTTGTTTCCCTTTTAAGCTGTCGGACAACGATTTAAGCGGACGGTTGGATTCGGTTTTCACGGCACTTGATTTGCGTGAATTATCGAACAACGAGTCCACAGCCTCCTGAAGCATACGTTTTTCATTACGCAAAATTACTTCGGGCGCTTTGATGTCGATCAATCGTTTCAAACGGTTGTTGCGAATGATGACGCGACGATACAAATCGTTTAAGTCGGAAGTTGCAAAACGTCCCCCATCCAACGGCACCAACGGGCGCAATTCGGGCGGAATGACCGGCACAACCTTCATAATCATCCATTCGGGTTTATTTTTACCTTTGGAAGCGCGGAACGATTCCACCACTTGCAACCGTTTCAAGGCTTCCGTCTTGCGTTGCTGAGAAGTGTCGTTGCTTGCTTTGTGACGCAAATCGTAGGACAAAGCATCCAAATCCAAACGTACCAACAGGTCATAGAGTGCTTCTGCACCCATTTTTGCGATAAATTTGTTGGGGTCGGCATCGTCCAATTGCTGATTACCGGCAGGCAGCGAATCCATCGCTTCCCAGTATTCGTCTTCCGTCAATAAGTCGTTAACTTCCTTACTTTCAGACAGAACCCCCGGTTGAATCACCACATAACGTTCGTAATAAATGACTGTATCCAATTTTTTCGTCGGCAATCCCAACAGATAACCGATTTTGTTGGGCAATGAACGAAAATACCAGATGTGAGCCACCGGAACCACCAAATTGATATGTCCCACGCGCTCACGGCGCACTTTTTTCTCGGTTACTTCCACGCCGCAACGGTCGCAGACAATCCCTTTATAACGGATGCGTTTATATTTTCCGCAATGACATTCAAAATCCTTGACAGGACCGAAAATCCGTTCGCAAAACAAGCCATCCCGCTCCGGTTTGTAGGTGCGGTAATTGATTGTTTCCGGCTTCAGCACTTCGCCGCTGGACTGCTCCAAAATTTCATCCGGAGACGCCAGACCAATCGAGATTTTCGTGAAATTCTTTGCTTTCACTTCTTTTCTAAAAGCCATATTTTTATTTTTTTTCTGTCATTGCGGGCTTGACCCGCAATCCCCTGCTAATAAGAGCAGCCCCCGTCATTAGGGGATTGCGGGTCATCCTGAACTTGATTCAGGACCTCCAATGACAAGTCTTTTTTATTCAAAATTAACACTTAACCCAAGACCCTTCATTTCATGCAAGAGCACATTCAATGATTCCGGCATACCCGGCGTTGGCATTGGATCGCCTTTGACAATCGCTTCGTAGGCTTTCGCGCGTCCTACCACGTCATCTGACTTGATAGTAAGCACTTCTTGCAGGATAAACGACGCACCAAATGCTTCGAGTGCCCAGACTTCCATTTCTCCGAAACGCTGTCCACCAAACTGCGCTTTACCACCCAAAGGCTGTTGCGTAATCAGTGAATACGGTCCGATTGAACGGGCGTGCATCTTATCGTCGACCATGTGACCCAATTTTAGCATGTAAATCACGCCGACAGTCGCCGGTTGGTCAAATCTCACACCTGTGCCACCATCGTGCAGATACGTTTTACCATAACGAGGCACACCGGCTTTGTCCGTCCATTCGTTCAAATCGTCCAACGAAGCACCATCGAAGATAGGAGTTGCAAACTTCACGCCAAGATTCCGGCCCGACCAACCGAGCACAGTTTCGAAAATCTGTCCCAAGTTCATACGAGAAGGCACACCCAGCGGGTTCAACACGATATCGACAATCGTTCCGTCGTCCAAGAACGGCATATCTTCGTCGCGCACAATGCGGGAAACAATCCCCTTGTTACCGTGACGGCCTGCCATCTTATCACCTACTTGCAATTTGCGTTTTTTCGCCACATACACTTTCGCCATCTGAACAATGCCCGTAGGTAGTTCGTCGCCGATGGTAAGGTCAAATTTCTGACGTTTCAATTCGGCATCCAGCTCTTTGTATTTACGAATGTAATTCTTTATCAATGCTTGGATTAGCTCATTTTTGTGAGCATCGGTGCACCATTTGGAATTAGCAACTGCCAAATAATCCAAGTTCGTCAATATCTCTTTGGTAAATCGCACGCCTTTGGCAACCAAATCCATGCCCAAATCGTCTTTCACGCCTTGTGACGCTTTTCCATCGACGATGGTTTGAAGTTTCTTGACCAAAACCGCTTTCAATTCGGCTTGTTTGGTTTCAAATTCCTCATCAATTTGTGGCAGGAGTGCTTTGTTGCCCAATTTGGATTTGCCGCCGGCTGCTTTTTTAGATGCTTTGGCAAACAAACTGTGACCGATTACGACTCCGTGCAACGACGGAGACGCCTTCAACGAAGCATCTTTCACATCACCGGCTTTGTCGCCAAAGATAGCACGCAGCAGTTTTTCTTCCGGCGATGGGTCGGATTCTCCTTTCGGCGTAATCTTACCAATCAAAATATCGCCAGGCTCCACCCGTGCACCAATGCGAATCAGACCGTTGTCGTCCAAATCTTTCGTCGCGTCTTCGCTCACGTTTGGAATATCGTTCGTCAATTCTTCCACGCCGCGTTTTGTTTCGCGCACCTCCAAAATATATTCGTCCACGTGCACGGAAGTGAAAATATCTTCACGCACCACGCGTTCGCTAATCACGATAGCATCCTCGAAGTTATACCCTTTCCAAGGCATGAACGCCACTTTCAGGTTACGTCCAATCGCCAATTCGCCGTTTTCAGTCGAATAACCTTCCGTCAAGATTTGACCTTTTTCGACGCGTTGACCTAATTTAATAGTCGGACGCAAGTCGATGGTCGTACTTTGGTTGGTTTTCCGAAACTTCGGAATGAGGTATGATTTAACGCCCGATTCGAAGCTGATAAATTCTTCTTCTTCGGTGCGATCGTATTTAATATCAATGCGTGTAGCATCCACAAACACGATTTCGCCCGGACCTTCCGCTGCAATTTGTGTACGTGAATCCTCAATCAAGTTTCCTTCGATACCGGTTCCCACGATAGGCGCTTCGGAGCGCAACAACGGTACAGCCTGGCGCATCATGTTCGAGCCCATCAACGCACGGTTTGCATCATCATGTTCCAAGAACGGAATCAACGCAGCCGCAATCGACGCGATTTGAATCGGTGAAACGTCCATCAAATTCACTTCGTCGGGCATCACGATTGGGTAATCCGCATCCTGACGCGCTTTCACACGGTCGTTTACGAATTTACCGTCCGCTGTCAAAGGCGCATTGCCCTGAGCGATGATTTTTTCCTCTTCTTCCTCTGCTGTCAAATACACCAAACTTTCCGGCGACAAATCCACTTTCGCGCCTTCTACCTTGCGGTAAGGCGTTTCGATAAAGCCGAGGTCGTTAATTTTCGCATACACACAAAGGGACGAAATCAAACCGATGTTCGGACCTTCAGGCGTTTCAATCGGACACAGACGACCGTAGTGGGTGTAGTGCACGTCACGCACCTCAAAACCGGCACGTTCACGTGACAGACCACCGGGTCCAAGCGCCGACAGACGACGTTTGTGTGTAATCTCAGCCAGCGGGTTGGTCTGATCCATGAATTGCGACAGCGCGTTCGTACCAAAGAACGTGTTAACCACGGACGAAATCGTTTTCGCGTTAATCAAATCAATCGGCGTAAACACCTCATTGTCACGCACATTCATACGTTCGCGAATGGTACGTGCCATACGCGCCAAACCGATACCAAACTGGTTGTATAGTTGTTCACCAACAGTACGCACACGACGGTTACTCAAGTGGTCGATGTCGTCTACGTTCGCTTTTGAATTAATCAATTCGATCAGATACTTGATAATCTCGATGATGTCTTCTTTGGTCAGGACTTTCACGTCCATTGAGGTCGTCAGATTCAACTTGCGGTTGATACGGTAACGTCCCACTTCGCCCAAATCGTACCGTTTTTCGGAGAAAAACAAGTTCTGAATCACTTCACGTGCACTGGCGTCATCCGCCGGATCAGCGCTTCGCAATTGGCGATAGATATACACCACGGCATCGCGTTCCGAGTTGCTCGGGTCTTTTTGCAACGTGTTGTAAATAATTGCGTAATCGGACATATTTTGGTCCTCGCGGTGCAACAAAATCGTTTGTGTACCGGATTCCAAAATTTCGTCGATGTGTGCCGGTTCGATAATCGTTTCGCGGTCGATAAGCACCTCGTTCCGTTCGATAGAAACCACTTCGCCGGTATCTTCGTCCACGAAATCTTCCACCCAAGTCCTCAACACCCGGGCTGCCAATTTGCGTCCCACGATGCTTTTGAGATTGGTTTTGTTCACTTTGACTTCTTCCGCCAAATTGAAGATTTCCAATATATCTTTATCACTTTCGAAGCCGATGGCTCTTAGAAGTGTTGTTACAGGCAATTTCTTTTTACGGTCGATATACGCGTACATGACATTATTAATGTCTGTTGCAAATTCGATCCACGATCCTTTGAACGGAATGATACGTGCCGAATACAGTTTGGTGCCGTTGGAGTGCAAGCTTTGTCCGAAGAACACGCCCGGCGAACGGTGCAACTGTGAAACCACGACGCGTTCGGCGCCATTGATGACGAACGTACCACTTTCAGTCATGTAGGGGATCGGTCCCAGATACACGTCCTGAATGACCGTATCAAAATCCTCATGATCGGGGTCGGTGCAATACAATTTCAGTTTAGCTTTTAAGGGCACACTGTACGTCAATCCCCGCTCCAGACATTCGTCGATGGTGTAACGCGGCGGATCGATAAAATAATCCAAAAATTCAAGCACAAAATTGTTACGGGTATCTGCGATAGGAAAATTCTCCGCAAACACCTTATACAACCCTTCGTTTTTACGTTTGTCGGAGGGTGTGTCCAATTGAAGGAAGTCTTGGAATGACTTTAATTGTACTTCAAGAAAATCCGGGAATGCTAATGGATTTTTGATTGAAGCAAAATTGACTCTTTGATTCTTATTTGTTGTAGAAGCCATTGTTGCAAAATTATGAACGTAATTAAAACTAAATGCAATTTTGTTCAGTACGGGCGTAATGCATTACGCCCCCTACTATGCACAAAAAGGAGTTGCCCCAGAAGCCCCCGATGGGACTTCTAAGACCTTCTCCAAAGATTGTAAGAGCAAGTTTTATTTAAGTTCAACTTCTGCTCCTGCTTCTTCTAATTGTTTTTTCAAACTTTCTGCTTCGTCTTTAGCAATGCCTTCTTTCAATGGAGCGGGTGCGCCATCAACGATGTCTTTTGCTTCTTTCAGACCAAGACCAGTCAATTCTTTTACTAATTTCACGATAGCCAATTTGTTAGCACCGGCGCCTTTCAAAATCACATCGAAAGATGATTTTTCTTCAGCAGCAGCGCCTGCACCGGCTCCGGCAGCAGGACCTGCAGCAACAGCTACAGCCGCAGCAGCGGGTTCGATACCATATTCTGATTTCAGAATTTCAGCGAGTTCGCTAACTTCCTTTACAGTCAAGTTTACTAATTGTTCAGCAAAAGCTTTTAAATCTGCCATTTTTTTATAATTTTAAATTGTTTGTTTTTTTGTTTGTTTGAAGTTAGAGGAGTTAAAGAAGTTAAAGAAGTTAAAGAAGTTAAAGAATAATGATGGCAAGCCATCCTATCCTCATATTTCTTTTTCTTCTTTATTTCTTCATTCTTTAACTTCTTTAACTTCTTTAACTTCTTTAACTTCTCTAACTTCTTTAATTCTTTAACTTCAACGTTGCTCTAACGTTTTTAGAACTCCTGAAAGTGTTTGACCTCCTGATTGAAGGGCTGAGATGACGTTCTTAGCAGGCGATTGTAACAAGCCAATCACTTCGCCAATCAGTTCATTCTTGCTCTTGATTGAGATCAACAATTCAAGATTGTCTGCTCCGAGATAGAATCCTTCTTGTACATACGCTGCTTTCAACTTAGGAACTTCTGTTCCGGATGATTTAGCGAATGCCTTGATAAGTTTTGCAGGGCTGTTGGCGTTGTTTGAAAACATAACCGCCGTATTGCCTTTCAAAGCCGGATCCAATTGGGAGAAGTCTCCTTCCGCTTGGTCGAGGGCTTTCTTAAATAAGGTGTTTTTAACCACAACTAATTTAATATCCTCTTTCGTACACTGTCTTCTCAACGAACTGGTATGAGCTGCATTAAGCGCTGTAATATCAGTCAGATAGAAGTTTGTGTATTCGCTTACAGTTGTCGTAATCTGTGCGATTACAGTTGATTTATCTTCCTTTTTCATCTTTAATCAATTTTAAATTTCGTCAACCGATTTGGGATCAACTTTAATCCCCGGACTCATTGTACTTGAAAGATAAACACTCTTAATGTAAACGCCCTTAGCCGCAGACGGTTTCAACTTATTCAAAGTTGCCACAAATTCTTTGGCATTATCGCGAATGTGATCAGGAGAAAACGATACTTTACCGATAGAAACGTGAACGATACCGGCTTTATCCACTTTGAAGTCGATTTTACCTTGTTTCACTTCTTTCACAGCGGTTGCCACATCATTGGTTACCGTACCGCTTTTAGGGTTCGGCATCAGGTTACGAGGACCTAATACACGACCTAAAGCACCGATTTTACCCATGATAGCCGGTTGCGTGATGATCACGTCAACATCTGTCCAACCACCTTTGATTTTCTCGATATAATCGTCTAATCCCACAAAGTCAGCGCCTGCTTCTTTTGCAGCAGCTTCTTGATCGGGAGTTACCAATGCGAGCACGCGCACTTGCTTACCTGTCCCATGGGGCAACGAAACAACGCCTCTCACCATTTGATTAGCTTGACGGGGATCTACACCCAGACGCACATCCAAGTCAACCGAAGCATCGAACGTTGTGTAGTTCACTTCTTTGACCAATGCGGAGGCCTCTTTTAGCGTGTAACTTTTCCCGGCTTCCACCTTCTCTACGGCCAACTTCTGTTTTTTTGTCAGTTTACTCATATTTGTTTAGGAAGTTTTTTAATTATGCGGGAAAAGCCCCTTTAACGGTGATACCCATGCTGCGTGCGGTTCCGGCAACCATTTTCATAGCTGATTCGACCGTGAAGCAGTTTAAGTCAGGCATTTTATCTTCTGCGATTGTTTTCACTTGTTCCCAAGTGATTTCAGCCACCTTTTTACGGTTAGGCTCAGCAGATCCGCTTTTTTGTTTGATAGCTTCCAACAACTGGATCGCTACCGGCGGATTTTTAACGATAAAATCGAATGACTTGTCGGCATAATAAGTGATTACCACCGGTAATGTTTTACCTGCCTTGTCTTGGGTGCGGGCATTGAATTGCTTGCAAAACTCCATGATGTTGATACCTTTCGAACCCAAAGCAGGTCCTACGGGGGGAGAAGGGTTTGCGGCTCCTCCTTTAATCTGCAATTTTAATAGTCCAGCAATTTCTTTAGCCATTGTAAATAAATTTTTAATTTAACACATTTTGAAATCAAATAATCCTCAATCTCGTAACAGGTTGGGATTATTCTTTTTCTACTTGCAAGTACCCTAATTCAAGGGGACTTTTCCGTCCGAAAATCTTGACCATAACCTTGATTTTTTTCTTATCAGGGTAAATCTCTTCGATTTCACCGTGGAAGCCGGTGAATGGACCAACATTGATTTTGACGGTTTCACCAACTATGAAGTCCACTTCAAACTCTTCGGATTGTTCCTGCAGTTCGTCTGCTTTGCCCAACAGTCGAGCGACTTCGGACGCACGCAAAGGTGCAGGATCGCCACCTCCAAGGAAGCCGACCACAAAATTGATACCTTTAAGGAAGTGGGCGATTTCTCCGTCCAAAGCAGCCTCTACAATAATGTAGCCGGGAAGAAACGCTCGTTCTTTGACCGTTTTCTTTCCGTTACGATTTTGCATAACTTTCTCTGTCGGGATAACAATCTGCGTGATGCGATCTTGATAATTGCGATTCCTAATCTCCGCTTCCAAATATTCTTTAACTTTATTTTCTTTGCCGTTGACGGCTCTCAGAACATAAAATTTCTTTTCAATCTCTGCCATTTTCTGTTTTTATCAAAAATGAACGTGAGTATAAATAGTCTTCATCACGCTTTCAAACGCAAAATCGATTGCAAACAGCACAGCAGACATAATCAGTGATGCGATCAAGACCACAACCGTACTGTTGGACAACTCCTTTTGAGTGGGCCAAGACACCTTATGAATCAATTCGTCATAAGACGCTTTAATATTATTAACTATACTCATAATTATAATATATATATATTTTGCACGGAACGAGAGGCTCGAACTCCCGACCCTCGGTTTTGGAGACCGATGCTCTACCAACTGAGCTAGTTCCGTATTCCATTAGTCATTCCCGCATGACACAAAGAACGCAAAACCGCCCTACAGTATGCCCTACAGCCGATTTGTCCAAATTAGGGACGAAATCGGATGCAAAGGTACGACATTATTTTGGATTTACCAAACAATTTTGAAAATTTGGTGAAAATATTTTAAGATCTTGTTTTTAAAATTTTTTTGCTCAAAAATTTGGCAGTCTCAAAAAAAATACCGTACTTTGCACCGGTTCTATATCGCCGAAGTGTCGGCAATCCTATAGGGCTGCTTTTAACATATCCCATTTTTGAAATCGCGAAAATTCAATCTGATCCGGGATGTGAGCAAAAAGTATTCATGTTTTTGTTCTGTATATAATTTTGAATTCCATGAATTCTACTTTATATAGGATTGACGCGTGAGTGGCTATTGCTCTCTGGATCAAGGGCTTTCGCGAGCCTCAAAAATGGAGAGCGTATAATAGTTCCTCACGCTCTTTTCATTTTAAAAATTGCCGAACTTGAGGGACAGGGAGGCGAAAAAAAATTATGTACAAATGAAAACATTTAATTTTAGAAGATTGCGGATCCAGTCCGCAATGACACTGCTGGTTACTGCTTTATTGCTAACCGGTAACTGTTCACCGGTAACTGCCCAAGTGGCCATTGGTGGCGACGGCACCGTCACGCCGGGTGCGTTGTTAGATTTATCACAAGCCACTGATGCCGGCGGCTTGTTGTTACCACAAATTGAAAGTGCCGACACAGCGACTGCCGTGTTGAGAAAACCCGGCATGCTGGTTTACAACAAAACGGACGGCAAAATTTACGCTTACAACGGCACTGCCTGGAGTGCCGGCGGCGGCTCTGGTGGCTCCGGCGGCGGAGGCGGTGAGCCTGACCCTACGCCTTCGCCCACCTCTTGCAGTGGTTCGGTCATGGGTTTGTCCGGAACTGTTTATCCGATTGGCAGTTATCCTTATGCTCAAAACGACTTAAAAAACTTATGTTGGACACTAACCAACCTTCAAGAGGCTGGCGCGTCTTATACATCTTATGAAGGTCAGGATGAGGTTCGTGGATATTATTACGGTACAGATGTGGCTTCCAATCCAATAAGCGATATATGCAAGGAAAATATTGGTATCGCATGGCGTGTACCTAATGCTGCCGATTGGGGATTGGTAAAGGGCGGATATGCTGATCTCACTTACGCCGAAAAGAATGACTTTATCGGAGAGCAGCTCGCTCTTGCTGGGGGTGTGACCGTCTCGACTGGCCATGCCGCTGAATGCTACCGTGGATGGGGCGTGTTTAGTATGTTCCGCGTGGGAGGTGGCACGGGTGCTATACGAGTATATTCGAACCCGCCGACAGACTATGATGCGAGACTCCAATTTTACACATTTGGTTGGGGAATGAGTGGTTATTTTCCGTCTTGCCTGACAGGACTATGGGCTGATCATCCCTACGCGAGCGTTCGGTGTGTACGGGACTTGTGAGTTTATCCAGAAAAATAAATCTTTATGATTGTGATCTTTTTTTCATTTTTTTTTAGAAAATAGTTGGTAGATTCTAAAAAAATGATTAATTTCGCATCATATTCCAAAAAGGGTTAACGACCTCGACCCGTTTGGAAAGACTTCTTGGTATAATGCATAGCATTTAAGATATTACTTTGATAAGAAAATCTCCAATTTTCAATTCAATCCAAAGTAGTAGACAACAAATGCTTGCGTTCTTTGTTTGTACATAAGAACATTAGATACAACTAAGGGCGCAGGGCTGTTGTTTATTTGGATTGTGGGTGTTTGGAGATACCTCTTATCAGATAAATTAACAGTTTCTGTGCCCTTTTTATGTTTAAATATGCCGCCCGAAAAGAACACGGGAGGCAAAAAAATGATTACTACCAGCCCCCCAACCCCCCTCAAGGGCAGGGCTGTTAAGTTCTAATTAAGATATTAAAGAGTTCTTTGACATTATAGTTTGCAAAAATTTCGCAGGCGAATTTGATTGACTTGTTTTTGTTTTTCAAGATATTGAAGGCAAAATCTCTAAGTAACCCTAGATTTTCCGCCGCCTGTTTGTCTTTAGTACATTCGGCGTCCTCTCGCATACATACATCTTTGGTGTAATGCAGTTTGTTTTCAATGCCCCAGTGTGAACGTATGCCGGTTGCCAGATATTTGGCACTGTCTGTTTTCAAGTCGGATATGTAAAAACTGTCTGTTTTGTGTTCCTTGTTTTTCGATAGAAAATTACGGTGAACATAAGCAATTCTATTGATACTCTCCCAGCCTTGAGCCATGTTATCTTGACGTTCGTACACAGAGGTTTCTCTGATTTCCAAACGTCCGCGAGCAATGACTTCTTCTCGGTAATAATCTATTGGATAGCACGTTACAATGGTTTCTTCAACGGCCTGCAATAATTTTGGCTGATTGGCTTTTACTTTTACCAGATAATGATTGCCGTGTTCTACGATTGTGTGTAGAGTTTTTTTTACAATACAAGGCATCCAGTGTAAAATTAACTCCCTTCAAATCCAGTAATTCGAGCATGGCGTCAACAACTTTAACTTCGTTGCTTTTCTTGTTTTCCAGTTTCTCAACGTGTACAATTTGTTCGCGCTTGCGAGAAAACAAACTGACTAAAGAAACAAAATTCTGATATTCGTTGGAATAATCGCTTACTGTGGATCGAATACATTTACCGTCAATGCTTATCCATTCACCCTGTTCTATTTCCACATAACTCTGTGTCCACTGGTGGAAGGCGGCTTGAACAGAAGCAAAGTCCGTTTCTTTGATAAAACTGCGAATACTCACATGGGAGGGTACTTGGCCATTTTTAAAGCCAAACAGGTCTAGCATATCAGACTCATTCAACTTGCAGAAGCGACCGATTTCTCGGTACATATTCTTGTTGCGAAGTATCGACATTATAATTATCAGGAGCATGGACACACTTGAATAACGTTGCCCCTGTGCGCGGCGAGGGTCTTTGACCTGCTTTAAACAATCTATTAAACTCATAGCGTTTTTTTTGCAAATATAATAATTTCAATGAACTTATGCAAATTTAATAAATAGAACTTAACAGCCCTGCCCTCAAGGGGGAGATGGTTGCATACCTACGGCATGCAGGGGGTGAATGGAATATTGCGGTTTCTACCGAGCTACTATTCCTAACGGAATGCAGGGAACAAACAAATTAAATTTATAAAATTACAAACAAATGAAAAACAATAATTACAAAAGAATACGGATGGGATTGCGGGTCAAGCCCGCAATGACGCCATCATCAGTGCGGATCAAGTCTGGAATGACACTGTTCGCGATAATCTGCTTGTTGGTAACTGGTAACTGTTCACTGGTAACTGCCCAGGTTTCAATTGGTAGTGTGAACGATTCTGTCACGGCCGGGTCAGTGCTGGATTTAAGTCAAGGCTATGGCGGACTGCTGTTGCCACAAGTGACTGACACGACGGCCGCTACACGCACAGCCGGTATGATGGTGTTCAGCCAGGCTGATAACACAGTCTATACTTACAACGATGTCACTTCTACCTGGACGGCTTTAGGCAGTTCGGGTGGTGGCACTTACACCTGTAGCGGTCAAGGTACAGGTACAATCACAGGTCTTTCCGGCAATACGTATTGTACGGCTACGTATCCGGATGCAACTACGGATTTGAAAAACCTTCG
>JAISKM010000010.1 GCA_031261285.1 Candidatus Symbiothrix sp. | reverse complement strand
CTTCCTAACATCGCATTGGATACGGACTTAACACAGTTTGTCTTGCCTGATGCAGATAAGGCGTCTGCTCAGGGGATGATGATTTACAACACCAATGCTGCCGTAACAGGTGGTAAAGGTGTGTACGTTTGGTCAGGAACGGCTTGGGAAACGACTACGGTTCAGCCAACCGGTGTTAGCGTTTCACCTGGCGGTCCTGTGTCGTTGGTTGCCACAGGTGCGGGTTCCACACAGCAGCTCTCAGCGACCGTTCAACCCAATCCACAGGTGAATCAAGCCGTGACCTGGTCAGGTGGTTCAGCCTCAATAGCGACTGTCAACAGTTCCGGTTTAGTGACTGCTGTATCCGGAGCAGGCGGTCAAACAACCGTTCGAGCGACTACTGTTGCTACACCGGTACGAACCGCAGATGTGACCATCAATGTGAATCCGGCACAACCGGGAGTAATTACCGGAGCAGCTAACATAGCTAATGGTGGAACCGTTACACTGAGTGTTCCGGCAGTCACAGGTGATACCTATACCTGGACTTACCCAACAGCGAACTTTACGGGAAGTTCAACGACCAACAGTATTACATTGACGGCTAAAACAGTGAGCGCGAATGCAGCAGGGTCAATCAGTGTAGTAGCTAATGCACCTGCACACGGTGGAGCCAGTCCTTCAAGAGCCACTACTGCAACCGTTAATGTCACACCGGCACAACCGGGAGCAATCGCCGGCGCAGCTAACATTGCTAATGGTGGAACCGTGACACTCAGTGTTCCTGCTGTAGCCGGAGCTACGTCTTATACCTGGACATTCCCGGCAGCGAACTTCACCGGAAGTTCTACGACTAACAGTATTACGCTGACCGGAAAAACTGTCAGCACGAATGCAGCTGCTACGTTCAGTGTGACGGCAACAGGTGTTGGTGGAACAAGTCCTGCACGTGCGGGTACAACAGCTATTAATGTAGTTCCTGCTCAACCGGGTACTATCACGCCAAACCCAACCACCGTCACCAGTGGAGGAAATGTAACGTTAACTGTACCGGCAGTCGAAGGCGCAACCGGATACAGTTGGACGTTCCCGACGGATTATTTCACACAGACAAGCCCGCAAACAACGACAAGTCCGACCATCACGTTGACCACGAAATCATCGGGTACAGCGCTGGCTAACTCGTTTTCTGTTGTTGCTACCAGTGCTTCGGGTAATAGTGCGTCGAGGGCTGGTTCTACCGCGATTACGATTGATCATTCGTGCGATGTCGAAGTGAAAGACGGTCTTTGTTGGGGCATTGCTGTAATCCCAGAGGTGTCGTGGAATGACGCTTTCGCCGCTTGCTCCGCGATTGGTTGGCGTTTGCCAACGTATAGCGAGTCGAGTAAATGTTGTAGAAATGATGTGTGCATAAATGGAGTTTGGCCCGGTCGGTCATGGTGCGGTGATGAGGTTGTAAACGGTGTGGATCTTTGCAGTGCTGATCGCTGCTATTTATCCATACGGTGGAACGCGACGAAAACGGTGATGAGCGGTCATTCTTATAGTTCGTCTCCGGATCGTGTTTTCTCTGGTTACCGCTGTGTTAAGAGTATGTAGTCTGTTTGTGAGAGGACTTTAATGATTAATAATTAATTTTACTATCGGCGTCGAAAATGACACCGATAGTCCTCATAATGATCGCTTCCGGTGAGGGTTGACCCGCTGACCTGCATGGGTCGGCAAAAGGGTTGTAAGCGCTCCCGGAACAGCGTATCAAGCACTTCGAGAAAGAGCACTCGCTCGGGTTTTTAGTACATAGTTTCGTTTCGTTTTTCCGGTGCGGGTCTCTTTCTTTTTTGTCTGAACTGTGATTAAAATCACAGTTCGGACATTTTTTTGAGAGATTTTTTTGAGTGCCTAAAAAATGCGATGTGAAGAAAAAAACTCATAATCCATAAAAAAACTCATAATTCATAACTCATAACTCATAATTATTTCGTACCTTTGCACCACAAAAATAGTTGAGGAAAAAATGGGTAAAATTATTGCTTTAGCAAATCAAAAAGGTGGAGTGGGGAAGACTACCACCGCAATAAATCTTGCCGCTTCTTTGGCAGCGCTGGACAAAAAAGTGCTGCTTGTGGACGCAGATCCGCAGGCAAACGGCTCGTCGGGGCTGGGCATCGACATTAGCGGGTTGGATAATACCATTTACGAATGTATGATTAATGGCGTGGATCCGAATGATGCGCTGGTGCCGACAGAGGTGCCCAATCTGGATGTATTGCCTTCGCATATCAATTTGGTGGGTGCGGAAATCGAAATGCTTCAATTGGAAAATCGCGAAAAAGTGTTGAAAAAAGTATTGGCACAGGTGCGCGACAACTACGATTTTATTTTGATCGACTGTTCGCCGTCGTTGGGGCTGATTACAATCAATGCGGTAACCGCTGCCGATTCGGTGATTATTCCCGTGCAATGCGAATATTTTGCGTTGGAAGGAATTGCTAAACTGCTGAATACCATCAAGATCGTGAAGTCGAAATTGAATCCGGGTTTGGAGGTGGAAGGCTTTTTGCTGACGATGTACGATTCACGTCTGCGTTTGTCGAACCAAATTTACGACGATGTGCGCAAAAATTTCGGTGAATTAGTCTTCAAAACGGTCATTCAACGCAACGTAAAGTTGAGCGAAGCACCCAGCTACGGGCAACCCGTCATCCTCTACGATTCCGATTCCACCGGGTCCATCAATCACTTGAAGTTGGCGCAGGAGGTGATAGAGAAAAATAAGAGAAGTTAGAGAAGTTAGAGAAGTTAGAGAAGTTAGAGAAGTTAAAGAAGTTAGAGAATGGGAACTGGTTCGTTTAGAGATTTGCTGTGTTGGAGAAGTGCTCATGAGTTTGTGTTAAAAACGTATAAAGATACTGAGTGTTTCCCTAAATCTGAAATTTATGGTTTAACTTCGCAATTCCGAAGAGCGGCCGTTTCTATCCCGGCAAACATTGCTGAAGGTTATAAGAAAACCGGGGTCAAGGATAAATTGCGATTTTTCAATATTGCTCAGGGTAGTTTGGAAGAATGTCGCTATTATGTTATTCTTTCTCAATCTTTAAATTATATTAATATAGCTCAATGTAATGCTCTTGATAAACTATTAAATGATGCAAGTCGATTGTTAAATGCCTATTGCACAAAAATACATCAATCGCTCCCTCAAAATTCTCTAACTTCTTTAACTTCTCTAACTCCTTTAACTTCTCTAACTTCTAAATAAAAAAATAAGAAATGGCAAAACAAACAAAATCGGCATTAGGGAGAGGTCTGGGTGCGTTAATCACGATGGACGACCTGAACACGGGCGGTTCGTCGAGCATCAATGAAATCGACTTGGCGAAAATTACGCCGAATCCCGACCAACCGCGAACAGTGTTTGACGAGGAAGCGTTGGATGAATTGGCGACGTCGATTCAGGCTCTTGGCGTGGTGCAACCCATCACGTTGCGCGAAGTGTCTCCCGAAAAGTATCAAATTATTTCCGGTGAACGCCGCTACCGTGCCTCGCTGAAAGCCGGCTTGGAAACGATTCCCGCTTACGTGAAAAAAGCGTCGGACGAAAATGTCATGGAGATGGCGCTGGTCGAAAACATTCAGCGCGAGGACTTAAATGCGATTGAAACGGCGTTGGCGTTCCAAACATTGATTGAAAATTACCAACTGACGCAGGAAAAACTCAGTGAGCGCATTGGTAAAAAACGGGCAACGATTGCTAACTTTCTACGTCTGCTCAAACTTCCTGCAGAAATTCAGATGGGATTGAAAGACAAGAAGATAGATATGGGACACGCCAAACTATTGCTGTCTTTGGACGAACCTGCCGATCAACTGTCGGTGTATGAATTGGTAGTCGAACAGGGCTGCTCCGTGCGCAAAACCGAAGAAATCATCGCAGCACTGAATCGAGAAAATCAGTCGCAGTCGCAAAAATCAGTTGCAAAAAAATATTCAAAAGCGCTGACAGAAGCGTTTCAGCCGTTGAAACAACATCTTTCGTCCTTTTTGGATACGGAAGTCAATTTGGTTTTGACCGAAAAAGGAGGGGGAAAAATCACCGTCGCGTTTGCCGGTCAGGAAGATTTGGAAAAAATTATTCAACGTTTTGATGCCATGATAAAAAAATAATTGTTATCTTTGCAAAATAATTAAAATAGTTACTGTCTTATGAGGCTGATTATACAAAAAGATTATCAAACACTGTCGCAGTGGGCGGCTCAGTATGTGGCTGCTCGCATTAAAGAGGCAAAACCGTCGGCACGTAAACCGTTTGTTTTAGGGTTGCCAACGGGCTCTTCTCCGCTTGGAATGTACGATGCTTTGGTCGAATTGTACAACAAAAAGGAAGTGTCGTTCAAACATGTAGTCACGTTTAACATGGATGAATACGTGGGATTAGCGGAAAATCACCCGGAAAGTTACCATACCTTTATGTGGGACAACTTTTTTAGTCACATCAACATTGATAAAAAAAATGTGAATATCCTCAACGGCAATGCGAAAAATTTGGATGCCGAATGTGCAAACTACGAGAAAAAAATCGAAAAAGCAGGCGGCATCGATCTCTTTTTGGGCGGTGTAGGACCTGACGGACACATTGCGTTTAACGAGCCGGGTTCTTCTTTGGTGTCTAAGACGCGTGTGAAAACATTGACGAAAGATACGATCATTGCTAATTCGCGTTTCTTTGGTGGTAATATCAAGAAGGTGCCAAAGACGGCGTTAACCGTTGGTGTACAGACGATTATGAACGCACGGGAGGTGCTTATTCTCGTGAATGGACACAACAAAGCCCGCGCTTTAGCGCACGGCGTCGAAGGTGGTATCAGCCAAATGTGGACGATTTCTGCTTTACAGATGCATCCCAAAGGCATTATCGTGGCAGATGAATCGGCTTGTGGTGAACTCAAATTGCAGACCTATCGCTATTACAAGGATATCGAAAAGAAAAATTTAGATCCTAAAAGCATAGAAACGGCTAAAAGCATAGAAACGACTAAAAGCGTAGAGGTCACTCCTAAAAAATAAATTCAATTGTTAATTAAAAAAAATAAAAAATATCTATTCACATGACACAGGAAAAACAAAAAAGTCAGATTGTACCGATTATTATGATGATCTTCCTTTTCGGTATGATCTCATTTGTTACCAATCTTGCAGCCCCAATGGGGATCGTATTAAAAAGTCAGTTTGGCTTGGGTAACTCAGCCGGTATGTTGGGTAACATGATGAACTTCGGAGCGTATCTCTTCTTTGGTATTGCTTCAGGCAACCTGCTTACCAAGAAAGGCTACAAGTTTTCTGCCCTTACGGCTATCGCCATTGGGTTCATCGGCGTTTTCATTCAATTCCTTTCCGGGCATGCCGGTGGGCTGGAAGGCACTATCTTTGGTCTTCCTATCAGCTTTTTTATCTATTTAGCAGGTGCTTTCGTAGCAGGTATTTCTGTATGTCTGCTTAACACGGTCGTTAATCCGATGTTAAATACGTTAGGCGGTGGCGGCTCCAAAGGCAACCAACTGATTCAGACGGGAGGAACTTTCAACTCAGTAGCTGCTACCATTACTCCAATAGTAATCGGTAGTTTGATTGGTGAAGTTTCTAAAGCTAACATCAAAGAAATCTTCCCATTCATGTATGTAGCCATGGCCATCTTTGCCGGTACTTTTGTGGTATTGAGTTTAGTAACTATTCCTGAACCACACTTAGCCGCCAATAAAGCAGCCACTGCAGCTAATGCACCAAAAGCACTTCATAGCCCTTGGGCATTTCGTCACTTTGTGTTAGGAGCCATTGCTATCTTTGTGTATGTAGGGATAGAAATTGGCTTGCCCGGTACCTTAAACTTCTTCTTATCCGACATTACTGCCAAAGGGGCCGGCTTAGACCCTGCCGCAGCAACCAAAATCGGGGGTTCGGTAGTTGCTACTTATTGGTTTCTGATGATGACCGGTCGTTTTATAGGAGCTTCTATTGGCGGTAAGGTGGGCAGTAAGCCTATGTTGGTAACCGTTTCCGGCGTAGGTATAGTATTTATTCTTATCGCAATATTTGCGCCATTAAGAGCCACTGTTTCGATGCCTACTTTCGACACGGAAGCTGCCGGATTTTTCTCCTTGGCTAAAGTGCCCGTTAGTGCCTTATTCATTGTTTTGTGTGGGCTGTGTACCTCTGTAATGTGGGGTGGTATTTTCAATTTGGCTGTCGAAGGCTTAGGTAAATACGTCACTGCAGCTTCGGGTATCTTCATGATGATGGTAGTAGGTGGTGGAGTCCTTCCATTGATTCAAAACGCCATTGCCGACCATGCTACCTATTTACTTTCTTATTGGGTGCCATTACTCGGTATGGCTTATATGCTATACTACGCGCTGATTGGCAGCAAGAATGTGAATAAAAATATTCCTGTAGAATAAAGGTTGAAAAAATCGATTTTACAGACGATTTATGCCGCGCATCCGGGCGTGAAAGCCGTTCTTTCGGCGCTTGATAAGGGCGATAAATCTGTCTATCTCAATGGATTAGCAGGATCTGCAACCGCTATGGTTTGCACATCGGTTTTTGTAGGGGCACAACATGTTGTGCCCCTACAATCATCCTGTCATTTGTTGTGCGTTTTGAATGATTTGGAAGAGGCGGGCTATTTTTATCACGATTGTTGCCGGATATTTGAGGAGGGGATTGCGGGTGAGAGTGCGGGTCGGAGCCCGCAACACACTGACCACTCCTCTAATGATGTACTGTTTTTCCCGTCCCAATTCAAGCGCAACATCCGCTACGGACAGAAAGACCCGGCAAATGATATTTTGCGCACGGAGGTGCTGTCACGACTCTCTTCAGTTACCGGTTACCAGTTACCGGTAATCAGTAACCGGTTACCGGTTACCACGGGTTTTAAGCCGTGTATTATCGTTACTTATCCGGAGGCGTTGGCTGAAAAAGTGGTGTCTGGCAATGCGCTGAAAGACAAGACGTTAGCGATTCAAGTGAATGAAAAAATCGACAGCCTCTTTGTGTCCGAAATCTTGGAATCGTACGGTTTTGATCGTGTAGATTATGTCTACGAGCCTGGGCAATACGCCGTCAGAGGTTCAATTATCGACGTTTTTTCGTTTTCCAATGAATATCCGTACCGTATCGACTTTTTTGGAAACGAAGTAGAAAGTATTCGCAGTTTTGATGTGGAATCGCAGTTGTCCAGAGAAAAATTGGAGGCGATTTCGATTATCTCCGGACAATCCGGTGAGGGCGACACCACCTTGCTGTCCTATCTGCCCGAAACGACCAAGCTGGTTTTTCGCAACGAGGCGTGGGTGTACGACAAAATGCAATCGCTGTGGAACGAGGAACCGCTGGTGGTAAATGAGGAAACATTCACCTCGCTTGACCAAATCCGGCAATTATTAACGCCGGTGGAGATGTTTCGTGAGTTGACCGCCAAGTATACAAAAATTCATTTTGGCGCACCCTCTGTCATCGGTCGTCAGTGCGTTGCGGGCTCCGACCCGCACTCTCACCCACAATCCACTGAATATGCGATCGTTTCTTTTTCTACCGAACCCCAGTTGTCTTATCATAAAAATTTCGACCTTGCGACCACTTCATTCAAAGAATATTTGGCGGAAGGCTACACCTTATATATATTGTCAAACAACGAGAAGCAAATTCGACGCATCGAGGCGATTTTTGCAGATCGAGGCGACGACATTGCATTTACGCCTGTGCTGCATCCGCTGCACGAGGGTTTTGTGGACAAAACGTTGAAAGTTTGCCTCTTTACCGATCATCAGCTGTTCGACCGCTTTCACAAATATAATCTCAAATCCGACCAGGCGCGTTCGGGAAAAATTGCACTGTCGCTCAAAGAGTTACAGCAATTTCAGGTGGGCGATTTTCTCGTACACATCGATCACGGTGTGGGAAAATTCGGCGGACTGCTGCGGACGGACGTCAACGGTGCTATGCAGGAAGTGATTAAAATGACGTTTCTGAACGACGATATTGTCTTTGTCAACATTCAAAACCTGCATAAAATTTCCAAGTTTAAGGGCAAAGACAACGAACCTCCACGCTTGGCAAAATTGGGGTCGCAGACATGGAATAATCTGAAAGAGCGCACCAAAAAACACGTCAAGGACATTGCAAAAGACCTGATTTTGCTCTATTCCAAGCGGCGTGAAGAAAAAGGATTTGCCTTTTCACCCGACACCTATTTGCAAAAAGAATTGGAGGCGTCGTTTATCTACGAGGACACGCCCGATCAACTGAAAGTGACCAACGACATCAAATTGGACATGGAAAGCAATCGTCCGATGGACCGGTTGGTGTGCGGTGATGTGGGTTTTGGAAAGACGGAAGTGGCTGTGCGAGCGGCATTTAAGGCGGTTATTGACGGTAAACAAGTTGCTGTGTTGGTGCCCACTACGCTGTTGGCTTATCAACATTACAACACGTTCAAAGAGCGTTTGGCGGATTTACCTGTAACGGTCGACTATCTGTCGCGCGCCCGCACAGACAAGCAAACTAAGGAGTTGCTCCAAAACTTAAAAGCGGGTAAGATTGATATTTTGGTCGGCACGCACCGCATAATTAGTAAAGACGTGATTTTCAAAGACTTGGGACTACTGATTGTAGACGAGGAACAAAAATTTGGCGTGTCCGTCAAAGAAAAACTGAAGCAGATGAAAGCGAATGTGGACACGTTGACGCTCACTGCAACGCCTATTCCGCGTACCTTGCAGTTCAGTTTGATGGGTGCACGCGACCTGTCGAACATCACCACACCACCGCCCAACCGCTATCCGATCCAGACGGAGGTGCACCGGTTTGGGGGCGAAATCATTCGCGAAGCCATCGGTTTTGAGATGAGCCGCAACGGGCAAACGTTTATCATCAGTCCGCACATCGCCGATTTGCAGAATTTGGAAAATTTGGTACAAGAAGAGATTCCGGACGCTCGTGTGGCGATTGGTCACGGGCAACTCGATCCGGCTACGTTGGAACAAATCATCGTGGATTTCACGAATTACGAATACGATGTGCTGATTGCGACGTCGATTATTGAAAATGGCATCGACATTCCGAATGCCAACACGATTTTGGTGAATAATGCGCACCATTTCGGATTGAGTGATTTGCATCAGTTGCGAGGCCGGGTGGGGCGCTCCAATCGCAAGGCATTTTGTTATTTGCTGTCGCCGCCGTTGTCGTCGCTCACTCCTGAAGCGCGTCGCCGGTTACAAGCCATTGAAAACTTTGCCGAATTAGGTAGCGGCATTCACATCGCGATGCAAGATTTGGATATTCGCGGGGCGGGAAATATGTTGGGCGCCGAACAAAGTGGTTTTATTGCCGATTTGGGCTATGAAACTTATCAGAAAATCCTTTCCGACGCCGTTCGTGAACTCAAAAACGAAGAATTTGCCGAACTCTACAAAGACGACAATCAGGTGGATTCCGGTGCGCACTACGTCAACGAAACCAATTTTGACAGCGATTTGGAACTCTTGTTTCCGGCAACCTACATCCCCAGCGATTCGGAGCGTATTATGTTGTATCGAGAATTGGATTCCATGACACAAGAATCGGATATTGAACAGTTTAGATTGAAGTTGCAAGACCGTTTCGGACAAATCCCACCCGAGAGCGATGACCTTATTAACGTGGTTCGCCTGCGTCTGTTGGGACAGAAACTTGGTATCGAAAAAATCATGCTGAAAAATAGTCAACTGAAACTGTTCTTAGTTACCAACCCCGATTCGCCCTACTACCAAAGCACCGCTTTCGATAAATTATTGGCGTTTGTAACCTCCCACTACCAGCGTTGCAAGCTAAGCGAAAAAAACAACCGCCGCTTGCTGACGGTAGACAAAGTGAAAAGCGTGACCGCAGCCTTGCAGTTGCTTTCTGAACTATGATTTTAATGATAAAATGATGGGCTATGATTTTTGAATCACAGCCCATCATACTTTTAGGGGATTGCGGGTCAAACCCACAATGACAGTTCAGACTACCTCACAAACAACAATTCGCGATACTTCGGCAATGTCCAAAGTTCGTCATCGACGATTAGTTCGAGTTTGTCGGTGTGGTAGCGGATTTCGTTGAAGAAAGGCACTACTTTGTCGTGGTAAGCGACCGCTTTTTTGCGTTCGTCCTCGATTTTATTTGCTACTTTCCGCGCTTCAACCATCTTTTCTACTTCACTCTTAATGACAGAGATGTGTTCGGAAATTTCCTCGATAATCTCGGTGTTGTGTGCCGACAGTTTAGTTGCTTTCGCTTTGTCGTACACTTGTTGCATTTTGTAGACATTATCCAACAACTGTGATTGGTAGCGCGTAGCCACCGGAATGATGTGGTTCATCACCAAATCGCCCAGCACACGTGCCTCAATCTGGATTTTTTTCGTGTAGGTTTCCCACTTCACTTCGTTGCGCGCGTGAAGTTCGCGTTCGGAAAGGACACCTGTTTGTTGGAACAACTTGATTGTTTCGGGTTTCAAATACGCATCGTAAATCACCGGAACACTTGTTTCACAGTCCAAACCGCGCTTTTTAGCTTCTGCTTTCCACTCGTCGCTGTAGCCGTTGCCATCAAAACGGATGGGTTTGGAAATCGTGATGTATTCTTTCAAAACATCGAAAATCGCTTTGTTTTTAGCAGAACCATCCTTGATTTTTTTGTCTACAGCCTGCTTAAATTCGACTAACTGAGCCGCTACGATGGTGTTGAGCACAATCATGGCTGAGGCACAGTTGGCAGACGAACCCACGGCACGAAATTCAAACCGGTTGCCCGTGAAGGCGAACGGCGACGTGCGGTTGCGGTCGGTGTTGTCCAAAAGCACTTCCGGAATTTTTGCCACGCCCAATTTCAATTTGTGTTTGGAATCCATGATGATCGCATCCTCACTTTTGCTGTTTTCCAATTTGTCCAACACGCTGGTAATGGCGGAACCTAAAAAGGCCGAAATAATTGCAGGAGGAGCCTCATTCGCACCCAAGCGGTGCGCATTTTGAGCCGTCATGACGGATGCTTTCAACAGCGCATTGTTTTTGTACAATGCCATCAAAATATTCACGACAAACGTGATGAATTGTAAATTTTCTTCCGGCGTCTTGCCCGGAGTCAGCAGTCCGACACCCGTGTCGGTACCCAAAGACCAGTTATTGTGCTTGCCTGAGCCGTTGATGCCTGCAAACGGTTTTTCGTGCAACAACAAACGGAAACCATGGCGGCGAGCCACCTTTTTCATGATGCTCATCAGCAGCACGTTTTGGTCAACTGCTAAATTGGTTTCGTTGTAAATCGGTGCCAACTCAAACTGGTTGGGAGCCACCTCGTTGTGACGTGTTTTCAATGGAATACCAAATTTGTAGCCTTCAAATTCCAAATCTTTCATGTAGGCATGCACACGCGTGGGGATGGAGCCGAAATAGTGGTCGTCCAACTGCTGATTTTTCGCCGATTCGTGACCCATCAACGTGCGTCCGGTCAACATCAAGTCGGGACGTGTTGCATATAGATGGTCGTCTACGAGGAAATATTCCTGTTCCCAGCCCAAATAGGAAACCACTTTTTTGACTTTCGGGTCAAACAACTGGCAAACCTCTGTGGCTGCTTTATCGACTGCATTTAACGCCTTGATTAGCGGTGTTTTATAATCTAATGCTTCGCCGGTGTAAGAGATAAAAACGGTAGGAATACACAACGTGTCGTCCATCACAAAAGCGGGGGAAGACGGATCCCAAGCTGTGTAGCCGCGGGCTTCAAACGTGTTGCGAATACCGCCGTTGGGGAAAGAGGAGGCGTCCGGTTCCTGTTGTGCCAACAATTTGCCCGACAATTCTTCAATCACGCCACTTCCGGGTGCGCCTTTGTACTCGATAAAGGAGTCATGCTTTTCGGCAGAACCACCTGTCAAGGGTTGAAACCAGTGCGTGTAGTGCGTGGCACCCAGTTCGATTGCCCACATTTTCATGCCGGCAGCCACGTGACTTGCCAAATCCCGGTCCAATGTTTCGCCTTTTTCAATCACGTTCATCAGGGTTTTGAACGTTTCTTTCGAGAGGTATTTTTCGATTTGCGCCTTGTTAAACACGTACTTTCCGTAATACTCGGAAGTCATTTCACTCGGTGCTACCACCTCCACTGCTTTCTTTTCAAAAGCCTCTTCAACTGCCTTAAACCTTAAATTAGCCATTTGTCTTTTTATTTAAGTTATTTATATGTTATTTTTCCGTCTGCAAAGATATATATTATTTTTCAATTTCGCTGCAAAATTAAGTATTTTGCTCGAAAAAAACAAATTTTTTGAGCATTTTGCCGTAAAAAATAGGATTTTATTGAGAAAAATGACTTTTCTTGCTTCCTTTTCCCAAAAAATAGAAAGTAAAATAGTTTTACCCATTTTTTTTAACCATGTTTGATACGAAATTAATTAATAATATTAGTGATTCAGGATATTGATACTATTTTAGCCGGGCATTCAACATGACCGGAAAATGACGCAGGGGCACAAAATTTTGTGCCCCTGCTATTTTTTTGCCATTTCATTTTTTTTTTATAACTTTGCACCCACAATGGAGCAACAAGTAACGTACGGCGAAGAGAATATTAAGACATTAGAGTGGTGGGAGCAGCTTCGCCTCCGCCCGGGCATGTATATCGGCAAGTTGGGCGACGGAAGTTATGCCGACGACGGGATTTATGTGCTGCTGAAAGAGGTGTTGGACAACGCTATGGATGAATACATGATGGGCTACGGCAAGTCGGTGGACATCACGATTGCGGACGGCGAGGTCACTGTGCGTGACTTTGGGCGCGGTATTCCGTTGGGAAAAGTAGTTGATGCATCTTCCAAGATGAACACGGGCGGTAAATACGACTCGAAAGCGTTCAAAAAATCCGTCGGGATGAATGGGGTAGGGATTAAAGCCGTCAACGCCCTCTCGTCCAATATGTTTGTGGAAAGTTACCGCGACGGACAAGCCAAGTCTGTAGAATATTCACGGGCTAAAATCATTGATAATCCGGCGCAAACGACCACCAAAGAGTTGAATGGAACGTTGGTGCGTTTTACGCCCGACGATGAGATATTCAAAGGCTACCATTTTGAAGATCAATACGTGGAGCCGTTGTTGAAAAACTACGTGTTTCTCAATGCGGGGTTGACAATCAGTTATAATGGTAAGAAATTTTTCTCGAAAAATGGGTTAGAAGACCTTTTGAACGAGAATATGACGTCCGAAGCACTGTACCCCATCATCCACTTGCAGGGCGACGACATCGAAATTGCTATCACGCACGCCAGTCAATATGGCGAAGAATATTATTCATTTGTCAACGGACAATACACGACGCAAGGTGGAACGCATCTCACGGCGTTCAAGGAGGCTATTGCGCGCGTGATTAAAGAATATTACAACAAAAATTTCGAGTATTCGGATATTCGTATGGGCATCACCGCCGCGATTTCGATTAAGGTGGAAGAGCCGGTGTTTGAATCGCAGACAAAGACTAAGTTAGGATCGAAAGACATCGGTCCGGAAGGACCGTCGGTGACGAAATTTATCAGCGATTTTCTGAAAAAAGAGTTGGATAACTACCTGCACCGCACGCCTGAGACATCCGACCTCTTGCTGAAAAAAATCACGGAATCCGAACGCGAACGTAAAGCCATTGCCGGCGTCACGAAATTGGCGAAGGAACGCGCTAAAAAATCCAATCTCCACAACAAAAAATTGCGCGATTGCCGGTTGCATTTCACGGATGCAGACCCCAAAGGCGAAAAAAATCTCGACGAAACGTGCATTTTCATCACCGAGGGCGATTCGGCGAGCGGCTCCATCACGCAAAGTCGCGACCCGAACTATCAGGCGGTGTTCAGTTTGCGCGGTAAGCCGTTAAATTCGTTTGGTTTGACGAAAAAAATCGTGTACGAAAATGAGGAATTTAATCTCTTGCAAGCTGCCCTGAATATTGAAGACGGCTTGGAGGGATTGCGTTACAATAAAGTGATTTTCGCTACCGACGCCGATGTGGATGGTATGCATATCCGCCTGTTGCTGATGACGTTTTTCTTGCAATTTTTTCCCGAGTTGATACGAAGTAATCACGTCTATATCCTGCAAACGCCGCTTTTCCGCATCCGAAACAAAAAAGAAACTATTTATTGTTACTCGGAAGAAGAACGTCTGGCAGCCATGGAAAAATTGAAACCCAATCCGGAAATCACGCGATTTAAAGGGCTGGGAGAAATTTCGCCTCCGGAATTTAGAAATTTCATCGGAAAAGATATCCGCTTAGACCCGATCAGCATGAAAAAATCGGATGCCATCAAAGAGATGCTCGAATTTTACATGGGCAAAAACACGATGGAGCGTCAAGGCTTCATCATCAACAACCTCCAAGTAGAAGAAGATGTAGAATTATGAAAAAAGCACTGTTTCCGGGAACATTCGACCCATTCACAATTGGGCATTTGTCGATTGTGGAGCGTGGGTTGTCGCTGGTCGACGAAATCGTCGTCGCGATTGGGATCAATCCCAACAAGACGACGTTTTTCTCGCTGGAACAGCGTGAGGAGATGATTTCTAAACTGTTTGAAACCAATCCGCGCGTCACGGTTAAGTCTTATACGGGGCTGACGGTTGATTTTGCAAAGGAAGTAGGCGCCCGGTTTATTTTGCGCGGCATTCGCTCCATCAATGATTTTGAAAATGAAAAAAACACCGCCGATGTCAACCGGCAAATCGCCGGCATAGAAACCTTTGTCCTGTTCACCGAACCGGCCTATTCCCATATCAGCTCCTCCATTGTGCGCGAATTGCTCAGTCATGGTCGAAAAGTCAATGGCTTTGTGCCGGCAAATATGCTATAAATTTTCAACCCCTACATTAATTGGGGAAAATGGAAAACCCGGTTGGAATGAATACGTCCATCGGACGCAAATACATATACACAAAAACCGGTAATAAACTGTTAAATAGTTACTAAAAGATAAAATTTCTTTCTAAAATTTGGCTAATCCAAAAATAAGTATTACTTTTGCGGAGTTAAATCTAACAAAAAGTGACAGAGTACTCTTTATACTCTGTCACTTTTTTAGTTTAGAACTACCTCTCAAGGCTCACAACGGTCTTTGCAAATCAACTGTTCCCTTTTTAAGCCTCAAATGTTAAAATAAATTTTGCATCAAAAATTTATAATTCCCTGTCAATCAATCATTTATAAAATCACCAAAGTTGCAGTATAAAGAGT
>JAISKM010000146.1 GCA_031261285.1 Candidatus Symbiothrix sp. | reverse complement strand
TGAAACTACCAAGAAAAAGAAGAAAAAAGATATAAATTAACTAATTGAATATAAGTGATAACTATATTGAAAAGCAAACATTTATGAGATTTTATCACTCAAATATTAACGTCTGGGGGCGTGTGGTCGCACGTTCGAATCGTGTCATCCCGACAAAACGAGGTTGTCTTTTATTTATTTCTTTTTTTTCAAAAGCTGAAACAGGCTCTTGAAGGTACGCGCATTGCGTTTGTAGACGATGCCGACACCTTGTGTGGTGGCTGCTTGCTCGTAATATTGGTTGTTGGTTTCGTTGTAGACTTGCAGGAGGATGTTTCCGGCGGGCGTGAGTTTGTATTCCACATCGAAATCGCCGGTGAAATTTTGGCGTTTGCTGGGGTCGTTGCTGTAGCCGACCGTGCCGTTGATGGTCAGGCGGTCGTTGAAAATCGCGGTGCTCATGTTAAAATCTACATCCACATTGTTGAAATCGTCTTTGGAACTGACATCGGCACCAATCGACCAGTTATCGCCCAGCGCATTGGAGAGGGCTTTGCTGAGCTGTCCGGTCGTGAGCGACGCCAACGAGGAGAGCACCTGACCGGAGCCAAAATTAGGTGTTATGCTACTTGACTGAAGAGGCGTGAACGTGTTGAAAGCCAGCAAGTAAGCCATTTCCTTGATTTTTAGATTGTCGGAATACAGCAACCCTGCCATTTTGCGGTTGACATCGTCCGATTCGTTGGGCAACGTGACGTCGTAGGCAATCGTCATCTTTTCGATGCTGCCGCTTACCGACAGTTCGCAATTCACGGGCACTTTGGGGTTGGCAACGATGTTGCTAAACGAGGGGTCGAGGGAATTCAAATCGGCGCGCGTCTTGTAAATCGCGGTTACATCGAACGTGGTTGCCATTGGGGCGCCGTGGAAAGCCAATTTTCCGCCGTTTTGAATGGCGAACGATTTGCGCACGAGATTGGCAACCGTCATGGAGACATTGCCGCTTTCGACGGTGTAATCGCCCGTCACGCTCATTGCCGACGCTGCAGGCGCCGTCATATCGTACGACAAATTGATAGCGCCGTTTCCGGCCACTTGTGCCGCATCGCCGGTCGCGGTGTTGAACACTGCGCCAACCGTCAAACTGGGGTCAAGAAATATCGCCAGCTGCATTTTCAGCGGAATAATCATCTTTGCAGGAGCTTTGGGCTTTGTTTCGTCGACAATTTCTGCCAGCGGCGTCCATGTCGAATCCACATACGTGATGCTGTTGTAACGCTCTGCCGTACTCGCCGAGAAAGGAATATTGACCGTCACTTTCGAATCGTTGGCGTGCGTAATCGTGCCCGTCATCAGCCAATCGCGGTTGCTTTTTTTGATGTCCAACAAGCCGTTGAGGCGCAGATTGCCGTAAAACAGGCTATCGGTCTGTTTGGGATTGTTCAACACTTGAAAATCGCTCATCATGAGATTAATCAGCGGATTGAGGTTGGTAAACCAATCGTGCGTAATCGTGCCATTTGCCACCAGCGTGTGTTGATTTTCGTCAAAAATAGTCAATTTGTTGAAGCTGACGGCATGCGGCGTGATTTGAATCGAGTCGTTGATCGAATAAATCGTGTTGAGCATCGTGACGCCGACTTGCGCGTTGTCGAAATAAATGCTTCCGGTAATGTCCGGCTTACTGATGGTTCCTGCAACTTTCAATTTCGTCGCCACTTTGCCGTTCAAGCCGTAAAGTGTGCCTCCTGTAGCCTCATTAAACCATTTCAGTTCGACGTCCTGGATATTTGCCGTCACCGACATCGAGTCTTTTTCGGGTAAAAACATCCCGGACACCACCGACGGCGTGGCACCGGCTTTCCCCAAAGCGGCGCGCATAAACACGCCGTTGCGTTCGCCGTTGAAACCGCTGGTCACGCTCAAATCGCCCAATTCATTGCCGGCATACATCAAATTTTTGATTGCAAATCCGCGCGACAACACAAACGGCTTATTAAGAATTTGACGCGCCGTGATGCGTCCGTCCGCCATTCCCGACAGTGGAATAGGCGTTTTCGCGGCATTTAGAAGTGTTCCTAATTGAAAATGCGATATGTCAATCGTCACACTATCGTCACGCGACACACTTGCCACACCATTGATTTTGATGTATTCCTGTGGGTCTTCATCGACACTGATGGAAAAATCCTGAATCGTGTATCGCCCGTTGCGAATTTCCATTTTCGACGGGTTCAGATCAAACCAAGTGTCGTTGAACACGATGACTGTATGGTCGAGTGCAATATTCATGTCCGGAACGACTTGTCCGAAGTGTGGAATGAGTTCGATATTGGCAACGACCGAGGCGTCGACATTGTATTTGTTCGAGCGATTGTCCACATTGACCACCACGCGCGGGAAATCGCCCACTTTGGACAGCGAAAGTGACAATTGGGTGGTGTCGGTTCCTGTCAAAAGCGTGTAGGCACTGGCTGAAATTTTCAGATTATCGCCCGCATTGCTGTATTTTCCCATAAAAAGGATGGAGTCGGGAATCGCTTTGGAGAGGTCCAGAATATTTGTCAGCGAGTTGAGGTGGTTGACGCCCACCCGAAAATTCATGTTTTCGGCAAATTGGTCTTTTAATTTCGGATGCACTTTTTCGTGTGGAAAAAGCACCGGAAAATTTTCTTTGAACACTTCCGCCAACCCGTTGTAAGTAAATTGCCCGTCCACAGTGGCGTTAATCAGGTTTGACACAATCGTCAACTGTTTGTGCGCACTGTCTGCCGCTTGATACGTCAGCTTGAAATGTGGTTCATAAAAATTACCTTTGTTCGTCTCCAGATTCAGATTGTCCAAAACCACGGACGCCTGCATTTTTTCAGGATTCAGACCAACGACATTGGCGCGGAGTTTAGTAGTCACGCACATACCGGAAATGTCATTGCGTTGCGGGCTACGACCCGCAATCTCACCCGCAACCGCCTTATTTAATAGTGTGTCTAAATAAGCACTTTCGATGTCGGCATTGATTTTGATACCGGGCGATTTTTTGCCAATATCGGCGCGTGCGTGCAAGTCGAGTTGCAAATTCGGATCGTCGCTATCCACGTCCAAACGCACACTGTCGCCGCGCATCACGGCATCTGCATGGATGTTATTGTAAGCATAGCCCTTAAAATCAAAGCGTTGCACGTCGAGTTTCGCCTCCGCATGGATGCCCTGTTTGGGTGCAAATGAACCCTTGATTTGCACGTTCAGATCCGCCAATCCGAACTGTTGATTTTGCATCAAAAATCCCATGTTGAAACGATCTACGCCTACATTTGCATCAAACGTGGCGTGTCCCGTTTTCAAATCGTAGCTCCCTGTACCTTTCAAGCCGGCGTCCCCTTTGTCGCTTTTCAACAATAGATTGAGTGCCAAATCGGATAGTGTGCCTTGTGCCGTTCCAGTAAGGTCGATTGTGCCCGGTAGGGGCGTTGCATGCAACGCCCCTGCGTCGGCAACGCCTAAAATCTGTTTCATCCCTGTCGCATCAATTGTCAACTCCTTCAAATCCAATTGAACAGGCGATGTTTCCAAGTGCTGAAAATCCTGAATCGAGCCGGTCGCAAGCAAATGAATGTGCTCGCCATAATCTGCTTGAAGTGCTGAGAGAGCGATTTCCGGAAATGTGCTGCTGACAGTGCCGGTAAATGTCAACACCTCCGTCAGATTTTTCACCGCCGGTAACCACATCGCAATGTCTTGAAAATCAATTTGACCGGTAAGTGGCAAGTAGAGGGTGTCATTCCCGCGTAGACGGGAATCCCCTGAAAAGAGAGAGAGAGGGATTTGTATGGTGGGATTCCCGCCTGCGCGGGAATGACATATCGAATGCGGGAGTTCTATTAGAAAGTTGTTGACAGTCAGCGTGTTGTCTTTTGATTTGGCTTGCAGTTGCAGATTTTTGAGTTCAAAACCGCGGCTTTCCGTAAAAGACAGTTGCTTGACGGTCACGTCTAATTTTGCCAAGTCGATGGACGGACAATCTATTTTCGCCTGAAAATCAGATAGATGCACGTCCAACGAATCCGTCTTGTAATTAATGCGACCGTCCCCCAGCGCAATATTCCGCAGTTCGATGCGCATGGACGTTTTCGTCGTATCCTTAGGCGTATCGGAGGCAAAAGCATCAATCAAAAATTGAAAATTATACGTTGAATCGGGTGTGTTTTTATCGACATTAATCACAAAATCGTCCAAATCCACCGACTTAATCAGCAGATGATTGTTGAGTAGTTTCCAACTATCGACACTCGCCGACAATTCGGAAACGTACAGCAGCGTATCGTGTTGCAAGTCTTCGACGTACACGTTTTCTAATTGCAGATGATTGAACGGACGAAACGTTAACTTGCCAATACTCATACGGTTATGCGTCTTTTCCATGACGGCTTTTAGCGCAAAATCCTTAATCTTTTGTTGCACAGGCGGTAGCCACAACAAAAGATAAATCAATCCCACCAAGCCGGCTAATGCAGCCGTGGTGCCCAGAACTATGTGTATCAGCTTTTTAATGGCGCTGTAATTATTTCCCGTCTCTGTAAGCCGCCATCGCTTCCTCAATCGACTTGATTTTGCTTTTTGCGTCGGCTTGCTTTTTGCGTTCGAGTTCGAGCACTTGCGCCGGTGCTTTGGCGACGAAGTTCTCGTTGCTGAGTTTCGCTGTCACCGACTTCAAAAATCCTTGATGATGAGCTAATTCTTTTTGCAACCGTTCCAATTCTTCTTCCACGTTTAGCGTATTGCCCAACGGAATCGCAAATTCAGTTGTTTTCACCAAGAAAGAAACGGCGTTTGGGGTTTTTTCGGCTACTTTTGTGATGGCAGAAAGATTTGCCATTTTCAGAATCACGGGGTTGTAATCTGCGTTGTAGTCGCCCAAAACCTGCAATTCCAAGCTGTCTTTGTTGGGGATATTTTTTTGCAAACGCACTGTGCGAATGTTGGAGATAATTTCTTTGAAATCCTCCCCGCCCCCCTCAAGGGGGGAGTCCGAAGCCCCCCTGAGGGGGGTGCGGGGGGCTGGGCTTACCATGATGCTTTCGCCGTCTTTTCGTTCTGCTAATGCGTGCCACAATTCTTCCGTGATGAACGGCATGAATGGGTGCAGTAAGCGCAACAGTGCATCAAAAAATTCTAAAGTTGCTTCGTATGTTTTTGTATCAATTGGCTGCCCGTAAGCCGGTTTGACCATTTCGAGATACCACGATGAAAATTCGTCCCAAAAGAGTTTGTACACTTCCATCAGGGCTTCCGAGATGCGGTATTTATCGAATTGGTCGTTGATGCTTTCGATGGTTTGCGACAGTTTATGTTCAAACCATCGGACGGCGATTTTGGCGGATTCCGGCTGGAGCCCCCCTACCCCCCTCAAGGGGGCTTTAGTGTTGTCTTCCGCAGGCGAAGCGTCTGAAGCCCCCCTGAGGGGGGTGGGGGGGCTCCAGCCTTTCACCAAGCGGAACGCATTCCAAATCTTGTTATTGAAATTGCGTCCCTGTTCGCACAGCGATTCATCGAACGGCAAATCGTTTCCGGCAGGCGAAGAAAGTAACATCCCCATGCGCACACCGTCGGCACCGTATTTAGTCATCAGTTCAATCGGGTCGGGCGAGTTGCCGAGCGATTTCGACATTTTTCGTCCTAATTTGTCCCGAACGATTCCGGTAAAATAAACATTTTTGAAACAAGGTTGTTGACGGTATTCATAGCCCGCCATAATCATGCGCGCCACCCAAAAAAAGATGATTTCGGGTGCCGTAACCAAATCATTGGTCGGATAATAGTAGTCGATTTCTTTGTTGTGAGGCTCATTGATTCCGTCGAAAACGGAAATCGGCCATAGCCAGCTCGAAAACCACGTGTCCAAAGTATCCTCATCTTGGCGCAAGTCTTCAATTGATAACTGATAATTGACCATTGACAATGCCTTTTTATAGGCTTCCTCTTTTGTGTAGGCAACTACAAATCCGCCTTGTGGAAGATAATACGCCGGAATCCGGTGCCCCCACCAAAGTTGGCGCGAGATGTTCCAGTCCTTGATATTTTCCATCCAGTGGCGGTAGGTATTTTTGAATTTCGGCGGATAAAATTGGATGGTATCGTCCATCACGGCGTCCAAAGCGGGTGTTGCCAACGGTGCCATTTTTAGGAACCATTGCATCGACAGTTTGGGTTCGATGGGTACGTTGGTGCGTTCGGAAAACCCGACTTTGTTTTCGTAGGTTTCGACTTTCTCCATCAAACCGGCGGCTTCCAGATCTTTTTCAATTTGTTTGCGCACTTCAAAGCGGTCTTTGCCTTCGTATTGCAAACCGTGAGCGTTGAGCGTGCCGTCGTCGTTGAAAATATCGAGGATTTCCAAACCGTATTTTTCACCCAGCATATAGTCGTTCACATCGTGGGCAGGCGTCACTTTCAGGCAACCGGTACCAAATTCCAAATCGACATAGTCGTCTTCGATGATTGGAACTTCGCGGTTGACAATCGGCACAATCACTTTTTTCCCTTTCAGATGTGCATTGCGCGGATCATTCGGATTGATGCAAACGGCAGTATCGCCAAAAATTGTTTCGGGACGAGTGGTTGCAATCACGGCATACTGCTGAGCGTCATTGCGTTGCGGGCTACGACCCGCAATCTCACCCGCAATCCCCCCATCACAAATCATATACCTCAAATAATACAACTTCCCGCTTTGTTCTTTATGAATAACTTCTTCGTCCGAAAGAGCGGTTTTGGCAGCCGGATCCCAATTGACCATACGTACGCCGCGATAAATCAGACCTTTATTGTATAAATCAATGAATACTTTGATGACGCTTTCCGAACGTTTTTCGTCCATTGTAAAACAAGTGCGTTCCCAATCGCAACTTGCACCGAGTTTTTTCAACTGTTCGAGGATGATGCCGCCGTGTTTGTGCGTCCATTCCCAAACATGTTCAAGGAATTGTTCGCGGGTGAGGTCCGTCTTTTTGATGCCTTCCTGCGCTAATTTTGCCACCACTTTCGCCTCGGTTGCAATCGACGCGTGGTCGGTACCGGGCACCCAGCAGGCATTTTTGCCCAGCATGCGGGCACGACGTACCAGAATATCCTGAATGGTATTGTTGAGCATGTGCCCCATGTGAAGCACACCCGTCACATTGGGCGGCGGAATCACAATCGTGTAAGGTTCACGTTCGTCCGGTTCCGAATGAAAAAATCCCTTTTCCATCCAATACTGATACCACTTAGTTTCTACCTCGTTTGGCGAATAGTTCGATGCAATTTCCATTGTTGAATGAATGATTTTCTAATTAAAATTTATAGCTGATCCCTCCCATTAGATTGAATGGATTGGCAGGATAACCGTATGTGAGGTCGTATTTTTGGAACAACAAGTTGTTGACAGCGACAAATACCGAGAAGTTTTTAGTAATCGCATACGTCCCTTTCAATGACAAGTCGTTGATAGTATCTAATTTAGCCTCTGTTGAGAGAGGGTCGATGGCTTCCAAAGCCCATACGCCTGCCTGTCGATCTGCTTCAAGATGATAAATCAAATCAAAACGCAACGAATTGACCGGCTTGTAGCCAATTTTCAAATTGGCAATGAATGACGGCTTGTTGAATGCCGGCATATCATCTGATGCAAAGCCATGATAATCGTTATCCATAGTCCCGGAAACGTCCCAATGATTGTAGTCAGCGGTCAATTCAAAGTCTACCAAACTTTGGGTATAGCGTACTGCACCGCCGATATTAAATACTTTGGCTTTGCCGTAAGCGACTGTATTTGTAACTAATGAATAATCGTTCACTAAAAACCAGTCGTCATCAGTCACTCGATAACCTGTGTGCACGTCTACATTCAAATTCGGCAAAATAACGAAATCAGCACCAAATTTAGCATTTACAAGCGTGCGTGAATCCTTTACACGCAGTGCCGGATCGATGTAACGATTTTGATAAAACAGTTCGTAGTTGCTGTTGTCCGTAAATCCGCCTGTTGCAGAAATGTAAAACAGGACTTGGTCACTTGCTTGCACATGAAAACGCACGTCCGGAGCGATCAAAAATTTGTCGTAATTGCCAAATTGTTTGTTCACACTCAGTCCCAAATGTGTTTGCCAATTTTCGCCTTCAAACAGCATATAAGGAGCCACTGATAATGCTGTATAGTCGTTTTTTGCGTGATAACTATCGAATGGATCTAAATTGGAATACGAATAATTTTTGATAGATCCTTCTACGCCAATGTGCTTGTCAATGTCCAGAGGGGCATTCAGATCGAAATCCAATACCAGTCGATTTTCATTCTTCGCTTTGGGCGCACCGTATTTCTGATTAAACAAGGTATAAGTCGCGTTAATGAGGAACGACAATTCATCCTTATCGTTAGAGGCAGCTCCCAGATGCATGCTAAAAAGGTTGTCGTTCCAATTGTCAATGTCTCCAAGATAATCATGATAGCCATAATCATTGTATTTGGCATAAGTGTATTGCGCATCGGCAAACACTTTCCAGTCGGCAAAACGATGCAAATAGTTCAAACCGAACGTGTTATCATTGATTTTCTTTTTATATTTTTCGTCCGTTTGCAAGTATTTCATCGTGTAATTACCGGAACGGTGCGACCCATAAATGTTCAAGCGGTCGGTGGGTGTACGCAAAATTTGAAAACCGGCCTCTGCCGAAAAATCCGGTAACGTGCTAACGCCGAGGGTGACATAGCCCAGTTGGTCGCTGGAACCGAACGCCGAAGCAGTCGATTTCAATGGTGAAAGCGACGAAGGCATGTCCAATACCGACATGTAATTCGCGAATTGAACCGGCGTTTTAGGGGCTGTGGGCGCAGTCACGTCCGGCAAACGATTGATTTTGTTTGCGTCTTTCACGGTAGGAACATAATCCTTTTCTATCGTCATTTCCCGATTGAGGTCAGGATCTGCAGTTTGGGCTTGCAGCGTGGTGCACAAGCCAACTAGTACTAACAGGGATAAAACTGCTTTCAGGGGATTGCGGGTCAAGCCCGCAATGACATTTATTGATGTTTTCATTGCTTTAATTTTTTTAAGCGTTCTTCAACTTGTTGCAAGATACCGTCGTCTGTGATTGTATAATTGGCTTGCAAACTTTCCAGATAGTGGCGCGCCTGCGTGAGATCGTTTTCGGCGACGTGAATGTCGGACAGCATGATAAAACTTGTTGCCGTCGCATACCCATCCGCAACTCCTTTCTGCCCTTTCTGCTCCAGAAAACTCTGAATAGCTGCTTTTGCCTCGGGGTATTGCTGTTTGTCAAAATAAATAGTTGCCAAATGGTGGAAAGATTCCACTGTATAGGCACCCTCAGGGAATTTTTTCAGATAATTTTCTAATGCCTCTTGTGCCTTTTCGGGATTTTTTTCAGCCACAAAACGCTCGGCCGACAAATAAGTGAGCTTGTCCTGCTCATCGGCGTCAAACGTCACTTCACCGCCCAGCGAACGAATGTAATCGGCATAACCACTCACGTCGTTAGCATCGAAATACACCGATTTCAAGTCTTGCAAGGCTACTTTGGCCTCGTCGCTGTCGGGATATTTCGCAATCACCTGTTTGTAAGCCGCACTCGCCTGTTGCGTATCGTGTGCATTGTAATAAAGGAGCCCGATTTCCAAACCGGCTTTTCGCGCTTCGTCGGTGTTTGGATAGCGTTTCAGCAAACTTTGATAGGTGCTAATCGCCTCTTTATCGTCATCCAGCATCACCTGAGCGCGACCTTTTTCATACAGTGCGTTTGGAATGTAGGACGATTGGGGTGAGCGACGCATCAGGTCGTCCATTTGAGCGATTTTCCCTTTATAATTTTTTTGTATGCCAAGCATATAGCCCTTTTGAAACAGTGCGTAATCCGCAGCAGCCGGCGCGAGTTTTTCGGCTTGACTGTAAGCCTTTTCTGCCTCTTGGAACCGGCGTTTTTCGAAATAGCAATCGCCGAGGCGGGCGTATCCGTCTGCCAGTGACGCTTTGTCTAATTTTTCTTGTCCGACAAAGGTTTTAAAATAGCTTTCTGCCTGTGTGTAATTTTTTTGTTTGAACGCGCAATAACCTAAGCCATAGTTGGCTGCAGCGGCTAATTCGCCTGTTTTGTTGGCGGTCAAATAGTCTTTGTAATCCTTTATGGCTTGTGTAAAATTGCCTTTGCGGTAGTAGGATTCGCCTCGCCAGTAGATGGCTTTCGCTTTGGCGTCAGTGGAGATGGAATTGCCCACTGCAATCGACTGATTGAAATAGCCGATCGCAGCGTCATATCTATTTTTTGTAAATTCCTCTGCACCAAACGTCCAATAGGCATCTGTCAGCGCGTCATATACTTGATCAGCATATTCAGACTGCGGATAGGCGTTCAAGAAATTTTCCAAAGCCTCAACCGATTCGCTCAATGAGGCGGAGGAAGTTTGATGCAGGAGCATCGCGTAGTTGTACATCGCTGCCTCTTTGGCACGCGGGTCGGCATCCATGCCGGCAGCCGTTTCAAACGATTGCAAGGCGCGGTTCGTGTTATTTAGTTGCATATACGACTGACCCAGAGCGAGATACACATTCTGACCGAATGCGTTTTCTGCCGGGCGGTGCTGATCCAAATAATAGACGGCCGCCTGATAATCGCCTTCCTTATATAAGGAAAGTCCCAAACGTCCAAAATCTTCGGTCGACATGGCGTCGGGATGTTTGTCAATCAACGGTTTGAGGTTGCGAATCACGGCAGCGTAATTGCCTTTTGCAAAATCAATTTGTGCCAAATAATAAGGCAAATCCTGTTGAAAAGCGGGGTCGTTTTTCAGTGGCTCAAAGCATGTTGCAGCCGCGTCGTATTTCCCGTTTTTGAGTTCCAAAACGCCCGTATAGAACACGTAACGTTTCTTGTCGGCATGTGACAGTGCAGTGATGTCGCATTGATTCAGCCATTTTTCGGCAGCGTCCGGATTGTTTTCGCCAAACAGCACATCTGCAATCATGAACGAGAGTTCATTCGTGTGAATCGACTGCGGGTGTGCCTTTGCAAACGCTATAAGAGGTGCCGCATCGTCCAATTCGCCCAAACGGAAAGTGGATGCAAGCAGTAGATACTCTATTTCAAGGTTATTGAGTGAGGTCTCCTTTTTGAGTTGACTCAATTTATCAACACAGCCCACATAATTTTGATCGGCATACATTTGTTGCCCTTCGCGCAGAAGATTTTCTGACGAGATTGACTCAGAACGCTGTGCCACAACTAATTGCGCACACAACAAACAGCACAAAAATACAATTTTTTTCATACGAAATCCGTTCGATTGAATGATTGCTGCAAAGGTAGTAAAAAAAATTGAACTACGATTAAAAAAATTGTCTGAACTGTGATTGAGGATGATTAAAAGAGTTACTATGATTTTTGTATTAAAAAAGAAAGAAGAACCCGCACCGGAAAAACGAAACGAAACTATGTACAAAAACCCGTGCGAGCTCTCTTTCTCGATAGTTTAAGCCTTGAAAGGGCTTCATATCCCAGCCCCAGGCAACGCCTGGGTAATACTGCCGATACAGTTATGGGCGGGCTGAAAGTCCGGCATATCTTGCCCTTTCAGGGCGCAATAATATTATCCCCATCATTTCCCAGGGCATCGCCCTGGGCTAGGGTATGTCAGGCTTTCAGCCTTTTAAACATTCTGCCTTGAGCCATCTAAAAAGCAACCCACGTCGCAGTACACCATTGTAGGTGTAGACTTTATTGTCAGCCGTGCTGAACACCATCATGCCGGCTGTGCGCGTAGCATCAATTGTGTCCGTCACTTGCGGCAAAAGCAATCCGCCGGATCCTTGGCTTAAATCCAGCACAGTGGCAACTGTGACGGAATCATTCACACTACCAATTGAAATCTGTGCATTTGTCGTGTAGGGGCTTAGCGTGCTAAGCCCAATTACCAACAAGCCAATTATCGCGCACAGTGTCATTCCGGATGTAATCCGCGCCGATGACGATGTCATTGCGGGCTTGACCCGCAATCCCATCCGTATTCTTCTAAAATTATTTTTTTTCATTATGTTTATATTTTTAATGTGTTTGTTCTCCATTCCGTTAGGAATGGTAGCTCGGTAGAAACCGCAATATTCCATTCACCTCCTGCATGCCGTAGGTATGCAACCATCTCCCCCTTGAGGGGGGTTGGGGGGGCTGGTAGCTGCCGGAAATAAGAGGGTGATTGCCATTTTCTACCGAGCTATCATCCCCAACAGGATGGAAATAATCATCCCTATTGTCATTGCCAAACACGCGGTGAAGCATTTTTTAGAATCTACCAACTATTTTCTAAAAAATGTAAGAAAAATTCAAGTCATCGCATTTTTCTTAAAACAAAGTTTACAAATCGCGGACGCACCTCAAGTGTGCATATGGAGTACTCTGGCTGCAATCATACCCCGCAATACAGTCTCGAGGTATCGTCGCCCATCCCACGTCATCGCTCAATTTTATCGTGGGAAACGTTCCAGATCCAGCCGCATACACCCACCAGCCATCCTTGTTCATAGGCGACAATATCCATCGATAATCAGACGAGTTCTTATACGCCCAAATCGCGAAACCCCCAACTGCCGGAGGTCCCGACCAGTACCACTTATCAACTATCGTCATATCTGGATAAAACGCGAATAGATAGTCCCAATCAGATTTAGTTGGCGTTCTCCAATCCGATCCGAGCTTGGTCGCGCACACTGCCCCACCATTTAGGGTATAAAAATGACCTCCGCCTCCGGGATTATCTGCGAATTTTGCTAAAGAATACCCTTCTTCTCTAAGGTTTTCGATAGTCCAACACAAGTTTTGCAAGCCATTGGTAGCAAGGGGGTAACTACTAATTCGATACACATAGCCTGAACCACCCGTTACAGAAACAGATCCGTTACAAGAAGAAAGCGCAGGTCCGGGATCACCTCCTCCACTGCCGGCACTCCACGCAGCGCCATTGTAGGTATACACTTTGCCGTCCGTTTTGTTGTAAACCAGCATGCCCGGCTTTTTTAACTCATCAGAGAGTGTATCGGCACTCTCAATTTGTGGCAGCAACAAGCCGCC
>JAISKM010000171.1 GCA_031261285.1 Candidatus Symbiothrix sp. | reverse complement strand
ATCATCAACGAACAAACCACCATCGGACAATTTCCGGTCAATCTAAACGTTGCCAATCTGATTTTTCTCGACAACGGGGTATTGGACGAAGCAACACCGGTTTGTGCTGATGGTATTTTAGCTAATGGCGTGGAAATTACCGGCATTGATGAATTGAAAATTGAAAATGAAAAAATGAAAATTTATCCCAATCCCGCCAAAGAATATGTGCACATTCAATCCGAATTTCCGATACAAAAAATAGAGATTTATAACCCAATGGGTAAATTGGTTCGTATTGAACCGGATATTACAGAACGGATAGATGTATCGTCCTTATCCGAAGGCTTGTATCTCGTGCGAATTTACGGTTCCGATTGGGTAAATACGCAAAAAATAATTGTAGTGCGATGAGTCTAAAATAGAAGATGCCTGGGGTCATGTAATGATCATATATGGTAACCTTCAAAAAAAAAATTGTATCTTTGCGAGATGAAACGCTATTTCATCACTCTCGCATATAATGGAAAAAACTATTGCGGCTGGCAAATTCAGCCCAATGGTAGCACGGTGCAGGCGGAATTGGAGCGCGCACTGACGACGGTTTTGCAAACGCCAATCGCTGTCACAGGTGCCGGACGCACGGATGCAGGCGTGCATGCCTCGCAAATGGTGGCACATTTTGATTGCGTGAATGAACTTTTTGACTTACCCTCTTTTGTGGGTAAGTTGAATCGTTTTTTGCCTAAAGATATTGCGATTCAGTCGATTGTGCCGGTCAAGGCGGACGCGCATGCTCGTTTTGATGCTGTGTCGCGCACCTATCACTATGTTATCACGCATGAAAAAAATCCGTTTCGGAGCGGCGAAATGTATTATCTGCCGCGACCCTTGAATTATCGTTTGATGAATGAAGCGGCGCAAATTTTGTTTGAATACACCGATTTTACCAGCTTTTCCAAACTGCACACAGACGTAAAGACGAATGATTGCAAACTCATGCAGGCACATTGGCGACGAGACGAGCAATACGACGGCGAAGTTTGGGTATTTACGATTCAAGCCGACCGTTTTTTGCGCAACATGGTGCGAGCGATCGTGGGAACATTGATAGAAGTCGGGCGCGGCAAACTATCGTTAGAGGAGTTCAGAAACGTGATTGAAGGCAAAGACCGGGGCAAAGCCGGCACGTCTGTTCCCGCGCATGCACTTTTTTTAACAGAAATCAAATACCCGTGTCATTGCGGGCTTGACCCGCAACCCCCTACACCATTAGTGCCCTTTGAATCATGAATCCAACAATCTTATTACTAATTATTGCGGCCTATTTCGCACTGCTGTTGGGCATTTCATTTTTGACAAGCCGGAAAGCGGACAATGCGACTTTTTTCACGGGCAATCGCCGGTCGCCCTGGTATATCGTGGCTTTTGGGATGTTGGGGGCTTCGTTGTCGAGCGTGACATTTGTGTCTGTGCCAGGCATGGTGGGGGCTTCCGGCATGACTTATATGCAGATGGTGTTGGGCTTTTTGTTGGGTTATGCGGTCATTGCATTCGTGTTGCTGCCCATCTATTACCGGCTGAACGTAACCAGCATTTATTCGTATTTGGACAACCGGATGGGGAAAAACACGTACAAAACCGGCGCGGGATTTTTTCTGTTGTCGCGCACCATCATCGCGGCGGTACGGCTCTACGTGGCGGTTATGATTCTTCAAACGTATGTTTTCGATGCCTGGAACATCCCTTTTGCGCTGACTGCCGCCGCTGTTTTGCTGCTGATTTGGCTCTATACGCACAAAAGCGGCATCAAAACCCTTGTATGGACGGATTTTATGCAAACGTTTTTTCTGATTGTCGCTTTGATCATCATTCTTTGGCAAGTGACACGCGGATTGCATCTCGATTTTTCGGGTGTGGTCGCGAGTATCAAAGACAGTCCGCATGCACACATTTTCGTTTTTGACGATTGGCATTCGCGGCAAAATTTCTTCAAACTCTTTATCAGTGGCGCGTTTGTCACCATCGCGATGACGGGAATTGATCAAGAAATGATGCAAAAAAATCTTTCATGCAAAAATTTGCGTGAGGCACAAAAAAATGTCTGTTCTTACAGTTTGCTCTTTCTTCCAGTCAATTTTCTATTTCTTTGTTTGGGAATTTTATTGCTCAATTATGCGGCAGCCAACGGCATCGCGTTGCCGGAATCGGGCGATGCTATCTTGCCGATGCTGGTGATCGCCAATCAGTTTGGTACGGTGGTCATTGTCTTTTTCGTTATTGGCATTATTGCAGTGACTTTTGCGAGTGCCGATTCGGCGCTCACCGGCTTAACCACATCCGTTTGCGTCGATATGTTGGACGTGGCTAAATACAAAGAAAAGAAAGCGCAAAAAATCCGGTTGGGTGTTCATTTCGCGATTTCCCTCCTATTCATCGGCATCATGCTGCTTTTCAAAGCCATCAACAACACAAGCGTGCTCGATGCGATTTATACGATTGCCTCGTACGCATACGGCCCGTTATTGGGCTTGTTTGCCTTCGGAATTTTGACGAAATACGCTGTCAAAGACAAATGGGTGCCGTTGGTGTGCATTCTGTCGCCGATTTTTTGCTGGATAATAAATATAAATTCTGTTCAATGGTTCAACGGCTACCAATTCAGTTACGAATTGCTAATTATGAATGCTACATTCACATTTGCTGGATTATTGATCATAAAAAAGAAGAAATAGGTATGGAAACAAACGAGCTGTTTCAGATAGATTTGCAAGCGATTTTGCAATCAAAAGCACCTCAATTGGCGCGCAAAATTCCACGTTTTGCCGTGAATTGGTTGAGCCGGTTGATTTGTCAAGATCAGTTGAACGAGTGCCTGCGTAAGGCGCACGGACTCACGGGTGTGCAATTTATGCAGCAAAAAGTGACGGAGGATTTCAATTTGACACTCGCACTGCGAGGCACCGAAAACTTGCCCACAGCCGATCATCGCTGCATTTTTGCGTCCAATCATCCGTTGGGCGGCTTGGATGGCATTTGTTTGTCGGCAGTGCTTGGCGCACAATACGACGGCAACATTCGCTATTTAGTTAATGACATTTTGTATTTCATCAAACCGTTGCAAGATATTTTTATTCCGATTAACAAGCATGGCGCGCAAGGAACGGGGGCAGTCAATCAATTGAACGAAGCGTTTGCATCTGATAATCAGATCATTACATTTCCGGCAGGCTTGTGTTCACGCAAAAATAACGGTCAAATTCACGACTTGGAATGGAAAAAAATGTTTGTCAAAAAAGCAGTTGAATATCAGCGCGATATAATTCCTGTCTATTTTGATGCACATAATTCAAACTTTTTTTATAACTTTGCAAAATTTAGGAGCACGTTGGGTTTGAAAATCAATTTAGAAATGTTACTTTTGCCCCGCGAAATGTTTAAGGCGAAGGGATCAACGTTTACCATTTACTTTGGAAAAGCGATTCCGTGGCAAACATTGGATGCTTCAAAAACGCCTCAACAGTGGGCAAGCGTCATTGCGAGCTTGACCCGCAATCCCCTGAATCAGAGGGCAGATGTGTGTTGATGGGATTGCGGGTCAAGCCCGCAATGACAAAATAACTAACGGAAGATGGAAGCTATTATTGCACCTTTGTCAAAAGAGGTGATTAAGTCGGAATTGACAGCCGGCAAACTTTTTCGGAAAACGAATAAATCGGGTAATGAAATTTACTTGTTTGACGCACACAATGCGCCGAATTTAATGCAGGAAGTAGGTCGTTTGCGCGAAGTAGCGTTTCGCTATCACGGTGGCGGCACGGGCAAAGCGGTGGATATTGATGTGTTTGACACGATGGAAACGCCTTACCGTCAACTGATTGTGTGGGATCCGCTGGCGGAAGAAATCATGGGCGGCTACCGTTTTCGGTGCGGCAACGAGGTCACATTTGATGCCAACGGTCAACCCAACAATATTGCAACCTGCGAATTATTCCATTTTTCGCCCCAATTTATTGAAAAACAGTTGCCGGAAACAGTTGAATTGGGACGCTCTTTTGTATCCTTAGACTACCAGACGGGCTTATTTGGCATGAAAGGGCTGTATGCTTTAGACAATTTGTGGGACGGACTGGGCGCACTCTCGGTCATCGACCCCAATTTACGCTATTTCTTTGGAAAGGTCACGATGTACAGCGATTATAATTCCGAAGCGCGCAATTTGATTCTGTTTTTCCTCAACAAATACTTTAAGGACACTGAAAATTTAGTCAAGCCAATTGAACCGCTGGAAACTCACATGGACGAAAAAAGCCTTGCGCAGGTCTTCTCAAAAAATAATTACAAAGAAGATTACAAAATTCTCAACGCGGAGGTGCGCAAACACAACATCAATATTCCGCCGTTGGTGAGTGCCTACATGAACCTCTCGCCGAGTATGCGCGTGTTTGGCACGGCTATCAATAAAGACTTTGGAGACGTGGAAGAAACAGGCATTTTGATTGATTTCGACGATGTGTTTGAAGATAAAAAACAGCGTCACATCCAGTCGTTTTTGAATGAACATCCGACGCAAAAATTGAAGCTGAATATCCTCAACTTTATTAGCAAAGTGCATGCGCTGCGCCAAGAGATTAAAGAAAAAATCCCCAACAGACTCAAAAAATAAACTCAAGAAATAATCTGATGAACAAACCATTGATTTTGATAACAAACGACGACGGTGTGCAAGCACAAGGCATCAATGCCCTGATTGACGGTGTGCGCTCGCTGGGCGAAATCGTTGTCGTAGCACCTTCCGGACCGCGTTCGGGCATGTCCAGTGCCATCACGTCCGAAAATCCGATACGCGCAGAACTCCTCCGGCAAGAGGACGGCTTGACCGTATATTCCTGTACCGGAACCCCCGTAGACTGCGTCAAACTGGCAATAAATGAATTGTTGTACCGCAAACCGGACTTGGTTTTGTCGGGCATCAACCACGGAAGCAACGCCGCCGTGTGCGTAATTTATTCCGGCACCATTGGTGCCACGCTGGAAGGCTGCATCTGGGGCGTGCCGTCTATCGGCATTTCGCTGACCGACCACGAGTTGTCGAACGACTTTTCCGAATCGGTCAAATACGGCAGATTAGTGGCGGAAAAAATCCTGCAAACAGGTTTGCCGAAAGGCACCTGCCTCAATTTGAATGTGCCTAAAGTGAAGGAAGTCAAAGGATTAAAAGTCTGCACGCAAACCAAAGGTTTTTGGGACAAAGAGTTTGAAAGGGCAAAAGATCCCTTCGGTCGCACCGTGTATTGGATGACCGGCTTTTTCTCCAACGATGAACCCGACAACGAGCAAAGCGACGAATACGCCCTCGCACATGGCTACGCTGCCCTCGTCCCCCTTCAAATTGATATGACGTCTTATGGCTTTTTAGAAGAATTAAACCAGATAATCAGGAATTAAGTCACAAATACATCAAAAAAGAAATTCTCGCTTCTAAAAAGGCAAAAGTAAGTAAGATTCTTTACGATAATTCAAAATAATATAAACTAACGTAAATCAATGTAAGCGATATTCATTATATACCATAATGCCTTATCAAATAGTAAGAGATTAGCAAAGCAAAATTAACCATTAACCATTGACCATTAACAATTAATTTGTACCTTTGTCGCAAAAATAAAGAGTTGAACTATTTTCTAATTGTTGGTGAGGCAAGCGGCGATTTACACGCATCGAATCTGATGCGGGAATTGGCGGCGCAGGACAGTCAGGCGGATTTCCACTATTTTGGTGGCGACCTTATGCAGGCTGTTGGTGGCACATTGCTCAAACATTACCGCGACATGGCTTACATGGGTTTTATTCCCGTTTTGATGCATCTACGGGAGATTTTTGCGAATGCCAAATTGTGTAAACAACGCATTCGCGACTACCAACCGGACGTGGTCATTTTTGTCGACTACCCCGGATTTAACCTTCCGATGGCGAAATTTGTCAAAACGCAGTTGCACATTCCGACCTTATATTATATATCGCCAAAAATTTGGGCTTGGAAAAGTTACCGCATCAAGGACATTAAAAAATACGTCGACAAAATGTTGTGTATCCTGCCTTTTGAGGTGGATTTTTATAAACAATACGACTACAACGTCAATTATGTCGGCAATCCCACCGTGGATGCGATTGCGGCACGTGGCCACCAAGATGAATCGTTTGAAGCATTTTGCAACGCTAATTCATTGGTTGACAAGCCTGTCATCGCCCTTGTGGCAGGCAGTCGCAAGCAAGAAATCAAAGATAATTTGCCAACGATGCTCGCAGCCGCCGCCGCTTTTCCCAACTATCAGGCGGTGATTGCCGGTGCGCCGGGTATTGATGCGGATTATTATGCATGTTGCGGGCGTGAACGTGAGGAGGGCGACCGCAAGGGTCGCCCCTACGGGGTACCTGTTGTTTTTGGGCAGACGTACCGGTTATTGCAACAATCGCGTGCGGCGTTGGTAACGTCCGGCACGGCGACGTTGGAAACCGCGCTGCTGCGCGTGCCGCAAGCTGTGTGCTACAAAACGCCGGCTGCACTCAAACATGTGTTGACATGGATGTGGAACCATTTGTTTACATGCAAATACATCTCACTTGTCAATTTGATTGCCAACAAACCGGTGGTCAGAGAACTGTTTGCTAACACCTTTTCGACAGAAAACGTGCGACAGGAATTAGGCTTACTGCTCAATGACAGCAACTACCGAAAAAAAATGGCAAAAAATTATGATGACGTCATTCAAAAATTAGGCACTGCCGGCGCCTCCGAAAAAGCCGCCACACTTTGTCTGGATTGGTTAAAAAAATCAAAGTCCTCAAACCAATCACAAGAATCACAGTTCAGATTTAAGCAATTTGCAGTACAACACGACTTATGCGCCATGAAAGTAGGCACAGACGGCGTTTTATTGGGCGCATGGACACAGCCTGTCATTCCCGCGCAGGCGGGAATCCCAATAAATATATTGGACATTGGCACCGGTTCAGGATTGATTGCGTTAATGTTGGCTCAGAAAACTGTTGGTGGGATTCCCGCCTGCGCGGGAATGACAACTCCCCTCCCCCATGTTGAGATCGACGCGATTGACATAGACGAAAACGCTTATAAACAGACCGTGATCAATTTCAAAAATGCGCCGTTTAAGACAAAACTGAATGCTATTCATGGCGATTTTCGCACCTTTGCGCCTAAACAAAAATACGACTTGATTGTGTCCAATCCACCGTTTTTTGTAGATTCCCTGCCATCGCCCGACGAAGGACGCACAACAGCACGTCACACCAACGCGCTGCCTTTCAGCGATTTAATTCAACACAGTGCCGAATTACTGAACAACAACGGACGATTGGTATTGATTTTGCCGTTTGATGCCTTTGACACCATTCAGTCGCTTGCCGAAAAAAACGGTTTAACATTGACACGCAAAACCGCAGTCAAACCCAAAGAAAACACCGCTCCTAATCGCATGCTATTAGAATATAGGCTCTGTACGGGCGACCCTTGTGGTCGCCCTGCAAATCGCCCGACAAATCGCCCGACCGAAAATGAATTGACCATCCGACAGGCAAATGGCACATTCAGCGATGAGTATATGGCGTTAACTAAAGACTTTTATTTAAACTTTCCCGAATGAAAAAGATAGTGACCATACTCGGAGCACGCCCTCAATTCATTAAAGCGGCTACGGTTAGTCGCCAGTTTCAGCAATTGGGGATTGACGAACGCATCGTTCACACGGGGCAACATTTTGATCAAAATATGTCAGAGGTATTTTTTGAGGAAATGGAAATCCCGCATCCTGCCTATCAATTAAACATTCATTCGCTGTCGCACGGCGCGATGACGGGGCGCATGTTGGAGGCTATCGAGCCCATTTTGTTGACAGAAAAACCGGACGGCGTGCTCGTTTACGGCGACACCAATTCGACTTTGGCTGGCGCGTTGGCAGCTGCCAAACTAAATATTCCGGTGATTCATATCGAAGCCGGTTTACGCTCGTTCAACAACCAGATGCCCGAAGAAATCAACCGCATTTTAACCGATAGACTGTCTCAACTGCTGTTTTGCCCCACACAAACCGCTGTGCAAAATCTACAGCGTGAAGGGTTTGAACAGTTCGACGTTGAGATTGTCAAAAACGGCGATGTGATGCAAGACGCCGCCTTGTTTTATGCCAAAAAAGCGGCAGAAAAATCAACCATTATTCAACGATTGGGGTTGAAAAAATTTGCACTCGCCACCATTCACCGGCAAGAAAACACCGATTCCATCGACGCATTGACGGGAATTATCGAGGGTTTAAACGCCATTCATGCGCAACTCCCGGTACTGGTTCCATTGCATCCGCGCACGCGCAACATCATTGCACAACACAACATGCCTGTTCATTTTCAGACGATTGAACCTGTCGGCTATTTCGATATGATTCGGTTGCTGCAAGCCTGCGAAATTGTGCTGACCGACAGTGGCGGCGTACAAAAAGAAGCGTTTTTCTTTGGAAAACACTGCATCACGCTACGCCAAGAAACCGAGTGGATCGAATTGGTCGAAAACGGCTATAACGTGCTGGTCGGCAGCAATCCCGAAAAAATGCAACACGCCTTTGAGCAATTGCTGACAAAAACGTCCGATTTCAATATCAATTTGTACGGCAACGGACACGCGGCGGAACTGGCGGCAAATTCTATTTTAGCGCACTAAACGATGCAGGAAATTATCAACTACATACTGCAATTTTTGCTCCGTGAGCCACCCCACAGCCCGCTGCTTGAAGCCGTTGGTTATACTTCGGATGCGACGGAATTTGCTCGCTACAAAGTAGTGATTGTGAAATCAAACTTTTTTGACGAAGCGATTTACGGCACTGCAAAATCGTTGCCCCAAACGCCATTAAAAAAATTAGATGACACGCCTGTGCTTTTTGGCGACAACCGTATCGAGCGGCAAGGCGACACGATTGTCGTACACGCCGACCTCATCGCAAGCACGTATTTTCTGATTTCACGCTACGAAGAACTGGTTCGACGCGAAGTGCGCGACTCACACGGACGCTTTATCGGAAAAAAATCACTACCCTACCAAGCGGGATTTATTCACCGCCCCATTGTGGATGAATACGGCGCATGGTTGCACCGTTGCCTGCGCGACGCAGGGGCATTGTATGATAACGTGCAACATAACGTGAACGCACCGCAGCAACAATTGAATCGCATTTATCTGACACACGACGTGGATGCGATTGCCCATTATCGAAACATCCGAAGCGTAGCCGGCGCGCTCATGCGAGCCTGCAAAAATCCGGCGGCAGCAAAAATCGCCCTAAAAACCTATTTCGGTGGCATACAACACGACCCCTGGTTCACCTTCCCCACCCTGCTGGAACAAAACAACAAGCTAAAAAATCGCGCCGAAACAATCGCATTCATTAAATCCGGCGGCGGAACAGCACCGGAAGACAAACCGCGAATGAACACCACAAGTCGCGATTTTCAATACCTATTCAAATTATTGAAACACAATAACGCCACCATCGGACTTCACGCAAGCTACGCGGCAGGACTGTCGCCCAACTTAATCGCTTCCGAAAAAGCAATACTCGAGCACTCCCTACCCCCCTCTCCTTGTGGAGAGGGGCTGGGGGTGAGGCTTAATCGTCACCATTATTTAAGCTCCCGCGAGCCGGAAGACATGCAAGCACTCATCGACGCAAACATAACCGGCGATTTCACTATGGGATACGCCGACGTAGCCGGTTTTCGACTGGGCACCTGCCGGGCTGTGCGCTGGATAAATCCTCACACGAAAACATTGACACCCCTGATACTGCATCCGCTAACTGCGATGGACGGCACGCTCAACGATGAACGCTACATGCACTTGAGCGAAAACGAGGCGTATGGTTACGTCACACAACTGATTGACACGACCGAAAAACACGGCGGAGATGTGTGCCTGCTGTGGCACAATACGTCGGTCGCAAAGACTGCCGGAAGCTATCTCGAAAAATTATACAACAATTTAATTGATTATTTGGCAACAAAATGAAAGGACAAAAAAATAGCTCAAAAACAACTCCAAAAATAGCAATTGTGTGCGTCACCAACGACCTTGTCACCGACCAACGCGTGAACAAAACGTGTTTGGCACTCCAAAAAGCAGGCTATGAGGTCATAGAAACCGGACGGTTGCTTGCCAACAGTTTGCCAATCAATGACCGCCCCTACCGCACTCGCCGAATTAAATTGTGCTTCAATAAAGGGCCATTATTTTACGCCGAATACAATTTACGCTTATTTTTCTATCTGCTGTTTGCAGAATCGGATCTGATTTATGCCAACGATTTAGACACTTTGCTCGCCGCTTTTTGGGCAGCCAAACTGCGAAAAAAAAAACTGATATACGACAGTCACGAATATTTCACGGAAGTGCCCGAACTTGTGAGTCGCCCCAAAACACAACGTATTTGGCAAAAAATCGAAAAATTTGTATTCCCAAAACTCGACAAAATTATTACCGTCAATCAATCCATTGCCAAGTTATACGCCGATCAATACCATAAAGAAGTTCAGGTAGTGCGGAATATTCCGCCAACGTTTATTCCCGAACGAACAAAAACACGAAAAGAACTCGATTTGCCGGAAGATAAGCACATTCTGATCATTCAGGGAACCGGAATCAATATAGACAGAGGAGCGGAAGAAGCTTGTTTGGCAATGAAATACCTGAAAAATTGCATCTTGCTGATTATAGGAAGCGGCGATGTTTTCCCAACTTTGGAACGCATGATTGCCGAAAATCAACTGCAAGACAAGATTCTGATTAAGCCAAAAATGCCCGTTGCCGAATTGCGCCAATACACGCTCAACAGCGATCTGGGGCTTGCGATTGACAAAAACACCAATTTGAATTATTTGTATTCTTTGCCCAACAAACTGTTTGATTACATTCATTCCGAAATTCCGGTTTTGTCGTCGAATTTGGTTGAAATAAAACAAATCATCGACCACTATAACATTGGTTATTTTATTGAAAATCACGATCCGCAACACATCGCAACAACGATCAAAAGCATTTTTGCCGACCAAGCACGCTACAACACCGTAAAACAAAATACGCACCAAGCGAAAAAAGAACTCGCTTGGGAAAACGAGGAAAAAACATTGTTGCAAATTATCGCAGGGGTATTTCATACAACGCCCCTACAACAAAAATTGCGAAAAAATAATGAAGAATAATAAAGGAATTTACGGCATAGCATTGTTTTGCGTCATCATTTGGGGGACGACATTTGTGTCCACAAAAGTGTTGATTAACAACGGATTAACGCCTTCTGAAATCTTTTTTGTTCGTTTTGCATTGGGCTATACCGGGCTGCTGTGCATCGCACCACCCAAATTTTCCAAGAAAGTGAATTGGAAAGACGAATTTCTGTTTTTCATCACCGGCCTGACAGGCGGTTCGCTCTATTTTTTAGCCGAAAACACGGCTTTAGAGTTGACTCAAACCTCCAACGTATCGGTCCTCGTGGCCACAACGCCCATTTGGACAGCCTTAGTGATGCGCCTGACAGACAAAGTGAAAATCAAGAAAAACTTAATCATCGGTTCATGTCTGGGATTAGCCGGCGTGGCTCTGGTTGCTTTCAATGGCAATGCCGTGCTGAAAATTTCACCGGTGGGTGATTGTTTATCGCTGTTAGCCGCCTTTCTATGGGCACTTTATGGCATCGTCCTCAAGAAATTAGATAACCGGTATTCGACGTTTATCATCACGCGCAAGGTGTTTTTTTATGGGCTTCTGACGATTTTGCCGGTTTTCCTTTTGGAATTAGGGCGACCGCAAGGGTCACCCATACAGATGTTGTCGTTCAATTTTGAGGTGATTTTCAATTTGCTGTTTCTTGGAATCGCCGCCTCGCTGCTTTGCTACCTGTTGTGGAACAAAGTCATCGAAAAATTGGGCGCACAAAAGTCGACGAGCTTTATTTACATCGTGACACTCACCTCCTTAGTCACGGCCGCCATCGTGCTCCACGAAACCATTACCCCCATCGCCATGCTGGGTGCCCTCTTCATTCTGCTGGGCGTCTATTTATCCGAAAAAAATTGGTAAAACAACCAATTTTTTTCGGAGCTGCATAGCATCAAATATTTTGTATATTTTTTGCAAAATAATCACTAAAATTCTTGCAAAATTCAAAATAATTTCATATCTTTGCCGCGTTAATTTTTTAACAAAAACAATTTTTAATTAATTAAAAACAAAAAACGCTATGGCAAAAATCACAGTAAAAGACACTGAAGTAACAGTTTTATCTATCAACGACGAAAATTATATTTCTCTGACAGATATGATTAAAGCAAAAGATGGTGAGTTTTTTATTTCGGATTGGCTCCGTAACCGCAATACATTAGAGTATATTGGTATCTGGGAACAGGTATACAATCCAAATTTTAATTATGGCGAATTCGCCATAATTAAAACTCAATAACGAAGGACTTGCTCAACAAGAGCGATTAGTGAAACTCAATCAAATCGCCATTCAGCAAATAAGCATATTGCAAGAAGTGGAAAGCCGAAAAAATACTACAATTTTCACAAAAAACTCATAACTCATAGCTCATAACTCATAACTATTTTGTACCTTTGCACCACAAAAATTTGGTTTGTAAATGAATTGGGTAGATTACGTAATCATCATAATAGTGGTCGCAGGACTGATTAAAGGACTGATGGACGGCTTTGTAAAGCAACTCGCGCTATTCGTGGCATTGGCTGTAGCGATTTATTTTGCGGGTGCACTGGCTGTGCCGATGCGATTATTTGTGCTCAAAGGATTGGGAATGCAAACTCTTCCACTGCCACTCATGACCGGTCTTTGCTACACGTTGTCGTTCGCGGTGATTGTGTTTATCATCGTGCTATTGGGGAAATTTATCGATTTAGCACTTAAAATGACACCCGCTAAGCCGCTGAATATCATCTTTGGAGGCGCGTTTGGAATATGTGTAGCAATACTTTCGTTGAGTTTAGTACTCAATGTGCTGACCGCTTTCGATTCAAAATCAACCATCATTTCCAAACAGGCGCAAGAAAAATCACGCTTATACGAAAAGACAAAAGACATCGTACCCAAAGTGTACCCGGAAGTGCGCCGCTATTTTAATACCCAACTAAAAATTGCAAAATAAATGACAAACGATCCCAATAACATATTAGACGCCTTGACCAACAAGGAATACGAGTATGGTTTCTCAAGTAATATCAACACCGAATTTATCCCAAAAGGGCTGAATGAGGACGTCGTGCGACTGATTTCATCGAAAAAAAACGAGCCGGCTTGGCTTCTGGAATTTCGTTTGGAAGCGTATCGCCATTGGTTAACCATGAAAATGCCGGCTTGGGCGCATTTACAAATTCCGCCGATTGACTATCAAGACATAATCTATTATGCGGCTCCTGTGCCTAAAAAAGCAAAAACGGCCGATGAAGTCGACCCCGAATTACTGAAAACATTTGACAAATTGGGCATTCCGTTGCACGAACGCGCTCTGCTTTCGGGCATGGAGGTGGATACCGCACTGAGCGACATGGCGGTCGATGCCGTGATGGATAGCGTCTCTGTCAAAACCACTTTCAAAGCCCAATTAGAGGAAAAAGGCATCATTTTTTGCTCATTTAGCGAAGCCGTGCAAGAGCATCCCGAATTGGTCAAAAAATATTTAGGCTCGGTCGTTCCATACAAAGATAATTTTTTTGCGGCACTCAATTCTGCCGTGTTTAGCGACGGCTCATTTGCATTTATCCCCAAAGGCGTACGCTGCCCGATGGAACTGTCGACCTATTTCCGCATCAACGCCCGCAACACCGGACAGTTTGAACGCACCCTCATCGTGGCAGAAGACGAAGCCTACGTGAGCTATCTGGAAGGCTGTACCGCCCCCATGCGCGATGAAAATCAGTTGCACGCAGCCATCGTCGAAATCATCGTTTCCGACCGCGCCGAAGTCAAATATTCCACCGTTCAAAACTGGTATCCGGGCGACAAAGAAGGCAAAGGCGGCATCTACAATTTTGTGACCAAACGCGGACTCGTCAAAACAGCCGCCAAACTCTCGTGGACACAGGTAGAAACAGGTTCAGCCATCACGTGGAAATATCCCAGCTGTATTTTGGCAGGCGACGATGCCGTCGGCGAATTTTATTCGGTAGCCGTCACAAACAACTACCAGCAAGCCGACACAGGCACAAAAATGATTCACTTGGGCAAAAACTCGCGCAGCCTCATCGTGTCGAAAGGCATTTCTGCCGGACACAGTCAAAACAGTTACCGCGGCTTGGTATATATCGACAAAAAAGCGGAAAACACGCGCAACCACTCCCAATGCGACAGCCTGCTGTTAGGCGATTGCTGTGGCGCCCACACCTTCCCATCGTTGGATGTACGCAATGAAAGCGCGGTGGTTGAACACGAAGCCACCACCTCCAAAATCAGCGAAGACCAAGTCTTTTACTGCAACCAACGCGGCATCCCCACCGAAGAAGCCATCGGTCTAATCGTCAACGGCTACGCCAAAGAAGTCCTAAACAAGCTCCCAATGGAATTTGCCGTAGAAGCCCAAAAATTACTGCAAATCAGCTTGGAAGGCAGTGTTGGCTGAAAAATTGCATATATTCCAAAATATTTCATAAAATTTTATGTTAAAAATAAACTTATAGGTTGATATTATGAAAATTGTTACTATCTTTGCAGAAAAATTATTCGCTTTCCAATATGACAGTGAAAAGCGGGACGAATATGCTCGCCTTTTGGATTGTTGGACAGATCCCGAATATTTGATTGATTTTGCAGAACGTAACGAACAGTATTTGCCGAGCGATATGTCTGTTGAAGATTTTACAACAGACATACAAGATGATGCTGAAGCATTGGAAGAGGCATTAATGAAATGTATTGAAAACAATATAAGTTTAAATACGTGTTTTCAGCCGGTGCACAATCAGGAATATAAGTCAAAGATTTTATCTTTTCAAAAAAAGAAATGTAAATATCTTAGACTGTATGCAATAAAGATAGATGATGATTGTTTTGTGATAACAGGAGGTGCTATAAAATTGACACGTACCATGCAAGATCATCCTGAAACAGACAAAGAATTAGGGAAATTGGATATATGTAAGAACTATTTGAATTCAGAAAGAGCGTTTGATAAAGACTCTTTTTATGAATTAATAATTGAAGAAATACTATGACGACAAAAGAAAAATTTATGACACTCGTTTCGCCTGCCAATGAAGAAACGATGAGAGAAATGCATTTTCGACAGGAAAACAAAACATGGTTACGCAAATCTAAACGCATAGCCCTGAAAGTATTGTTAGCCTTGCGCGAGCAAGGAATAAACCAAAAAGAGTTAGCAGAAAAAATGCAGGTATCGCCACAATACATCAGCAAATTGCTCAAAGGCAACGAAAATTTGACTCTTGAAACATTAACAAAATTAGAAGATATATTGAATCTTAAACTATTAGCAGACACTACAAATCGGAAAACTACTGATACCCATATTGTACATATATTTGAAATGAAACAAGTATACAACAGAAATGAATTTTCGACATATTCTGATCATAAAATAGCAGTGGCATCATGAATAAAAAAAACATTCCATTTATGTTGCAAGGAATTAAAACCCTTGAATTTGCTACAATGAGAGAGGCATTTTCTGAAAAAAAATCTCTGATAGAGTTGGGCGTTGGAGCTGATTTTGGCATAAAATCGTTAGAAGAATGTCAAATCAGTTGTTCGCCGGAAATAACGTTTTTTCAAGATGAAAAACCTTTTTTGAAAATAAAAACAGCGTGTTATTTTATCGTGGATCCAGAAACATGGAAAGCCTATCGCAAGCCGGAAAGTCATTCAATATGTTTTCCAAAAGGTTTTACAGATCACTTGTTAATGATTTCAATTGGCACACTACGAGGGGTTTTACATGCAAAAACGGAAGGAACTGAATTTAATCAGTTTATTCTCCCAACGATTAATGTGACGACCCTTTCGAAGGGAGATGTTGAAATTGAAATAGCATAGAAACGCTTATCAAAAGGCAGTGTTGGCTAAAAATTACGCGCCTCGATACTCCTTCGGCGACATGCCGGCAAAATGCTTAAAATAACTTCCGAAGCGGGTTTGCGTCACAAAATTCAACTCTTCGCTGATTTGCAGGATGGTTTTGTTGGACGATTTGAGCAATACTTTGGCTTCCTGGATTGTGAAATCGTCGATCCATTCCCCTGCCAATTTGCCGCTCACTTGCTTGATGACGGTCGATAAATATTTCGGCGTCAGGCACAATTTGTCCGCATAAAAGCCAATACTCCGTTCCTGCTTGCAATAGCGTTCCACCAATTCGATAAAACGGCTGAATGTTTCCTCTTTCCTCGATTTTGCCGGCTTGACATTGGGCAAATGTTGTCGAAAAATCTCGCTCCCTTCGTAATAGAGGGCTTTCAACAGGTTTCGGGCAATTTCTTTACCGAGCATCGTGTCCGTCATCCGCATTTTCTTTTTCAGCAACGCAACATATTCTAAAATCATATCCCTTTCCTCCGCCGTCAAATGAATACAGGGATTGTCTTTGATGGAGAAAAACAAGGGCAATGTATTGGGCAATCCCAGCTGGGAATCTTCCAAAAAGGTACGCGACATAATGACAAATTGAATGGAAAAATCGTCGCTTTGGCGAATATAGCGCACCGTTTGTTCGGGAAGAATAGACACTAAACAATTGGTACTCAACACATAACGCTTCAAGTTAATTTCTATTTCAATAAAACCCTGAAGGCAAATGCCGAAAATAAGATCGTTGACACGTATCGGAAAATCAAACAGTTGAAACCCCTCAAAATCATCCGAAATAGCAAAATCATCGGCGATAAAATCCATCTGTGACAGATTTTTCATCGACGAAATGCTCATCCGCTGCAATTCTTTGTTTTTATTTTTCATTTTTTTTGTCATTGCGGGACGACGAAGTCGTGCCTGTCCTGAACTTGATGCAGGAACCCGCAATCCCCTCATTAATTTTTATTTCCTGCAAATATACGACATTTTATTGAATATTCGACCTTTTGAACAACATTCCCGCAATAATGGGCTTTTGGGTATTAAAAAACATTCCTACCTTTGCTGTGTTAAAAAATTTAAGGATGAAAAGAAATATGAAAAGTGGAATGCAGAAACTGGGGTATATTATTTTTGCAATGCTATTGACCGGCTGTCACGGACACAAACAGGAAACCGACACGAAAGTAATTCCGGTCAAAGTGCAAACCGTAAGCCTCTCCACCGATACCGGAAACCGGGAATACATCGGCACTATTGAGGAGGAATCTTCTTCGTCGCTCAGTTTTCAAGTGCCCGGCTATGTAGAACGCGTGTTGGTGACCGAAGGACAGAAAGTGAACAAAGGGCAGTTGTTGGCAGTCTTGAGCAAGGGTAGTTTGGAAAGTGCTTATTTGGCGGCACAAGCCTCGTTGAAACAGGCGGAAGATGCTTATAAGCGTTTGAGCCTTTTACACGACAATAACAGTTTGCCGGAAATTAAATACGTCGAAGTGCAAACCAGCTTGGAGCAAGCGCGCTCTTTGGAGCAAATTGCCAAAAAGAATTTGGACGATTGCAACCTTTATGCCCCGTTCAGCGGCATTATCGCCAAACGTTCCATTGACGAGGGCACGAATGTGTTGCCGGGAACGCCCGCGTTCAAAGTAGTAAAAATCAATGCGGTCAAAGCCAAAATTGCTGTTCCTGAAAACGAAATCGCCGCCCTGAAAGTAGGACAGCAGGCACAAGTCATGGTCACAGCAGCCGGAAATGCCACCCACGAGGGACGAATAGACGAAAAGGGCATTCTCGCCAGCCCGCTCTCCCACACCTACGAAGTGCGAATTTTATTGAACAACTCTCAAGGCGAACTGATGCCCGGAATGGCGTGCAAAGTATGGATAAACAACGGCGAAAAGCAGGAAGGCATTGTCATCCCGCTACACGCCGTCCAAATCGCGCCCAACGAAACGCGCTATGTTTGGCTGGTCGACACAGACCATAAAGCCACCCGCCGCAACGTCGTCATCGGCGGCTTTTCCAAAGAAGGCGTAATTGTGGCGCAAGGGCTAACTCCCGGCGACCGGGTCATTGTCGAGGGCTATCAACGCGCGAGCGAAGGATCTGCGATTGTTGAAAAATAAAATGTAAGAGTACAATAATGAAACAAAACATAAACATCGTCGAAGCAGCCATGCGCCATCGAAACATCGTGTTTCTGATTACCGGCTTGATGATTTTGCTTGGAATCTATGGGCTAAAAAATATCCCTAAACAGGAATTTCCGACTTTCACTATCCGTCAGGGCGTCATTGTGGGCGTGTATCCGGGTGCCACTTCTGCCGAAGTGGAGGAGCAGTTGACCAAGCCTTTAGAGACGTTTCTTTTCAGTTATAAGGAGGTCAAAAAAGCTAAAACATACTCCCATTCCAAAGACGGCATCGCTTATGTGTTTGTGGAACTCAACGATGATGTGTTTAATAAAGACGAAGTTTGGTCGAAACTCAAACACGGTCTCAACGGCTTCAAGATGCACCTCCCGCCCGGCGTGCTCGCGCTGATTGCCAATGACGATTTCGGCGACACATCCGCCCTGCTGATTACTTTGGAATCGGAAAATAAAACCTACCGACAGTTGGAAGGCTATTTGGAAGACTTGGAAAGTCGCGTCCGAAGCATCGAATCCGTCTCCAATCTGCGTCGCTACGGCTTGCAAAAAGAACAAATCACCGTTTATTTGGAAAAGGAAAAGCTGACCAATTACGGACTGAACGTTGCTGAAATGGCAAGCAGCCTATTGGCACAAGGATTCACAAGCATCGGTGGGACGATTGACAATTCGGTGATGGTTGCGCCTGTCCATATTTCCAAAACATTTCGCTCGGAACGCGACATCGAAAACCAAATCATTTATTCCGATCCTGCGGGGAATATTGTCCGGCTCAAAGACATCGCCCGCGTGGTCAGGGAATATCCCGCTCCGGATTCGTACATTACCAACAACGGCAAAAAATGTCTGCTGCTGTCGATGGAAATGCGTGAAAACAATAACATTGTGCAATACGGCAAAGACGTCGATAAAATTTTGGCTGAATTTGAAGAAGACCTGCCGAACGATGTCAGCATCTATCGCATCGCCGACCAGCCCAAAGTTGTCGGAAACTCCATCAACACGTTTTTGAGCGAGTTGCTGATGGCCATTCTTGCCGTCATTTTGGTCACGATGGTGCTGTTGCCCTTGCGCGTGTCCGGTGTGGCGGCGACGTCAATTCCTATTACCATATTCATTTCGCTGGGCATCATGTTTGCTTTCGGCATGGAATTAAACACCGTCACACTGGCGGCACTGATAGTGGTGCTGGGGATGATTGTCGACAATTCCATCGTCATCATCGACAGCTATATGGAAAAATTGGACGAAGGCATGCCCCGTTGGGAGGCATCTGTCAGTAGCGCGAAAGAGTATTTCAAATCCATACTTTCCGCCACGTTGGCGATTGCTCTCACGTTTTTCCCGTTCCTGTTTGTTTTGAAAGGGCAATTGCACGATTTTGTACAACTGTTTCCATGGACCATTCTCATTACTTTGGGCGTATCACTGGCGGTCGCTATGCTGCTGATACCTTATATGCAATATGTTTTCATCAAAAAAGGATTTAAACAATCGCGGGCAGCCAAAGGAAAATCCGACAAAAAGAACATGTTGGAGAAAATCCAAGCAGCATACACTAATTTTTTGCCCAAAACATTTGAACATCCGAAACGAACTGTCGGATTGGGGCTCCTCTCCATTGCAGCTGCCGTTTTATTCGGACTGTTAATCCCGCAACGCTTGATGCCGATTGCCGAACGCGACCAGTTTGCCGTAGAAATCTATCTGCCACAGGGAAGTCCTTTGTCGCAAACGGAAGCCGTCGCCAACGATTTACAGCGCATTTTGCAAGCCGACAAACGCGTGGTAAGCGTCACCGCCTTTCTCGGAACAAGTTCGCCGCGCTTTCACACGACGTATGCGCCCAACATGCCGGCTCCCAATTTTGCCCAATTCATCGTCAATACCACCTCGATGGACGACACGAAAAAAATGCTGGCAGAGTATTCGGGCCACTATGCCAATCATTATTCAAACGCATACATCCGTTTCAAACAATTGGATTTTCAGGTGGTAAATTCCGAAATTGAAGTCCGCGTCACCGGAACCGGCATCGAAGAACTGAAACAATTTGCCGACACGCTGATGGCTGAGTTGCGCCGGATTGACGAAGTGGCGCGCGTCCGCACCAATTTTGAGGAAATGTTGCCCGGCATCAAAGTGAATATCGACCCTGTGGAAGCCGGACGATTGGGCATCAAAGATGCGTTGGTCGCCACCAACCTCGCCGTGCGCTTCAACGGATTGCCTGTTGGAAGCCTCTGGGAGGGCGATTACGACCTGCCCGTCAAAATCAAATCGGAATGGAACCAAAAAGAGCCTCAAATAGAAGATTTGCAGGACGAATACATCATGACCCTGACCGCCGGCGGGGCTGTGCCCTTGCGCCAAATTGCCGACATCAAACCCGAATGGACGGAAGGGCAAATCGCCCATCGCAACGGTGTGCGCACGCTCACGGTGATGCTTGATTTGAATTTCGGAGAAAACGCCGGTCGTGTCTTTCCCAAAGTCGAAAAAATCGTCAACCGCCTGTCGGAAAGCCAATTACCCAACGACTTGACCCTCAGTTACGGCGGCGTCAAAGAACACGACGACGAAACATTCCCCCAAATTCTACTGGGCTTACTCATCGCCATAGCCATCATTTTCTTTATTCTGCTGTTTCACTACCAGAAAATCAGTCTGGCACTGCTCACGCTGGGAGCCACCACGCTCAGTTTCTTTGGCGCCACCTTCGGCATGTGGATTACCGGTTCGGAATTGGGCATAACCTCCATTTTAGGACTTGTGAGCCTGATTGGCATCGTAGTGAGAAACGGCATCATCATGTTTGACTACATCGAACTTCTGCGCCACAAACACGGCATGAACGTCCGCGAGGCCGCCCTCGAAGCCGGCAAACGCCGTATGCGCCCCATTTTCCTCACCTCAGCCGCCGCCTCAATCGGTGTCATCCCGATGATCATCAGCCAAAGTCCGCTGTGGAGTCCGATGGGCATCGTCATCTTTTTCGGCACGCTCTTTTCGATGGTCGCGGTGGTGTGTGTGCTTCCCGTGAGTTATTGGTTGATTTATAGAAAGCCCCCTAAATCCCCCTCAGGGGGACTTTTAAATAGTCACACACAACATTCAAACAGTAATATGAAAGGCTTAATTTTATTCTTCATCGGCATGCTTTCAACCCCCTTGTGGGGGGCTGGGGGGCTTACACTCGAACAATGCAAAGCATTGGCATTAAAAAACAATGTGCAGGCAAAAAACAGCCAGCTCGGTATAGAAATCGCCGAACAAACAAAAAAGGAGGCGTTCACTCACTATTTTCCATCAATAAGTGCTTCCGGCACAGGATTTAAGACTAACAATCCGATGATTGAAGCGGAGTTGCCTTTGGGCGCGATGCTTGGAAATCCCAACATGCCGCCGGTAGGTGTTAATGCGCTTGAAACCGGCATTGTCGGCTCTATAACGGCGACACAACCCCTGTTTGCCGGAGGACAAATTGTGAACGGCAATAAATTGGCAAAATTAGGTGTAGAAGTCAGCCGGTATCAGAAAAAGATGTCGGACGACGAAATCAACCTTAAAACGGAAGAATTTTATTGGCAGTTGTACGCTTTGGAGGAAAAAACGCGCACCATTGCCGAAATCGAAACCATGCTCAACAGCGTGCATAAAGACGTAACAGTCGCTTATAACGCCGGTTTGATGACTAAAAACAATGTGTTGAAAGTCGAATTAAAACAAACCGAATTGGCAAGCAACAAACTTAAACTCGAAAGCGGTATCAAACTGCTCAAAATGGCATTCGGACAACATATCGGCATCGCTCCCGATGCGTTTACTATCGAAAATCATGTAGACGACCTTCCGTCGCCATACGAACATCAGGTCAATCCCAAAGATGCGTTGCTGCAACGGACTGAATACCAATTAGTGGATAAAAGTGTGGAAGCCGAACGCCTGCAAAAGAAATTGGAAACCGGCAAAAACCTTCCAACCGTAGCCATCGGAGCCGGATACAATCATTATGGTTTCGACAAAGGCGCTTTAGAAAATAACTTCGGCATGCTATTTGCTACCGTTTCAGTCCCAATTTCAGGATGGTGGGGCGGCTCACACGCCATCAAAAAGCACAATCAAAAAATCCAAATCGCCGAAAACAACAAGCAAAACGCAAGCGAACTGTTACTATTACAAATGCAACAATTATGGGACGAACTGGTCGAAGCCTACCGCCAAACAGCCTTGTTCAAACAATCCATCGCCGTAGCCACCGAAAACGTGCGCCTGAACGCTGCTTACTACAAAGCCGGAACCGGCATCCTTACCGACTTGCTCGATGCCCAAAGCGCCTTGCAGCAAACCCGCGACCAATACACCGAAGCCGCCACAGACTACCAAATCAAATTAGCCCACTATTTGCAGGCAACAGGGCGAGGGGTGTAAAGAAGTTTTTTGTTGTTTGCGAAAAATAATTAGCCAAATAGTTGCGCAATCTAAAAAAAGTGTGTAACTTTGCACCAATTCTATGCAGACATAGCGTTGTCAAGTGTGTAGAAGGACTTATTAGTGAAAACGTAGCGTTTAAAACATATCCCGTCTATAGAATCAGGAAAATTCGAATTACTACCGGGGTGTGGGCAAAAGCGTTCACGTGTCTTTTTTTGTATGTAATTTTTTTATATATGATTAGATGCGTGAGGCTGTTGCTCTTTGGTAGTATGGGCTTTCCTGAGCCTTATAGACAGAGAGTTTTACAGTTCCTCACGCTTTCTCATTTTAAAATTGCCGAACTTGAGGACGGGGAGGCGAAAAAAACATTATGTACAAATGAAAACAAGAATTTTGTTTAGAGAATTGCGGATCAAGTCCGCAATGACAGTTGCGTTAGCAATTGCCTGTGTTCTCGTAACCGGTAACTGTTCACCGGTAACTGCCCAAGTGGCTATTGGTGGCGACGGTTCTGTTACCACAGGTGCTGTCTTGGATTTAAGTCAGCAAGGTGCTGCAACTGGTGGTTTGTTATTGCCACAGGTAACGCTGACGGCAGAAAATGCCAATCCGTTTGGCGAAGGCGAATCTTTAGAACTGCCTGACGGTTTGATGGTGTATAATCTCGGCGGTAACGGTAATTTGGATGCAGGTCTTTATGTGCTCCAAGGTGGTCTATGGAAGCCTGCAGGCTCCGGTGGTGGAGGCATTCCTGTTATAAGTGTATCGGTTATTCCCAGCGATCCGTTTTCTTTGGGAGTCGGTAAAACACAACAAATGAATTTTACGACTTATCCACCAAATGCGACTTATTCATCTATGAGTTGGAAAAGTGATAATACAGATGTTGCTACAGTGAGCAATGTAGGTATTATAACGGGCATAACACTTGGAGATGCCAATATTACGCTTCAATTAGGCAGTATTACCTCTGATCCTGTCACAGTAACAGTTGTAACTTGCGGCTCTGTGACCGGTGCCTCTGGTTATACGTATACTGCTGCTGCTTACGCTAATGCCGGTGATGCATCCGGTTTATGTTGGATGACGGAAAATCTCAGGGAAGGAACCTCTACCGCAGACTATACCGCAACGTATTGGAGCTCGTACCCCGATAGAGCACGTGGGTATTATTATTCGTGGGCACAAGCTTATACAAATAACATCTGTGGAAAGTTAGGGGAAGGATGGACCATCCCCACTCTTGCGCAATCAGCCGCTTTGGTTACAGCAACCGCAACAGGGTTAGTAGGGGATGCTGGGACTATTGGCACGAGTGAGGAACTTGAATCCCATTGGAGAAGTGCTCCTTGGGGGCGAGCAGGCCGCCGTCATGGAACTAACTGGGAAAACTGGGATGCGAGTGAAAACTCGTGGTGGGTGAGTGATGCTAACCGAATTTTCAGAATAACCGGTGAATTCGGAACTAAAACGTATTGGGCGGAGGTGTACGAGCCGGAGAGAGCTGTTGTTAGATGCGTGAAACCATTGTAGCCCGTAGGGCTTTCAGATCAATAGAAGAGCAAACACCTCTCCGAAATTATTGCCCGTAGGGCATACACTTTTAAGAAAGAGAGCCCGCTGGGTTTTATTTAGTTTCGTTTCATTTTTTGCCCTGAGCGGGTCTCTTTCTTTTTTAATAGTCTTGAACTGTGATTGAAATGATTTTTTGAGGGCTATGATTTTTTAATCATAGTTCTAATCATTTCAATCACAGTTCAAGATTTTTTTGTACTTTTGCACAAAATTTCTGTATGAAAAATCAACTTAGAAGTTATAGCAGCACGCACGGTCGCACAATGGCGGGTGCACGCGCCTTGTGGAAAGCCAACGGCATGACCAACGAACAGATGGGCAAACCCATCATCGCGATTGTCAATTCATTTACACAATTTGTGCCCGGACACACGCATCTGCACGAAATCGGACAATTTGTGAAAGCAGAAATCGAAAAATTGGGCTGTTTTGCAGCCGAATTTAACACCATAGCCATCGACGACGGCATCGCGATGGGTCACGACGGCATGCTCTATTCCCTGCCAAGTCGCGACATCATTGCCGACAGCGTCGAATACATGGTCAACGCCCACAAAGCCGACGCCATGATTTGCATCAGCAACTGCGATAAAATCACGCCGGGAATGCTCATGGCAAGTATGCGCTTGAATATCCCCACCGTGTTTGTTTCCGGCGGTCCCATGGAAGCCGGCATTCTCCCCTCTCCTAATGGAGAGGGGGCGGGGGTGAGGCTCGACTTGATTGACGCCATGGTACAAAGTGCCGACGAATCCGTCAGCGACGAACAGGTACGTCAGATAGAATTGCACGCATGCCCCACGTGTGGCTCGTGTTCCGGCATGTTCACCGCCAATTCCATGAACTGCCTGAACGAAGCTATCGGCTTGGCATTACCCGGCAACGGCACAATTTTAGCGACCCATAAAAATCGCACCCAACTATTTGCCGATGCAGCGAAACTAATCGTAGACAATGCTTACAGATATTACCGCGACGACGACGAAAGCGTATTACCAAAAAATATTGCCACCAAAGCAGCCTTTTTGAACGCCATGACGTTGGATATTGCGATGGGCGGCTCCACCAATACGGTGCTCCATCTCTTGGCAGTGGCTCAAGAAGCCGGTGTAGATTTCACAATGCAAGACATCGACCGTCTATCTCGTCAAACGCCTTGTCTGTGTAAAGTGGCTCCAAACACCAACAAATTCTACATTCAAGACGTGAATCGCGCCGGCGGCATCATCGGCATCTTAGCCGAATTGGACAAAGCGAAGTTGATTAACACAGCCGTTAAACGCGTGGACGGCTTGACGTTGTCCGAAGCCATCAAAAAATACGACATACTAACGGAGGATTCCCGCCTACGCGGGAATGACACCACACGTACGTCATTCCCGCGCAGGTGGGAATCCCCAACAAGCATTTACTACTCTGCCCCCTGCAATCAATTCAACCTAAAATTAGGTTCGCAAGAAAACTACTACGACACCCTCGACACCGATCGCGCCAATGGCTGTATTCACGACCTCGAACACGCTTATAGCAAAGACGGCGGCTTAGCCGTGCTCTACGGCAATATCGCCCAAGACGGCTGCGTCGTCAAAACAGCAGGCGTGGACGAAAGTATCCTGAAATTTTCAGGCCCCGCCAAAGTATTCGATTCGCAAGAATCAGCCTGTGAAGGCATCGTTGGTAATGCAGAAACGGGGCGTGCCCCGTCGGTACAGGCAGGCGATGTGGTGGTTATCGTGTACGAAGGTCCGAAAGGCGGTCCGGGTATGCAAGAAATGCTCTACCCTACCTCCTACATCAAATCGCGTCATTTGGGAAAAGCCTGCGCACTCATCACTGACGGACGTTTTTCGGGCGGCACCTCCGGTTTATCAATCGGTCACGTTTCCCCCGAAGCCGCCGCAGGCGGAGCCATCGGCTTAGTCAAAACGGGTGACATCATCTCAATCAACATCCCCGAACGCAGTATAAAAGTAGAAGTTTCCGACGAAATCCTCTCCTATCGCCGTGAAGAAGAATTGAAACGCGGCAACAAGGCATTTACACCCCCCAACCGCACACGCACGGTTTCAAAAGCTTTGAAAGCCTACGCGTCAATGGTGAGTTCCGCTGACAAAGGAGCAGTAAGAATCCTGAACTGTGATTAGACCAGCTGAAAATCCATCTGTTTGCGCTCCAAATTGGTATGTATCACTTTTATTCTGGCGTTATCGCCTAAGCGGTAACGTTTTTTATTGCGCCTGCCAATCAGGCTATAAGTTTTATCGTCATACTCGTAAAAATCGTCATCCAATTCGCGCATCGGCACCATACCTTCACAGCGATTTTCGGTGATTTCAACATACAACCCCCACTCCGTGACACCGGAGATGACGCCGTCAAATTCCATGCCGATTTTGTCGGACATAAATTCGACCTGTTTGTATTTGATGGATGCACGCTCAGCCTGTGCAGCCGTGTATTCCATGCGCGAACTGTGCTTGCAATCCGCCTCCGTCTTTTCGGCATTGACAGAGCGACCGCCGGACAGGTATTTATCCAACAAACGATGTACCATCATGTCGGGATAGCGACGAATAGGCGACGTAAAATGCGTATAATATGGAAATGCCAAGCCGTAATGCCCAATATTATTGGTCGTATAAACAGCTTTAGCCATCGAACGAATAGCAATCGTTTCCACGAGATTTTGCTCCGGTTTGCCTTGCACTTTGTCTAATAAGTCGTTGATACTCTTAGACATATCGCTACCGCTACCCTTGCTCTTCACTTTGTAGCCGAAACGATGCACAAATTCCGAAAAATTCTGCAACTTTTCAGGATCCGGCAAATCATGAACACGGTAAACAAACACTTTCGGTTTTTTGACCTTTCCAATCACTTCTGCCACGGTTTTGTTGGCGAGCAACATAAATTCTTCGACCAATTTGTTGGAATCTTTGGCTTCCTTGAAATAGACACACAACGGTTTACCGTCTTTATCAATTTCAAATTTCACCTCCACGCGGTCAAATGCAATTGCACCGTTTTTGAAACGTTTTTCGCGCAATTTTTTTGCCAACCGGTCCAAATTCAAAATCGCATCCCGTAGGGGCAACCCTTGCGGTTGCCCTTGTGATGGTTCCGGTGGTTGCCCTTGTGATGGTTCCGGTGATTGTTCCGGTGATTGTTCCAGGGCGACCACAAGGGTCGCCCCTACGGGGTTTTCAATGATTTCTTGCGCTTCTTCGTAGGTGAATCGTTTGTCGGAATGGATCACTGTGCGTTTGATACGATAATTTTTTATATCGCCGGCATCATTTAGTTCAAAGATACATGAAAAAGCGAGTTTATCCTCGTTGGGGCGTAACGAACAAAGGTCGTTGCACAGCACTTCGGGCAACATTGGAATGGTGCGATCGACCAAATACACAGATGTCGCACGTTCTTCTGCTTCCTTATCAATGATGCCACCTTGCTTCACATAATGCGTCACATCAGCAATGTGCACGCCTACTTCCCACAAGCCGTTTTTCAACTGTTTGATAGACAACGCATCGTCAAAATCCTTCGCATCTTTGGGGTCAATAGTCACCGTCAACGTCTGCCGGAAGTCCTCACGGTCTTTCAAATCCTCTTTTGTGATTTGTTTGGCAATCTTATCCGCCGCTTTCTCCACTTTTTCAGGATAGGCATAAGGCAATCCAAATTCCGCCAAAATCGCGTGCATCTCAGTCGTATTGTGTCCCGCATCACCGAGAATATCAATCACTTCACCTTCGGGATTTTTAGCCCGGTCCGGCCATCTCACTATACGCACAAGCGCTTTTTGACCCGTTTGTCCACCTTTCAACTTCCCTTTTGGAATAAAAATATCGTTAGCCAATTTTCGGCTGTCGGAAATCAGGTAGGCATAATTCTTAGAAACCTCCAACGTGCCCACAAAAGTCGTTTCCTTGCGTTCAAGGATTTCAATCACTTCGGCTTCAGGATCGCGCCCTTTACGTTTGGCGAGGATTTGAACCTGTACGCGGTCACCACTCATCGCGTGCATCGCATTACGTTCAGCCACAAAAATCGGCTTACTGCCATCTTCGGGAATAAACGAATTTTTACCATTTGAACGGCGATCAAAAGTGCCTTCTGCTGTATTTCCAAGCCCATTAAGGATGTATTTTCCTTGATCAATTTTGTTCAGAAGACCTTCCTGTGCAAGCGCTTCCAATACCTCTGCCACCGTCTGTTTACTCGCATTTTTGGTAATTCCCAATTCGGCACTGACCTGTTTGTAGTTCATTACCACCTTCGACAATTTATTGAATAGACTCACCACCAACGAGGTAACTTCTTTTTTCGTCATCCTTTTTTGAGGTTTCATCGCCTTAAATATTTTCTTTAACATACCTTATTTATAATTTCTATTTCGCAAAGGTAGTCATTTTTATTGATAAAAAAAATATTCGTTACAATAGAGACCTTTCACATCCTAATTGTAACATCATTGTAACATCATTGTAACATCAGATTAACAAATGTTACGGAATCAATGTTTAAATGTAACGAAATTGTTACGGTTTGTAACGCACTTTGTATACGTTTGTATACGTTTCATTTAAGAAACACCCCCTACCTTTGTAACAAATTACTAACGATTTGTTAACGATTTGTTAACATAAAAAATAAAATGGTATGAATGTATGTAAACTAAAAAATGGGATAAAGAAATTTATCTTTAATCAATTTATGAAAAGCAATTTTGCAGAAGGGTCTATCGACCAAGTACTCTTTCAACAGCAGGCACTTTTTATTGGGAACTTTGCGCTCAATGCTCAAACGAACTTACTCAAATTTGCGCATGAAAAACCACGACAAATCACACCCCGAGAGTGCGATGTGCTTAAACTACTCTGTCAAAACGTCGACAAGGTAGTCACCAGGAAACGGATATTAAAAACTTATTGGAATGACACCTCCGGCTATGCGTCTCGCAGTTTAGATTTGATCATTCACCGGTTGCGCAAACACCTAATCCTCGACCCCAAAGTTAAAATTTACACCATTCGTAGCAAAGGTTTTATTCTAACGGCTAATTCCCTGCCTGAGTAATCTCCTTTCCGACAAATTATTTGCAGTTTTTGACCTGATTTTGGGTAAGTTTATACTTTTTCACAAAAAATCACACTAATTTGTAAAAAAAATACAAAAAATAGTTGTTAATCAAATAAAAATGATTATATTTGTGCAGAAACTTTGCGATTCTATCGCAAAGAATATCCCGTTTTTTGATTGATTTATATCATTTTGAGTAATATTCTTCTCATTTATTATACAATATGATAGATATTCAATATTTACTAATACATAAATTACTAAACAATGAGTGAAATTTCTAAAATTCAATTAAACAATTTTAATCGATTACTGATGGAAAAAGGTTTGACTAAACGCCAATTAGCTGAACATATCGGTGTACATGAAAATGGTATGAACCGCATCTTAAGTAGTCCGGATATTAAATTGAAACGATTAACTCCGATTGCCGAGTTTTTGGACATGGAGGTATCCGCCTTACTGAAATTGGTCTATGAATCGAAAATGCAAGAACAGGCATTGATTCAAGAATCCGAAAAAACTGCGATTCACACAGACATTTCAGTTAAAGGAGAGCCTTCCGACAGTGTAAATGATTATGCAACAAAAGAAGCAACAATCATTCTTCTGTCAGAGAATCTCAAATTACAAAAGCAAACGGCTGAACTTCTGCAACAGAATGGCGAACGCCTACAACAGTTGATGGATTTGTTTATTAGCAAATAAACTAACAGAACTTAATTTACAGGATATACTTTCAAGTAATATTCGGTAAAAAGAGGTAGCCTGTAGCCCTTCTTTGTATTGGCATGTTCCATGAGGGATCCCTAATTTAGGCGGCAAGCCTCTTTCCGCCAGGCATCTCCTTTGCCGTTGTTGCTGGAGATCGCCATGCACGGCAAAAGAAAACCCTCAGCATTTCCATGCTGAGGGTTTCTAAAAAACGGCAGCTATCTACTCTCCCACAACTAAATGCAGTACCATCGACGCTATCGGGCTTAACTTCTCTGTTCGGAATGGGAAGAGGTGGAACCCCGACGCTATAACCGC
>JAISKM010000170.1 GCA_031261285.1 Candidatus Symbiothrix sp. | reverse complement strand
GGTTGGAGTTGGACATTCCTACACAGGGCGTTGCCCTGTGCTATTGCTCATAAGGCTTTCAGCCTTACTCTGATGTCGTTGGGTAGAATATCCGATATTCATAATATTTCATTATTTTTACTATCTTTGCAAAGTCATTGCCGCTAACGGAATGTTCCATTCCGTACCCGCAACTATCCGCTACCCTTTAACCATTAATCATTAATCATTAACCATTAACCATTACTTTAAAGATACCCGCCACAAAGCCCAGACCGAACAAAAATGAAACGAAACGAAAACATTCCGTCTAACACTTTGTGCGGGATCTTATCTTAAATCATCCAAATTGACACAGTACTCTTTATACTGCAACTTTGGCGATTTTATAAATGTTTGATTGACAGGGAATTATAAATTTTTGATGCAAAATTTATTTTAACATTTGAGGCTTAAAAAGGAGACAGTTGATTTGCAATGACCGCTGTGAGCCTTGAAAGGTGGTTCTAAACTAAAAAAGTGACAGAGTATAAAGAGTACTCTGTCACTTTTTCTTAGATTTAACTCCGCAAAAGTAATACTTATTTTTGGATTAGCCAAATTTTAGGCGATTATTTTTATATTTTGAGAACTATTTAACAGTTTCTCATTGCAGGAAGACAGTAGGGGTTGAAAATTTTCAACCCCTACAACATGCGGCGCCATATTTTTAGGCATTGTCCGGAGGAATGAACGCGATTAATAATTATTGCCCCACTTGCCGGCATCGCGGTAGTTGCTGCTTTGCTGGTATTTCAAATCTTTCAGCAACGCAGAACTGATAGCCACCGTGAAACTATACGATTGGTAGGGACCGATGGGAATGAATGAGGCACTCATGTTCCAACAGTGCATTTTACGGGTGATGCTGCAATTCATCGTGGCAAATTTGTGCTGGTCGAAATCGTAGTTGGTCGAGAACGTTAGATTCCAATTTTTTGTCGGACTGATATTGCCGGAAATGCCCAACGATTGGTTGTAGCGGTAGTTATATTCGCGCCTGTTTTCATCGAAGGTACCATAATTGACACTCAACGAGTAGTTGAAACTCAAATTCCAGGGGACACCATTTTTATAATAACCATCCGCATCCAAATCGCTGTCAGACTTCTTTTTGGCATGCAAGGACGTTGTTGTGGCCGGTCCTGTCGTCGAGGACTGGTCAGTAGACAGCGTTGTTCCATCCGCGTCATTCGACCCGAACGCTTTCGCATCCGAACCTCCTGCCGGTTTGTCGTCTTCATTTTCTTTTTTGCCAAACCATTTGGCAAACGTGGCATTATTAATGGTATAAGAATAGGAAGTACCTGTTGATTTCAGGCGGGGAATTCCACCGTGTCCAAGTCGTAATTTATTGACAGGGCGTCCGTTGGCACCGTATTCATACATATCAAACGCGCCTTGCAAACTCAAGTTAGTGCCACCTATTTTAAAGCGGATAGAGGCACGCAAATCCGACCAGTTGAGCGAGTCGGCTAAGAAATTGTAGCTGGTGCCGAAGTTTAAGTTATCAATCAGGCTCACTTTTTTGGTGGAATCGGTGTCCGCAACCGGGACTTTCATTTCCAAATTGTTGTCGAAACTAAAACTCATGCTTCCCGAACTGCCACTCCCCGGCACGCCATACATATTGTGAGAAAATGGCGAATAGCGCACCGTATCCATTTTTCCTTTTTGCTCATCGAAAAAAACGGCACTTTTGTAATAACCGTATTTATCTTTAGAAAAATCGGGCGCACCGCTGAAACTAATGGAAGGCGTAAACACGTGCCGAATCTGCGTTTTTTCCGTCCATTTGCCAAACATACTCCAGAATTTATACATCCCATACAGCTTGGTATTGGCACTCACGCTTGCACTGTAATCGTAGATACGATAAAATCCATACGTAGTGTCGACAGGCGCAATGCGCTTAGCTTCAGCATTATAATATTGATCAATTTTGCTAAAATACCAACGTTCGTTGTAGTTGACGGAGGGCGTAATCGTAATTGCCTTAAAAAGATTGAACGACGCACTCACAGGAATGGTGTGGCGCACAGCATTTTTCCAGTCCTTAATCAAGTTTTGTTTCAAAAATTCGCTTTCTTTCACGTTGGAAATACTATTGGACAGTGTCCCGCTGTAGCTCATGCGGATGTTTTCGTACCAGCGAGGTGCGCCAATTTGCTCTTTGCGTCGAAACGGATAAATGTCGCGCATCGTTGCCGTAAAATTCGGCAAGGTCATGCTCAACGTCGTGTCTCGCGAAATTTGATTGACCGAGGCATTGGCACTGAACGAAAACGGACTATTGGGCGGGCGGTAACTGTAATTGACGCTGGACGCCTTGGTATTTTGAGTGTAATTGCCTGACATCAAACTATTTAACTCATTGTGATCGTAGGAGCTGGTCGAAAAATTGACGCTGGCTGAAAATGTCCCGTAAGGATTCGCCTTCGCATCTTGAGAATGGCTCCACACCAGGCGCATGTCCTTCGTTTTACTATAATCCGGATCCCCTAAATCGCCTATTTTTGTGACCAAATAGCTGGCATTAAAGTTGCCCGAAAATTTGTAGCGTTTGCGGTAATTTGAAGTTGCATTGATTCCCCACGAGCCACGAGTATAGACTTCGCCCCTCACAGCCAAGTCGACATAATCGTTGATTGCAAAATAATAACCGCCTTCACGCAAGCCAAAACCCCGTTTCATTTCGTCGTCATACGTGGGCATAAGCACACCCGACGCATAGTCCTTAGAAAACGGAAAAAAGCCAAAAGGTACCGCCACAGGCAGCGGAACGTCCTCCATCACGAGGTAAGTGGGTCCAAACACCACACGTTTGTCCTTTTCTACCATCGCCTTACTCATTTGAAAATAGTAATGCGGATGGTCGTGCTCGTCACAGGTCGTAAAACGGCCGCCTTCCATAAACATCTCGTCGTGTTCCAGCTTTTTAGCACGTCCGGCTGTGATGTAACCATCGTTTTGCTCGGTGATAATGTCGGTACTTGCCAACCGTTTCGTCTTAAAATTATAGCGGGCTCTCCGAAATTCGTATTGCGTGTCACCCTGTTTGAAAGTCGGGAAACCGAACTCGTCTCCAATGGAATCTATCCCTGTAGTCGCCGTCACGATGCTGCTATCGGCGTTTACGACAATATTTTCTGCTTTCAGTTCCAAATTGGTGTAGTTGATGACCGCCTCGCCATACATAAACATCCGGTTGCCGCCCGTCATCAGCATCACGGTCGAATCTTTGGATGTATATTGAATGGGAGCGTCAATGGCGTTATTTTTTTTCGGAATGGAATCCGTTGTTAGTGCGGGGATGGTGTCGGTGGGTGCGGCAATGGAATCCGTTTGTTGGGACAATGCACGTTGTGGGGGCGTTGCGTGCAACACCCCTGCGGATGCAAACAATGCCCCGCAAATACACACAAATGATAGTATTCGCCTTTTTAACGTCATTTAAATAAATTATACATTTCTTCGAAACGAGCCACCGAACCGGCACCGTATTTCGAGAGTGATTGTTTGATTTGCGCCACCGGTTTTTCTACATCCAAATGTGTTTTTGAATAAAAACAGTCGGCATAACAAATCAATTTTTCTTCCGTTGTTTCCGGAAAAAAATCGCCTTCCGGCAGCGAAATACCTGTCCCGGTATGGCGTTCGCACACACGTGCATGGGTTGGAAAGCCTTCACGGCGCAACAATTCGGCACCCAAACGACCATGCTGAATATACGGAACTTCGCCCACGCAGTCAATTTCCGGCGCATGCGTCAAAAAAACACCAATGTCGTGCAGTATGGCGGCTTCGTAGACAAAATGTGCGTCTACATCCAATTCGGGATGCGCCAGACTAATCGCCTCAGCCTTTTTTGCCACCGACAAACTATGCGCCAGCACACAGTTGTATAACTCGCTGCCTTCAACATAATATTTTTTTAATAGCGCTACCGGATTCATTTTTCCCCTAAAAACGTACAAAGGTATGAATAAAATCGTTACCTTTGCACGTTGATAGTTAAATTTGTATAAAAATGCGCGAAAAACTAACGATAGACAAGTTAAAAAAGCAACTGCGATCGCAGCAAAGTATCATCTACTTTTTGCTGCTGCTGTTCTTGTTTCATTTCAGTTGGAAATTAGTGATTGACGGCGATATAGACAGTGAATTTATGTATGTTTTCGGACAAAACGTGACGCCTGGTTGGGTTGGCTCTGTTTGCCGGGGACTCACGGCCGTCGCAGGATGGTTTATTCATTTATTTCCAAACACACAAGACTTAGTGATTGACTCCAACCGGCTTTATTTTCCGGGTGGAGGTCCCGGCATCCGCATTATTTGGGGGTGCATCGGCTTCAAACAACTGTTTATCTTTTGCGGAATTATGATTTTTTATCGTCTCCTCCCCTGGCGAAGATACGAACGTAACAAGTTGTGGTACATCCCGTTAGGATGCGTCATCCTCACCATTTACAACATCATTCGCATTGGTAGCCTCACGATGCTGACCAATGGTCATCCCGAACGCTTCGAATCGCTCCACGACGGCATTTTTCGCTACATTTATTATACCATTGTCTTCATCCTTTGGGTGATTTGGGAAGAAAAATTCGTTAGAAATAAAATGCCCATAGAGCATACGGTTTAGTAACCGGTAAGCGAGTGTACCGATTAAAACAACAATGATGAAAACGAACATAGATAAACTGCGTGATGCGATGTCTCAAGCGAACGTGCAGGCGTGCATCGTGCCGCTGACAGATCCGCACTGCGGCGAATATACGCCGGAACATTGGAAAACGCTGCAATGGCTATCGGGCTTCACGGGGTCGGCGGGAACGCTGGTTGTGACGGCAGACAAAGCCGGGCTGTGGACGGATTCGCGGTATTTTTTGCAGGCAGATGAGCAGTTGAAACACACCGGTATTGAACTGTTTAAGGCGGGATTGCCGGATACGCCTACGCCTGAACAGTGGCTTGTGGGTGAACTGCAAGCGGGTGATACCGTTGGCATCGAAGGCGAAGTGTTTGTAGCGTCGCAAGCGATTGCGCTGATCAATCATTTTGAAAAAAACCGGTTGCACGTCAACACGAATTTTGCGCCTTACGCCACACTGTGGCACAACCGGCCGGAGATTCCAATGGATAAAGCCTTTATTTTGCCCGAAAAATTCACCGGAGAGAGTGTTCGCAGCAAAATTCAGCGATTGCGCGAAGCGCTGCATGCCCAAAAGGCTAATTGCACCATTTTGGCGACATTGGATTCGATTGCGTGGCTGTTTAACCTGCGTGGCAGCGACATTCGCTACAATCCTGTGGCTGTGAGCTATGCCTTGGTAAGCGACACAGAGGCGGTGCTTTTCATAGATTTTCGGAAATTGACCGGCGAAGTGGCTGACTATTTGCGTGGTGAAGGTGTCACTCTGGCGGAATACACTAAAATAGATGCGTTTGTAACGCATTATGTGCAGGACACATCCACACGGTTTTTGGTTGCGCCTAACAAAATCAATTATCATTTGTTTCAGGGGATTGCGGGTCAAGCCCGCAATGACATGAACGAAGTAGACGTTCACCCGGTCGACCAAATGAAAGCGATTAAGAACGCAACGGAAATCGCCGGTTTTCGTCATGCGATGCAGCGCGACGGGGTGGCGTTGATGAAATTTGAAGCGTGGTTAAGGAATCAATTAGCTGAAAATAAAACAGTTACGGAATTAGACGTCAGTCAAAAATTGCTGGAATTTCGTAGCGAGCAGGATTATTTTGTCAGCGAAAGTTTTGAAACGATTGCCGCTTACGGCGCACACGGCGCGATTGTCCACTACACACCCACGCAGGAAAGTAACGCACAAATTTTGCCCCAAGGACTGCTGTTGGTCGATTCCGGCGCACACTATTTGGACGGAACAACCGATTTGACCCGCACCATTGCCGTTGGAGCCGTGACTGACGAAATGAAACGCGATTTCACACTGCTTTTAAAGGGACACATCGCACTGGCGCAGGCAAAATTTCCAAAGGGAACCGTCGGCATGCAGCTCGATATCTTGGCGCGTCAATATATTTGGCAAGCCGGCGAAAACTACCTGCACGGCACAGGACACGGCGTGGGACATTGCCTCAACGTGCACGAAGGGCCGCAAAGCATTCGCATGAATTATAACCCGGCGCCGGTTCTGCCGGGGATGATCACGTCCAACGAACCGGGCATTTACAAAGCCGGTCGCTACGGCATCCGCATCGAGAATCTGCTGCTCTGCGTGCCGGCAGAACCCACCGGGTGCGGCGAATTTTACCAATTTGAAACGCTCACCCGCTGCCCGATTGACACGTCGTTGATTGATACCGGTTTATTAACGGAAGAAGAAACGCGGTGGTTAAGCGATTATAATCAATTTTTTGTGTAACTTTGCAACAACATTTAAACAATTATATCATGTCAAAAGTTTATTTTACGGATATGCGTGCAAAGCCCGGACGCAGTTTGTTGGACAAATTGGAACTGCTGATTAAACGCGCAGGTATTGAAACGATTGATTTCAAGGATCAGTTTACGGCGATTAAAATTCATTTCGGTGAGCCGGGCAATTTGGCGTACATCCGCGCCAATTATGCGGCGAGATTGGTTCAATTCCTGTTGACCAAGCAGGCGAAACCGTTTTTGACGGATTCTAACACCTTGTATCTGGGTAGACGTTCCAATGCGTTAGATCACATCCAAAGTGCTTTTGAAAACGGATTTAACCCGATTGCGGTGCCTTGTCCGGTGATAATTGCGGACGGACTCAAAGCGATTGATTTCAAGGAAATTCCGCTGAATTTAAAGTATTGCAAAACGGCCAAAATCGGTTCGGCAATTGCAGAAGCCGACATCATTGTGTCGATGAGCCATTTCAAGGGTCACGAACAGGCCGGGTTTGGCGGTGCGTTGAAAAACCTCGGCATGGGAGCAGCTTCCCGTCAAGGAAAATTGGAGCTTCATTCATCCTCACAACCGGTTATTGATGTCGCTGAATGTACGTCGTGCGGTCAGTGCGTCAAATATTGTGCGTCAAAAGCCATCCGGTTGAACGCAGAGAAAAAAGCTGAGATTGATTACAAAAAATGCGTGGGTTGTGGGCAATGCGTGGCTGTGTGCCAGTTTGACGCCGCTCAGCCGGTTTGGGACGATTCAACCGACGTGATGAATTACAAGATTGCCGAATATGCGTTGGCAGTCGTGAAAGACAAACCACATTTCCACATCAGTTTCATCATGGACGTGTCGCCCAACTGCGATTGCTGGGCGTGCAACGATGCTGCGATTGTGCCCAACATCGGCATAGCCGCCTCGTTCGACCCCGTGGCACTGGACAAAGCGTGCGCCGACTTAGTGACCAACGCGGGTGCCTCGTTCAACACCGTTTTGAACACCAAACAGGCCGGCGAATTGCAAAATATGGATAAATTCACACTCATTCACCCTAACACCGACTGGCTGGCAGGACTAAACTATGGTGAAGAAATTGGCTTAGGCAGTTTGGATTATGAATTAGTGAAAGTGGCATAACCGGTTGTGTTCCTCCCTGGGTGCGCTGTTCTATGGGAAGCGAGGGAGGAACTGTCGAGGGCAACTATTCGATTTCTATTTTAGATTTATCGCACTACGATTACTTTTTGCGTAGTTACCCAATCGGAACCGTAAATTCGCACGAGATACAAGCCTTCGGATAAGGACGATACATCTATCCGTTCTGTAACATCCGGTTCAATACGAACCAATTTACCCATTGGATTATAAATCTCTATTTTTTGTATCGGAAATTCGCTTTGGATATGCAAATATTCTTTGACGGGGTTGGGATAAATTTTCATTTTTTCATTTTCAATTTTCAATTCATCAATGCCGGTAATTTCCACGCCATTAGCCAAAATACCATCAGCACAAACCGGTGTTGCTTCGTCCAATACCCCGTTGTCGAGAAAAATCAGATTGGCAACGTTTAGATTGACCGGAAATTGTCCGATGGTGGTTTGTTCGTTGATGAT
>JAISKM010000123.1 GCA_031261285.1 Candidatus Symbiothrix sp. | reverse complement strand
TGCTGCACCTCGAAGTGATGTGCTACTATCCCCGAGCTGCGTGCTGCGCACTTGCAAGGGGTTATCGAAATAAAAGACCTTCCGGTCTTGCAAGCCTGTCACAGGTTTGTTCCAACACGTTGGGCATAAAGAGTAACACCGGAGGTGTTCAATGTTGATAACCCCGTATGCAGCGAAGCGGAATGCGGGGGTATAAACACCCCCTCTCTCCCACAACCCCGTAGGGGTTGAATGTAGAAACAAAAAAATATAAACAGATAAAAAGTATACATGATGAAAAGAAAAAATAGGATTAGGAGATTGCGGATCAAGTCCGCAATGACAGTTAGGATATTGCGGATTAAGTCCGTCCTGACAATATTGCTGGTTACAGCCTTGCTGTTAACCGGTAGTTGGTCACCGGCGTCAGCCGTGACCAACACAGCCACTGCAAGCGCCGTTCCGGCGAAAGCCGCTGCTACGCCTCAGGTGTTAATCGGTTCGGGCACTGCGCCCAGAGCCGGTGCGATGCTTGATTTGAATTCAACGACTCAGGGGGTCGTTCTTCCTAACATCGCATTGGATACGGATTTAACGCAGTTTGTCTTACCCGATACAGATAAGGCGTCTTCGCAAGGGATGATGATTTATAACACCAATACTGCCGTAACAGGTGGTAAAGGTGTTTACGTGTGGATGGGAACGGCTTGGAAAAAGATTACCGTTCAGCCATCCAGCGTGTCGGTTGATCCGAATGTGATTGAATATACAACCAAAGGAGCACAGGATGCTTTAACCGCCACAGTCTTGCCTGTTCAGGTCAAGGATAAAAGCGTGACCTGGTCAAGCAGTGAGCCATCCGTTGCTACCGTTCATGCAACAACCGGTGTTGTGACTGTCTTAACGAATGGTACAACTACCATTACTGCCATGTCCAATGCCGATAATGCCATCACAGGGACTTGTGCGGTGACGGTTCGTATCGGTGTTTCCGGATTGGTTGTCAATCCCGAGTCGATGAACTGTACCACGCTTGGCGTTCAGGCACAAACACTCACCGCTGAGATTTCGCCTTATGAGGCAATTGATAAGAATGTCACCTGGTTAAGCAGAAACACGGCTATTGCCACCGTTTCTCAAGCAGGTCAGGTAACCGTTGTGGGTAATGGTTCGGTGTATATCCTTGCTACGTCTACTGATGATGCGACCCAACAGGATTCCTGTCTGGTAAGCGTCACTCTTGAACCAACCGGTGTTAGCGTTTCACCTGCCGGTCCGGTGTCGTTGGTTGCCACAGGTGCGGGTTCCTCGCAGCAGCTCTCAGCGACCGTTCAACCCAATCCGCAGGCTAATCAAGCCGTGATCTGGTCAGGTGGTTCAGCCTCAATAGCGACAATCAACAGTTCCGGTTTAGTGACTGCTGTATCCGGAGCAGGCGGTCAAACATCCGTTCGGGCGACTACTGTTGCTACACCGGTACAAACCGCAGATGTGACCATCAATGTGAATCCGGCTCAACCGGGAGTAATTACCGGAGCGGCTAACATAGCGAATGGCGGAACCGTTACGCTCAGTGTTCCGGCTGTAACAGGTGATACCTATACCTGGACTTACCCAACAGCGAACTTTACGGGAAGTTCTACGACCAACAGTATTACGCTGACGGCTAAAACAGTGAGCACGAATGCAGCAGGGTCAATCAGTGTAGTAGCTAAGGCACCTGCACACGGTGGAGCCAGTCCTTCCAGAGCCACTACTGCAACCGTTAATGTCACGCCAGCACAACCGGGAGCAATTACCGGCGCAGCTAACATTGCCAATGGCGGAACCGTGACACTGACTGTTCCTGCTGTAACCGGCGCTACGTCTTATACCTGGACATTCCCGACAGCGAACTTTACCGGAAGTTCTACAACCAACAGTATTACGCTGACCGGAAAAACTGTCAGCACAAATGCAGCTGCCACCTTCAGTGTGACGGCAACAGGTGTTGGTGGAACAAGTCCTGCACGTGCGGGAACAACCGCTATTAATGTCACATCGGCACAACCGGGAGCGATCACCGGAGCAGCGAACATTGCTAATGGTGGAACCGTAACACTGACTGTTCCGGCTGTAGCCGGCGCTACGTCTTATACCTGGACATTCCCAACAGCTAACTTCACCGGAAGTTCAACGACCAACAGTATTACGCTGACCGGAAAAACAGTCAGCACAAATGCAGCTGCTACCTTCAGTGTGACGGCAACAGGTGTTGGTGGAACAAGTCCGGCGCGTGCGGGAACGACCGCTGTTAATGTAGTTCCAGCTCAACCTGGTACTATCACGCCAAGTCCAACAACCGTTACCAGTGGAGCAAATGTAACACTAACTGTTCCAGCGGTCACAGGCGCAACCGGTTATAGTTGGACATTCCCAACGGATTATTTTACACAGACAAGTCCGCAAACAACTACAAGTCCGACTGTCACGTTAACCACCAAGTCTTCGGGTACAGCTGAGGCGAACACATTTAATGTGGTGGCTACTAGTGCGGCCGGTAATAGCGATTCAAGAACAGGATCTAACGATGTGAGAATATTACGGAGTTGCGATGGCCAACAAGTAGGTTACGTGTGCTGGCAATCCATGCTCGTGGGAGCCGGGACCTGGGACTGGGGGCGACAAGAATGCGCGTTAAAAGGTTGGCGCCTGCCTACAAGAGCAGAAGCCCAGGCACGAACTACTGGTTGGAGCAACTGCGGCCATTATTTCTGGACGAATGAATCTTGCGGCGGCAACTCTTATTATGCTTATGTGATCCATGCTTCGGGGTGTATATATAATGTATCTGAATGCCGCGAAAACCATGTGACATCTGCTTCTTACTCATTCTGTCTTTACGACCTGTGACCGGGTACGTTTGGAGTAGGACTTCCGCTGTTGAATATTAACTATTTAATGTAATGAAACAATAGGCGAAAATTGGCGTCGAAAATGACGGCGATAGTCCTCATAATGATCGCTTTCGGTGAGGGTTGACTCCGCTGACCCGCATGGGTCGGTAAAAGGGGCGTAAGCGCTCCCTGAACAGCGTATCAAGCCTTGAAGAAAGAGCACTCGCACGGGTTTTTGTACATAGTTTCGTTTCGTTTTTCCGGTGCGGGTCTCTTTCTATTTATACCTTATTTTCACCTAATTTTTAACAAAACAACCTCAGTAGTAATGGTTATCCCTGTATCCCCAACCTCATTAATGAGGTAATGAGGTTGATGTAAATAACGATTATTCCATAGCTACTGAGGTTGTTTTGTTAAAAATTAGGTAAAAATGAGGTTTTCATATAATCAAAGCCTATCACTCGATCAAACAAATCACAGTTCAGGATTTTTCGGTTAAAAATAATTTCGCGTGCTATTTTTTGCTTGTTGGCATGAGATGTCTCCGCTCGCCTACCGGCTCGGTCGACCGGACGGAGCGTTTTAAAGGACGTGGGTGGGGCAATGGAGGGAGCGGCTTCACCGCTCCCTCCATTGCCCCACCCACTTTGACCCCACATTGAAAGTCGTCCTGTCGACCGCAGCAGAGTGGGCGTTAGCCCGCTCTGCGGAGCGGAGACATCCCTTGCCAATAAGCCTCGTCTCAACCGGCTTTTCTATGTATTCCAAAAATAGTACTCGAAATTATTTTTTAACCGATTTTTTTGTATCTTTGCAGCGTTCAAATAAATTAAATATGACGATTCAACAACTAATACATAAAAATTTAGAGCAATTGTTCGGAACAACAATTCCTGACAATTTGGTGCAGATTCAAAAGACGAAAAAGGAGTTTAAAGGGCATCTAACGCTTGTAGCGTTCCCTTTACTGAAACTTTCCAAGAAAAATCCGGTGGATACAGCCACGGAAATCGGTAATTATTTAAAGAAAAATGAAGCCGCCATTGCCGATTTCAATGTGATTCAGGGCTTTCTGAATTTGACAATCGCTCCTAATTATTGGTTGGAGTTATTGAACGAAATCGACAAAAATCCTAAATTCGGCACCCGTGAGGCAGATGCCAATGCGCCGTTGGTCATGATTGAATATTCGTCGCCCAACACCAACAAGCCCCTGCACTTGGGACATATCCGCAATAATTTGTTGGGTTACAGCATCTCCGAGATATTGAAAGCGACCGGCAATAAGGTGGTAAAAACGAATATCGTCAACGACCGCGGCATCCATATTTGCAAGTCGATGCTGGCTTGGCAACGCTGGGGCAATGGGGCGACACCCGAATCGACCGGCAAAAAAGGCGATCATCTGATTGGCGATTATTACGTGAAATTTGATCAGGAATATAAAAAAGAATTAGCCCAACTGATGGCAGGTGGTTTGGATGAAAAAACCGCTGCCGAAAAGTCAACCCTGATGCTCGACGCGCGCGAAATGTTGCGCCAATGGGAAGCGGGCGATTTGGCGGTTCGCTCACTCTGGGAAACGATGAACAAATGGGTATATGCAGGCTTTGACATTACTTACAAAGCTCTTGGCGTCGATTTTGACAAAATTTATTACGAATCACAAACCTATTTGGAGGGCAAAGATACGGTGTTGGACGGCTTGAAAAAAGGCGTTTTCTACAAAAAAGAAGACGGCTCCGTATGGGCAGATTTGACAGGCGACAGTTTGGACGAAAAACTCCTGTTGCGCGCCGACGGCACTTCCGTGTACATGACGCAAGACATCGGAACAGCCAAATTGCGTTTCGACGACTACCCTATCAATAAAATGGTGTATGTGGTTGGAAATGAGCAAAATTATCATTTTCAAGTATTGTCATTATTATTAGATAAACTCGGATTCGAGTTCGGGAAGGGACTTGTACACTTTTCCTACGGCATGGTGGAACTCCCCGAAGGCAAAATGAAATCGCGCGAAGGCACAGTAGTGGACGCCGACGACCTCATCGACGAAATGGTGCGCACCGCCAAAGAAACGTCCGAAGAACTCGGAAAATTGGACGACTATTCGGAAGCAGAAGCCAACGAAGTAGCGCGCACAGTCGGTCTGGGTGCCTTGAAATATTTCATTTTGAAAGTTGACCCGCGCAAAAACATGACGTTCAACCCCAAAGAATCCATTGATTTCAACGGCAACACCGGTCCGTTTGTGCAATACACCTACGCCCGCATCCAATCCATTTTGCGCCGTAGGGGCAACCCTTGCGGTTGCCCTCCTTGCGAACAAGGGAAAGGGCAACCGCAAGGGCAACCGCAAGGGTTGCCCCTACGGATTGCCGAAAAGGAGGAAACATTAATTCAATTAATGTCCGAATTTCCAGCCACCGTGCAGGACGCAGCCGACAATTTCAGTCCGGCAATCATTGCCAATTATGTTTACGAGTTAGCAAAAGAATACAACCAGTTTTATCACGATTTCCCCATATTGAAGGAAGAAAACGCCGATGTGCGCAATTTCCGCCTCGTGCTCTCCAAAAATGTTGGCGAAATCATTAAAACAGGCTTTCGATTGCTGGGGATTAATGTTCCGGATAGGATGTAATACAAACAAATACATATAAATCATGAGAATAGAAAGCATTAGCATTGAAAATTATAAGGTTTTCAAAAAAACGACCGTAAAGAAATTACCTAAAATGGTTGTTTTATTGGGAACTAACGGTTCAGGGAAAAGCACATTCTTTGATGTATTTGGATTTTTAAGTGATTCATTACAAAATAATGTAACGATTGCACTCAATCGCAGAGGTGGATTTAATGAGGTTATTTCAAGAGGTTGTGATGTAAAAAAAGATAGAATAAAGTTTGAAATAAAATTTAGAAATGATCAAATTACAGAGGAATATTCACCATTAATTACCTACTCTGTTGAAATTGGGTTTAACAATGGAAAAGCAATTGTTTACAAAGAAATTCTGAAATATCGACGTGGACAATATGGACAACCATGGCATTTTTTAAATTTCACAAATGGTGAAGGTAGTGCGATAACTAACGAAGATGAATATGGAAAGAAAGGTGTCAGAGAACAAAGATTAGATCAAAAAGTTGCCAGTCCTGATATTTTAGCTATCAAAGGGTTAGGACAGTTTGAACAATTCAAAGCAATAAGCGAATTTCGATCTTTGTTGGAAAAATGGTATGTATCAAACTTCAAAATAGAATATGGTAAAAGCATCTCCGATACGGGCGTATCAAGTCATTTATCTGTAACAGGCGATAATTTGGCTCAGGTTACAAAATACATGTATGATTATCATCGAGATGTTTTTAACAACATATTAGAAAAATTACCGCACAGAATACCCGGAATTACTCAGGTGGAAGCAAAAGAAACAGAAGACGGGCGAATCATTATGCGATTTCAAGATGAACATTTTACAGATCCATTTGTTGCACGATATGTTTCAGATGGAACAATTAAAATGTTTGCTTATATGATTTTGTTACACGATCCGGAACCTCATCCTCTGTTATGTATTGAAGAACCTGAAAATTTTTTGCATCCTGATTTACTGCTTCAATTATGTGAAGAAATACGTGAATATGCTGAACGCGGGGGTCAAGTTTTTGTATCAACTCACTCTCCTGATTTTGTAAATGGTCTGAATGTTGACGAATTGTTTTTCTTGGTAAAAGAAGATGGATATACAACAATTAAGGCGGCAGAAGATGATGAAACCGTGAGAGAATTGGCGAAAGAAAATGATTTGGGATGGTTGTGGCGAAATCATTATATCAAAGGGGCTAACTTAACTAAATAATGCAGTAAACTCATGACAATATTGCATATTTTTACTGAAGAACCATCTATCAAGAATATTTTTGATGTCATACTTCCAAAAATACTTCCTGACGATATTTCTTTTAGAATATATCCGCATCAAGGGAAAAAAGATTTGGAAAAAGCTTTAAAAACAACCGTTCCTTCAATAAGTAAAATACCCGGATCAAAAATTATCATTACTTGCGATCAAGATAAAAATGATTGCAAGGTAGTGAAACTGAGACTGTTAGATTTACTTGGAAATCAATGTCAATGTGATTTTTTTGTGCGAATTATTTGTACAGAATTGGAAAGTTGGTTTTTAGGAGATCTTCAAGCAATTGAAAAAGCGTTTCCTCGTTTTAAAAGGCATCAATATGCAGGAAGAATAGATTTTCGAGATGTAGACCGGATTGACAAGCCATCCGATTATTTGCTAAGAATTGTACCTGAATATTTGAAACGAGAAAGTTTGCCCAAACTAGAATTTTCTCAAAAGATAGCACCATATTTAGATATTGAAAACAATCTGTCTACCAGCTTTAATCAGACAATACAAGCTATTAGAAAAATAATTAATAAATGGGATTAAGATTTAAGAATTATGCTAACACTAAAAGTTATTACAGAAAATAAGCAGTCGGTGATTGACCGCTTGGCAAAAAAACATTACGATGCCACAGTGATTATCGCTGAAGTTTTGGACACGGATGCTAAGCGGAAAACGGCTCAACAGCAGTTGGATAGCAATTTGGCGGAGGTCAATAATTTGTCAAAATCCATTGGACAACTGATGAAAGAGGGCAAAAAAGACGCTGCTGAGGCGATGCGTCAGGCTGTGAGCAAAGCGAAAGAAGCCAATGCGCAACTGGAAGCGGATATGAAAGAAGCTGAAAAGAAGTTGACCGAACTGCTGTGTCAAATTCCGAACCTTCCGCACGAGAGTGTGCCCACAGGCAAGCATGCCGAAGATAATGTGACCGAAAAAACAGGCGGTGTGATGCCTGAATTGGGAGCTAATCCGTTACCTCACTGGGAGTTGGCGAAAAAATACGATTTGATTGATTTTGAATTGGGCGTGAAAATCGCCGGTGCCGGATTCCCTGTTTACAAAGGTCAAGGTGCCCGTTTGCAACGGGCGTTGATTAACTTTTTCTTGGATAATGCCCGCGACGCAGGCTATTTGGAAGTGCAACCGCCCTACGTGGTGAATGCGGATTCGGGCTATGGCACAGGACAATTGCCCGACAAAGAAGGGCAGATGTATCATTGCAACGCCGACGATTTATATTTGATTCCGACGGCAGAAGTGCCGGTGACCAATATTTATCGCGATGTGATTGTGGACGAGAAAGATTTGCCCATCAAAAATACTGCTTATTCGGCTTGTTTCCGTCGCGAGGCGGGTTCGTATGGCAAGGACGTGCGCGGTCTCAACCGTCTGCATCAATTTGACAAAGTCGAAATTGTGCGCCTCGACACACCTGAACATTCCTATCAATCGCTGCAAGAAATGGTCGATTATGTCCAATCGCTGGTTGATAAATTGGAACTCCCGTGGCGGATTCTCCGCTTGTGTGGTGGCGATATGAGCTTCACGTCGGCATTGACATTCGATTTTGAGGTGTATTCCGCTGCTCAACAACGCTGGTTGGAAGTGAGTTCGGTATCCAATTTCGAGAGCTATCAAGCCAATCGCTTGAAATGCCGTTACCGCGATGCCGACAAAAAGACACAACTCGTGCACACGCTCAACGGCAGTGCATTAGCCCTTCCACGCATCGTGGCAGCTCTTTTGGAAAATAATCAAACGCCTGAAGGCATCAAAATCCCGAAAGCATTAGTGCCTTACACGGGATTTGACTTGATAAAATAAATGGCCGCTATCATCAAATAACCCCCAGTCGCTACGTGTCACTGGGGGTTATTTGTATCTAAGAACGCCGGTCTTTTAGATTTCACAACGTTTCTTTGATAATTTCGCCAACAGTCGGATGCGGAAACACAATCGCTTTGAGTTGGTCGACAGTCATGCCTTGCTCAATCGCGATGCCTGCAATCACAATCAATTCCGAAGCGGGATTGCCCAATAGATGTACGCCAAGGATGGCTCCGTCCGCACTTTCCAGAATTTTGCAGACGCCGGTGCCTTGCTCATTTTCGGCAACAAATCGCCCGGAATATGCCATCGGCAACTGTTTGACAGTGTAACTCACGCCTTCTTTTTGCAGCACGTCCTCCGTTTTGCCCACGCCAGCCACTTCCGGATTAGTATAAACAACACCCGGAATGGCTTTGTAAGACATAGCCGCTGGTAACTGGTAACTGGTAACTGATAACTGATAACTGGTAACTGATAACTGGCTAAGAATATGGTGTACTGCGACTTCCGCTTCGCGCACTGCCGTGTGTGCCAACAGTGAAAAGCCCGTCACGTCGCCACAAGCGTAGATATTTGGATTTTCTGTCTGCATAAACGCATTGACTTTCACGCCGGCAACGGTCGGTCGGCGTCCTACGCTCAACAAAATTTGTGCAGTCGGTATCGACTGTTTTTCGCCGTCTTTTTCAATGTCGACCGAATTTTCAGATACAGCAACCACCTTGGTAGACAAATGAAATGCGATGCCTTTTTTTGTCAATTCGGCACGCAAAAGGGCTGACAGTTCTTTGTCCATGCCGCCTAAAATTTCGTCGACCATCTCGACTACGGTCACTTTCGTGCCCAGCGTATTGAAAAACGTCGCAAATTCGATGCCAATCACGCCACCGCCAATAATCACCAGCGATTCAGGCACTTCCTTATTTTCCAAAGTTTCACGACTCGTCCAAAACGCAGTCTCTTTCAATCCGGGAATCGGCGGAATCGCCGTTTCAGAGCCTGTACACAAAATGAGTTTTTTAGCCGTATAAGTTTGGTCATTACAGACAATTTCTATTTCATCTTGTACCTTTTGCCCTTCACCCTGTACCCGAACGGCTTCCCCGGTTACAACCTCAACACCCGCCTCAGCCATTTTGGCGCGAATGCCGGCGACCAATTTGCGCACTACCTTATTTTTGCGCGCAATGATTTTCGACAAATCAAACGCCGGATTTTCGCACAAAACACCGTATTTATCGGCTGTTTTCGCCGTATTGTACACCTTGGCGGAATACAAAAGCGTTTTCGTCGGGATGCAACCCTCATTCAAACACACGCCTCCTAAGGCGTTTTTTTCAAACAAAACAGTTTTTAAGCCGTTTTTACCGGCTAATTCGGCAGCAGTGTAGCCCGCAGGTCCGCCACCAATGATTGCTAAATCGTACATATTTTTAGAGTTTAGATATTAGAGTTTAGAGTGTAGTTATTAGAGTATAGAGTGTAGAGTGTAGTTATTAGAGTTTAGTTTTTTTGACTACACTCTAATAACTATAAACTATTTTTAGGAGCGTTTGCCCCACTGCCTTCATGGTTTCTTTGCTGACTTCATCCATCGTGTCGTTCATTGTGTGCCAATAGCCGGCGAAGCCTTTGGGCGCATTGGGGTCGTTTTGGATGATGTCGATGCACGGGATTTTGCGAATTTGATTGATGGGAATGTGGTCATCGTCGCATCCGATGCCTGTTTGGTCGACAAAATAGTCGCCGTAACCCAACGTTTGGGCTGTTTCCCACACCTTTTTGACAATAGTATTGGCATAATACATGGAACGCTGCTCCTTGTAAAAACGTGCTCCTCGCGCACTTGCCATATCCAACAAAATACCGTATTGCGCCTGATAATTCGGCGTGTGCGGATGATTCGCCCAGTATTTTGAGCCCAGACAATAGCCTGCATCGCCGTAATGGTTGGTGTCAAATTCGGGTTGTCCCCAATCTTCCGCATCAAAAAAGATGATGTCTACACCCACTTCAGGCGTTTGCAGACTGATTTGACGCGCAATTTCTAACAGGATGCCGCACGCACCTGCTCCGTCATTCGCTCCGTCAATCGCCTGATGCTGATTGTGTGCATTCGCATCCTGGTCGGCAAACGGGCGCGTATCCCAATGCGCACACAACAGCACGCGTTTCGGCTTTTCCGGTTGAAACGACGCGATAATATTTCGGAGGGGAATCAACTGCTTGTCATAAGTCTGAACCGTCGCATCCTGTTGGGTCACTTTAGCGCCCCACAGTTGCAGTGTTGACACAAAATAGTCGCCACACGCCCGATGTGCCGCCGTTTTTGGCACACGCGGACCAAACGCCACCTGAGTTGCCGTGTAAGCGTAGGCACTGTCGGCATTAAACGCGGGAACAGCCACCTGTATGGCAGGATCAGGCGTCTGTATTTTTTGCTTGCAAGCACAACCAAAAAACAGAATAATCGCGACAAAAGCAAGTTTTTTCATATCTTTGTTCTTAAAAAGATGTGCAAATTTACACATTTTTTTTAATTAATGACCCTTTTTCTCTCGAAACACTTGATTTATAAAAAAAAATATCACTATCTTTGTGATATGTTTCAGGACTGGAAAAAGAAAATAAAAGACAATCCTCAAGCTGTTTCAAAGCAATTGTTATGGGATGTTGATTACGACACATTTGATTTTCAAAAAGGTCGTCGTCTCGTTGTACGACGAGTGATTGAACGGGGCTGGGAAAATGATTATTATGCCGCTTTCAATTTGTATGGTGGTCCTAAAGGTGTTCGAGAGATCATAAAAGAGATACCCGGTCAACTTCATCCGAAAGATGAAACTTTTGTTCGCACCGTCTTTAATCTGAAAAAAGAAGATTTGCAATGTTACACAAAGAAACAGTTGAAAGCAAAACATTTGACCTCTTAAACAGATTGATGCAAGATGTGCCCCTCCAAGACTTTCATCTTGTAGGGGGCACTGCAGTCGAATGAGATGCTGAAGTCTTGGGACATTAAATATCCTAAAACTAATAAGTTTATTGCTCTCAAATCCCTTACCTATTATGATAGCATTGATTTTGACATACCTGTCAAATTGACCAATGATCATAAGTTGAACTGGAAAGCGGTAGATAAACGCTTGCAGAATATACTGAAATTTCCGGATAAAAAATATTTAGAGTTACCAATATAAATGACTTGATTGAAGTGCTTTTTTTCTATTAATGTTTTATCGGCATGATAACCAACGGAAATAATGTCCTCTAAACAATAGTATTTTGTAAGATTGCTTTCCCTATCACCTGCAGTATGCCGGAAATTCCGACATACTTGATTTTTTAGAAAACGTCAAAAAAGGATGAAAATAATTTTGAAAATCAAAAAATATCCTTTATCTTTACGCCCAAGATAAACACAAAAACAATTTTTATGGTATAAAAAAGAAAAAGCGTAGTAATACGCACAAAATAAGACATATAAAATAGCGTTTAACGTTATTCTGGCTTCTGAAACGTGAGAAATTTCAAAACTTGCCAAGAATGAGTAGTTAAACTCGCAGCAATGCGGGTTTGCTTATTCGGCAAGTTAGGTATCTCACGACCTCAGAAGCGGATAGTAAATCCGCTTTTTTATTGTCCAAAAATAGAGCCGACTACTATTTCAAAAACGGGACAAGACCTGCGAAGCCGTAAGAACAGGAAAAATAAAACGAAATAATAATGGAAGAATTAGAAAATTTAGTAGCTGAGTTAAGGCAGTTGTGGACAAAAAAAGAAGTAAAAATAAAGGAATGTTCCAATTTAAACTCTTATCATTCAAGTTATTTAGAAAATAGCAAGAAAGAGATAGATGACTTTGAGCATGGTTGTAAAACACACGATAAGGATCCATTTCTCAAAACAGAGATTATTAAAAATTTCTCGAAAAGATTTGAAGAAATAAAATCAGATATAGAGAAGATTTCATGTTAACAAACTTATAAATAGTAAAATGAAAAAAATTATCATTTCAACATTTTGTTGCTTATGCTTTGCTATAGGCACTCTTTTTGCCCAAGACAGCGGTACTTGCGGCACAAATCTCGTGTGGATACTTGATGGTGATGGAGCAAACAAAACCCTGACCATTACAGGTACGGGTGCAATGAACAATTATTCTTCAGGAACAGCACCTTGGTATGCTGAACGGCAGAATATCAAAACGCTGGTAGTAGATAACAGTGTTACCACTATCGGACAATATGCGTTTTACGGTTGCGAGTATATTACTTCGGCAAGTATCGGCATAGTTGTAACTACAATAGGCGATTATGCCTTTCAGGGTTGCTCTCGGTTAGGTAGTATTACCATTCCCGACAATATCACTTCCGTTGGGAACTATGCGTTTCAGAATTGTACAGGGCTGACTACGGTTAATTTCAATCCGACAAATTGCTCAACAATGGGATATTCTTATTACCCAGTTTTTAATGGTTGTACAAATTTCACTACGTTGAATATTGGCAGTAATGTTACACGCATACCCGATTATTCTTTTCAGAATTGTACAGGATTAACTTCTGTAACTGTTCCAAATAACGTGGGAACTATTGGAAGTGCGGCTTTCGGCGGTTGTTCGGGATTGGTAGATATTACATTGCCGTTTGTTGGTCAAACAGTTTCGGCTACATCAACAAGTGGTCTATTCGGCTATATTTTTGGCACCTCAAGTTATACGGGTGGTACTGCAAAACAACAATATTATTCAGGTAGCAGTTACTACACTTATTATATTCCATCAAGTTTACGAACTGCTACGATAACTAATGACCCCTCAATATCCGCTGGGGCATTTAGCAACTGCTCAATGCTTACCAATATCTCAATCAATGAAAGCAACAGTTCGGCAGGGCATTTAACAATCGGCAGTTCAGTAACGTCTATTGGAGATTATGCTTTTAGGGGTTGTACAGGTATTACGACCGTAAATTTCAATCCAACAAATTGTACAACAATGGGAAGTAATTCATATCCTGTTTTTAGTGGTTGTACCAATTTTACCACATTAAATATAGGAAGTAATGTTACACGCATACCGGATTATGCTTTTTATGGTTGTAGCACAATAGTGGGTACTTTAACAATTCCCAATCTTGTAACTTACATTGGAAACTCCTCATTTTATAATTGCAGCAGTTTTACCGGCACATTAACACTTCCAATTTCACTTATTACCATAGGCGGTTCTGCGTTTTATGGATGTAGCGGTTTTAGTGGGACTTTAACAATTCCCGAACTTGTAACTTCTATCGGAGGTGCTGCTTTCCAAAATTGTTCCGGATTATCAACCGTAAATTTTAATGCAACCAATTGCACAGGAAATCCTACAGCGGCAGTTTTTTCCGGCTGTACAAATTTTACCACTTTGAATATAGCAAACAATGTTACACGCATCCCCAATTATATCTTTTATGAATGTAGCAACATAACAAGCACTTTGACCGTTCCTGAAAGTGTGATTTATATTGGGAATTACGCCTTTCGTAACTGTTCCAAAATTGTGAGCCAAAATTTGCCTTTGTCGTTTGTGAACAGGATTGGCGATTACGCTTTTTACAACTGTATGAGGTTAGACGGCTATTTGTCTGTAAAAGATACTGTTGGCAATTACGCCTTTGGTTTGTGTATCGCTTTAGACAGCGTAAATATTCCTTCTACTGCCAAAAAACTTGGCGATGATGCTTTCTTCTCGTGTTTGGGATTGAAAACAATCAACTATAATGCTGTGAATTGCGAAACGATGGGTAGTGCCACTTTGCCTGTATTTTCGGGCTGTTCGGGGGTTACAACGCTGAATATTGCGAGCGATGTTACCAAAATTCCCGATAATGCTTTTTATTCTTGCAGCGGATTAACCTCGGTAAATATTCCTGCAAGCGTTACTTACGTTGGAAGTCAGGCATTTAAGAATTGTACGGGATTAACGTCTATGCTTGTGCCTGAAAATGTTACAACAATAGGTGATGCTGCGTTTAGCGGTTGTGCTGCTTTGGTGGACATAACGCTGCCTTTTGTGGGCAAAAGCATTTCGGCAACAAACATCAGGGCTGATAGTACTGTTTTAGGCTATATTTTTGGTACAACAAGTTATACGGGCGGAACTTCTATCAGTCAAAACTATTATAGTGGCACGAAAACATTTTATTTACCAACGACTTTGCGCAATGTTACGATAACCGGCTCTACGGATTTGAAATACGGTTCATTTTATAACTGTAATATGCTGACAACCATTACTTTGCCAAGCACTTTGCAATACATTAGAGAATATGTTTTTTATAATTGCAGCGGATTAAAAGAATTTACGGTTCCGGAAAATGTAGGCACAATCGGCAATTACGCTTTTCAAAACTGTACAGGATTAACCACGTTAAATTTTAATCCTACCAACTGTACCACGAATGGCGGTACAAATTATCCTGCTTTTTCGGGCTGCACCAATTTGTCAAAAATCAATGTTGGAAATAATGTAACGCGCATTCAGGATTATTCCTTCAAGGACTGTACAGGTTTGGACACGATAGTTTCCTACGCAACAACTGTGCCTTCGGCTTACACCAATTCTTTCAATGGATTAACAGTGGCAGATGTTGATGTTATTGTGCCTTGTAATACATTGACAAATTACCAAAGTGAGTTTGGTTGGCAGGATTTTAGTAATATGACGGAACAATGTGAGAATTACACTATATCGGTTTCGGCAGGCGCAAATGGTCAAATTTCGCCAAGTGGCAATCAAACTGTTGCGTTTGGGCAAAACACGACTTTCACTTTTACTCCGGATACAAATTATGAAATTAACGAGGTGTTGATAGACGGCGTAAATAACACAGAAGCTGTGGCTGCCGGCAGTTATACGTTCGAAAATGCAAATACAAATCATTCTTTTTCTGTTACGTTCAAAAAACTGACCTATACAATAGCAGTTTCGTCTGACGAAAACGGCACAATCACACCAGCAAGCAATCAAACAGTAGAAATCGGCAATAACTTGACCGTCACATTTGCACCTAACACCGAGTATGAAATTTATCAAGTATTGATAGACGACGTAAATAATTTGGTTGCGGTTTCGACAGGCAGTTACACGTTTGAAAATGTAACCGAAAATCATTCCATTATCGTAACATTCAAACTTTCGGGAAGTGTACATATAACGACAGCGACGAATAACGATTATGGCATTGTTTTGGGCGAAGGATTTTATGAAAGAGATTCAAATGCTACGCTTTATGCTGTACCATCTCTAAATTCTAATTTTTCCGGATGGTCGGATGGAAATACCTCTAATCCTCGAACTATCGTTGTGACAGCCGAATCAGTCTTTACGGCTAACTTTGAACGTTGCAACGCTGCAGAATTTTTGGAACAAATAGAAGCATTGAAAAATGACACAGTAATTCTAAATACAAAAATTACTACACTAATTACCGACACAACACGTCTGTTTGCAGAAAACACGGCTTTGACAAATGATACAATTCGTTTATTCAATCAGAATAGTGTCTTAACAAACAAAAATACGCAGTTAGTCAGTGATACCTTGCGTCTCTATGTACAAGTGCAGGAACAAAATGTTGCAATTATTTCATTGCAAAATCAAATTGTTACATTGAAAGCCGATAGTACTTCATTGCAAAATCAACTAACAACGGCAAACAGTACTGTCAGTGATTTACAAAGCCAAATTTCAACATTGCAAAGCGATAAAACAGCATTGGAAAATACAATTACTGAATTGAACGAAACAATTACTTTATTGCATCAATTATTGGATGAATGTCAACACGGTACAGGTACACAACAAGTTTTGTCAAACAAAATCGGAGTCTACCCCAACCCTGCCAAGCACGAGCTATTCATCACAAGCGAATCGTGGATAGAAAGTATAGAAATTTACAACACGGCCGGCGTAAAGGTTCTGTCTGACAACCATTTTTCAGGCAAAGTCGACCTTTCCACTTTCTCGAACAGCACGTATTTTGTGAAAATCAAGACGTCAGAATCTTGGGAGGTGAAGAAAATAATTGTAAATAAATAGATTGCAATTGTCCCGTTTTAAACCCGTTCAGGTTTATACAATTGGGAACGGCAAGCACTAAAAACGCTTGCCGTTATTGTAATATACCCCCGATATGAAACAAATTCAACCACTTTATACCCTAATTTTAATACAAAATATTTATAATTATACCCTAACTTTGAAACAAAAGCAGTATCTTTGCAGAAAATTTAATTACTATGTTTGAAAGAAATGTTACAAAAGATTTAGAACAATGGGAGGCTAAGAAAAATCGCAAACCATTGATATTAAGAGGTTCACGGCAAGTTGGAAAAACCACACTTGTAGAAAGTTTTTCTGAAAATTTTGAAAACTATCTGTATTTGAATTTTGAAAAAAATCCGAGTGCAATAGCTCTGTTTGAGAAAGAACAGGAAATTGACGACCTTCTATCTGAAATTTTTCTTTTTTGCAACAAGGAAAAGCAAAGCGGAAAAACGCTGCTGTTTATTGACGAAATTCAAAATTCACGGACGGCAATTACAAAACTGCGATATTTCTACGAGGCAAAAATACCTGATTTATATGTAATTGCAGCAGGTTCGCTTTTGGAAACAATGCTAAACAAAAAAATTTCTTTTCCTGTGGGCAGAGTAGAATATTTGGCTGTAAGACCTTGCGTTTTCAACGAATTTTTACGGGCTATCGGCGAAACACAACTCGAAAAGGCATTAATTAACACTCGAATACCGGCAGCATTGCACGACAAAACAATGAATTTATTTAATACATTTACATTGACAGGCGGGATGCCCGAAGTGGTTGCCGATTATGCCGAAAACAAAGATTTTGTGGGTTTAAACAAAATTTACGAAAGTTTGCTTACAAGTTACAGGGATGATGTTGAAAAATATGCCCGCAACGAGACTATGACGCAAGTGATACGATACATTTTGCAGGCAGGTTGGAAATTTGCAGCCGAACGTATTACTTTAGGTGCCTTTGCAGGCTCTTCGTATAAGGCACGCGAAATGGGCGAAGCGTTTCGTACATTGGAAAAAATCTTTGTTTTGGAACTTTGCTACCCGACAACCGATTGTCTTATACCTATAACAAAAAACTTGAAACGCTCGCCAAAACTATTGTGGCTCGATTGCGGTTTGGTAAATTACGCTGCCAATGTACAAAAAGAAGTGTTCGGGGCAAAAGATATTTTAGATGCGTGGCGTGGAAAAATTGCCGAGCAGGTTGTTGCGCAGGAGTTGCTTGCAATAGATAATCGCGTATCAGCACAACGAAATTTTTGGGTACGCGATAAAAATACTTCGCAGGCAGAAGTGGATTTTGTGTTGCAATATGACGGTAAAATAATTCCCATTGAAGTAAAATCGGGACATAATGCCAAACTTAAATCTTTGCATTTGTTTATGGAAGAAGCTCCACATAACATTGCCGTCAGAGTTTGGTCGCAACCGTTTTCGATAGACGAAGTAACCACGCAAAACGGGAAAACATTTAAACTTATCAATTTGCCGTTTTACTATGTTGGCAGAATAGAAGAATTTTTAAAATTAGAAGGCGACAAGGAAGCGCAAAATGAGAAACGTCGTGCATCGTAAGCAAAATTTTTTCACGCAAAACAGCAATAATTAAAAATTATTTCGTAAATTTGCACGCTGAAACAGAAAAATTAGCATTATGATAGACATGTATTGGTATTTGATAGTCAGCACGCTGATGTTTTTCATCGGAATTTATGGGTTCGTGACCCGTAAAAACATGATTGCGATGTTGATTTCGTTGGAACTGATTTTGAATGCGGTGGAAATAAATTTCGCTGTGTTTAACCGTTATTTGTATCCACAACAGATGGAAGGGATGTTTTTCACGCTGTTTGGAATCGCCATCACGGCAGCGGAAACGGCTGTGGCACTGGCGATTATCATCAATGTATACCGTGCGGTTGGGAATGTGGACGTGAAAAACGTTAATAAAATGAAGAACTAATGGAATTGAGCATCTTAATAGTGGTATTACCCCTCTTCCTGTTTTTAGTTTTGGGATTGTTGGGCGGAAAAATGAAACCGAGCGTGGCAGGTATTATCGGCACGGCGGGCATGGCAATCTGCGCTGCAGTAGCGTATTACGTGGCGTATCAGTACTTTTTCGTGCTCGGAAAAGTGGGTGGCGCGTGGACGCAACTGATGCCATTCAACTTTGAATGGTTGAAGTTTACCGAATGTTTACACATCGACCTGGGCGTACTTCTCGACCCGATTTCGGTGATGATGCTGGTGGTGATTACGACTGTTTCGCTGATGGTGCACCTCTACAGTATCGGTTATATGCACGGCGAGAAGGGCTATCAACGCTATTTTGCTTTTCTGTCGCTGTTTAGTTTTTCGATGCTCGGATTGGTTGTTGCCACAAATATTTTCCAAATGTACATCTTTTGGGAGTTGGTGGGCTCCAGTTCTTACCTCTTGATTGGTTTTTATTACACGAAACCTTCGGCGGTGGCAGCGTCTAAAAAAGCGTTTATCGTCACGCGATTTGCCGATTTGGGCTTCCTGATTGGGATTCTTATACTTTCTTATTACACGAAAACGTTTGATTTTGGCTTATTGACTGCCGACCATGCCGGTTTGGTGGTTAATTCGATGGCCGGACAATCGTTCTTGGGCTTGTCGGTTGCCACGTGGGCGATGGCGGGCATTTTTATGGGCGGTGCCGGAAAGTCGGCGATGTTCCCTTTGCATATTTGGTTGCCCGACGCGATGGAAGGTCCCACGCCTGTTTCGGCGTTGATTCACGCCGCTACGATGGTTGTGGCTGGGGTTTATTTGGTGGCTCGCTTGTTTACGGTTTACTATTTTGCCGCACCGGATGTTTTGGATTTGATTGCCTTTATTGGGGCGTTTACCGCTATTTTTGCGGCAGTCATTGCAATTACGCAGACCGATATTAAGCGCGTATTAGCGTTTTCGACCATTTCGCAAATCGCCTATATGATGTGTGCGCTGGGCGTTTCAGGCTATGGTGGCGAAGAAGGATTGGGTTATATGGCGTCGATGTTCCACCTGTTTACGCACGCCTTTTTCAAGGCATTGTTGTTCTTGGGTGCGGGTTCGGTCATTCACGCCGTCCACAGCAACGAAATGAACAAGATGGGCGCGTTGCACAAATACATGCCGGCTACGAACTGGACGTTCCTGATTGCCTGTTTGGCGATTGCCGGAATTCCGCCGTTCTCGGGCTTTTACAGTAAAGATGAAATTTTAGCTGCGACATTTGAAAATGGCACATTAGTGGGTCAGACGGTGTTCTGGACACTTTGGATTGTTGCCGGATTGACCGCTTTTTATATGTTCCGCCTCTATTTCAAGATTTTTTGGAATGGCGAACGGACGTACGACGATCATCACAAACCACACGAATCGCCTTGGAAAATGGCTCTGCCGTTGTGTATTTTGGCGGTTTTCTCCCTTGTCACCGGATTTATTCCTTTCTCGGAACATGTTGCCAACGACAATATACCATTCCACACGCATATCAACAGCCATGTGGCGTTGATGAGCATCGGCGTGGCATTGGTCGGAATTATGGTGGCGATAGTGTTCTATTTCAAGGAAAGTCGCACGCCGTCTCAAATCGCGAAGTCGATGGGTGGCGTTTACACGGCTGTTTGCAAAAAATTCTATATGGACGAATTGTGGCATTGGGTGGCACGCACGGTTATTTTCAACTATATCAGCGAACCGGTTAAGTGGTTTGACCGCCATATTATCGACCACACGATGGACGGTTTGGCTTGGTTGACACAAAAAGCATCGCACGCCATTCGCGGCTTGCAATCGGGGCAGGTGCAGTTTTATGCCTGGTTCTTCCTGTTTGGCACGCTGCTGATTACCGTGTTGGTGTTGTTTTTATAAACACCTTTAATTTTAATATGTTAAAACAAACAAAAATAGTAGCCACCGTTTCCGACAAACGGTGCGAAGTGAATTTTGTACGCGATTTATTTGAGGCCGGAATGAATGTGGTGCGGATGAACTCTGCCCACCTCGACAAAGAGGGATTTGACAAGATTATCGCAAGTGTACGCGCCGTATCCAACCGAATCGGCATTTTGATGGACACGAAAGGTCCCGAAGTACGCACCACCATATCCGGCGAATCGATTCAATTTAAAACGGGCGACAGGCTGAAAATTCAAGGCGCGCCCGACCAAAAAACGACGAAAGAAGTCATCTCGGTCAATTATGTCCATCTCACAAAAGACTTGAAAATCGGCGATGTGCTTCTGATTGACGATGGTGAATTGGAATTTAAGGTCATTGGAAAAGATGTTAACTATCTGACAATCGAAGCGTTAAACGATGGCGTGCTCGGTAGCCGCAAAAGTGTCAATATCCCCGGCGTGCGCATCAGTTTGCCTTCGCTGACAGACAAAGACCGCAAGAATATTCTGTATGCGATTGAAAATAAAATCGACTTTATTGCCCATTCGTTTGTGCGCAACAAACAGGACGTACTGGATATTCAAACCATTCTGGATGAGCACAATAGCCCGATAAAAATCATCGCGAAAATTGAAAATCAGGAAGGTGTCGACAATATCGACGAGATTCTGAAAGTGGCTTACGGCATCATGATTGCGCGTGGCGATTTGGGAATTGAAGTGCCTCAAGAAAAAATCCCAGGCTTGCAACGCGTGCTGATTCGCAAATGTATCGCTGCAAAAAAACCGGTGATTGTGGCAACACAGATGCTCCATTCAATGATTACCAATCCGCGCCCCACCCGCGCCGAAGTGACGGACGTGGCGAATGCGATTTACTACCGCACCGACGCGCTCATGTTGAGCGGCGAAACGGCGTACGGAAAATTCCCTGTCGAAGCTGTGCACACGATGTCGAGCATTGCGCGCGAAGCCGAAAAAACGAAATTATTAGAAAACGATATTCGCGTGCCATTCCCCGACGACGATTTGGATGTGACCTCGTTTTTAGCGAAACAAGCCGTTAAATCAAGTACTAAATTGGGCGTGAGAGCCATCGTGACGGATTCTTATTCCGGACGCACGGTGCGCAATTTGGCAGCTTTCCGTGGCAAAGCACCCGTCTTGGCGATTTGCTACAAAGAGGAAACCACACGTGCATTATCCCTCTCCTACGGCGTATGGGCAGAATATCAGAAAGAAAGCGGCACTTCCGTCCAATATTTTGTAGAAGCCTTAAATAAGTTGTTGAACAAAAATATGATCGAACGTTCCGATTTAGTTGCCTACCTGAGTGGTAGCGTTGGCATGGGCGAAGGCTCGTCTTTCCTCGAAATCAACAAAGTGGAACGCATCCTGTCAAGCACCAACTATCAAACACCAATCTTTGATAGTTAGAGTGTAGTTATTAGAGTGTAGAGTGTAGTCCTTTTCTAAACTAAACTCTAATAACTACACTCTACACTCTAATAACTACACTCTAACATTTAGAATGACTTTAGATGATTACATATTAGATCACATCGACTCCGAAGGCGAGTTGTTGGCGCGGCTCAATCGTGAGGCGCATGTCAATCTGCTGCGTCCGCGCATGATTTCCGGGCATTTGCAGGGGCGGATTTTGAAAATGCTGGTGCGCATCGCACGCCCCCGGCGCATTCTGGAGATTGGCACCTATACGGGCTATGCCACCTTATGTTTGGCAGAGGGGTTGTCGGAAAACGGCGAAATCCACACCATCGAAAAAGACGATGAGATGGAAGATTTTATCCGCCGGAATTTTGAGAAATCGGAACTGAAATCAAAAATTCATCTGCATCTCGGCGATGCTCTGGACGTGATTCCGACGCTGGAAGGTGCTTTCGATATGGTGTTCATCGATGCGGACAAGCGACTGTACAGCGACTATTACGATTTGATTTTCGATAAAGTCAATGCCGGCGGACTGATTTTGGCAGACAATACTCTGTGGGACGGCAAAGTGCTCGAATCGCCTCATTCGGGCGATAAACAAACGCAAGGCATCCTCCGCTTCAACGAAAAAATCAAAAACGACCCGCGCATTGAAAAAATCATCCTTCCTTTACGGGACGGATTGACCGTAATTTATAAAAAATAAATTGTACCTTTGCAGTCTAAAAATAAAAGAATATGAGTTATTTATTTACATCCGAATCCGTATCTGAAGGTCACCCCGACAAAGTCGCCGACCAGATTTCAGATGCCCTGTTGGACCAGTTTTTGGCTTACGACCCCAATTCTAAAGTCGCTTGCGAAACATTAGTGACCACCGGTCAGGTCGTGTTGGCAGGTGAAGTGAAATCTAAAGCCTACGTGGACATCCCGGAAGTGGCTCGTCGCGTGATTGAACAGATTGGCTACACCAAAAGCGAGTACCAATTTGAAGCGAAATCGTGTGGCATTTTCAGTGCGATTCACGAGCAATCGGTCGACATCAATCGCGGTGTGGAGCGCGAGAATGACGAAAATCAAGGTGCCGGCGACCAAGGCATGATGTTTGGGTATGCAACCAACGAAACGGCGAATTACATGCCTCTGCCGTTGGATTTGTCGCACCAACTGCTGATTGAACTGGCCAATATTCGCAAAAATGAAATCCAGTTGATGCCGTATTTGCGTCCGGATGCCAAGTCGCAGGTGACAATTCAATACAGCGATGCCGGCGTGCCTGAAAAAATCGATACCATTGTCATTTCGACGCAGCACGACGAGTTTGCGACGGACAAGGCGATGCAAGAAAAAATTAAGCATGATGTGATTCACATTCTTGTGCCACGCGTCCAAGCCAAATACCCACAAAACGTGCGGGATTTGTTTACGGACGACATCAAATACCACGTCAATCCGACCGGCAAATTTGTCATCGGAGGTCCGCACGGCGACACCGGATTGACCGGTCGCAAAATCATCGTGGACACCTACGGCGGTAAAGGCGCGCACGGCGGCGGTTGTTTTTCGGGGAAAGACCCCTCAAAAGTAGACCGCTCGGCCGCTTACGCCGCCCGTCACATCGCGAAAAATTTGGTCGCAGCAGGCATTGCAGACGAAATTTTGGTGCAAGTGGCTTACGCGATTGGCATCGCTGAACCGATGAATATTTTCATCAACACGTATGGCAAAAGCAAAGTGAATCTGACGGACGGACAAATCGCCGAAAAAGTCGCAAAGTTGTTCGATATGCGTCCAAAAGCCATCGAAACACGCCTGAAACTGCGGAATCCCATCTATTTTGAAACCGCAGCCTATGGACATGTGGGTCGTGAGCCGCAAACGGTGACAAAAACATTTTCGTCACGTTACGACAACGAGCCGAAAAAAACGATAGAAGTGGAGCTGTTCACGTGGGAAAAACTCGATTATGTCGACAAAATAAAGGCGGCGTTTGGCTGAAAAAAGTGTTGATAATGAAACGAATTAAATTACTTCGCGGATCATGGCTGTTAGTCTGTGTGCTGCTAACCGGTCACTGGTCACTGCTAACTGCGCAGCCGGCATTATATAGGCAGGCAGACAAGGCGAAAATGAATCAGTGGGTGGATTCGATTTTCAGCAAGATGACGGTGGACGAACGCATTGGTCAGCTGTTTATATACACGGTCGACCCTGCTCCGGCATCGCGTGCGGCGGTTCTCGCTCAAATTAAAGGACAGAAAATCGGCGGATTGCTGTTTTCCAAAGGCAGTGTCAAAGACCAGGCGGAAAGCATCAACCAGTATCAAAAAGCGAGCACTGTGCCCTTGTTTATCAGTTCCGATGCGGAATGGGGGCTGTCGATGCGCTTGGCAAATACGCCGCTTTTTCCGCATAACATGATGCTCGGAGCGATTCAAGATAATGATTTAATTCGTCTGTATGGCGAAGAATTGGGGCGTGAATGTCAAGAAATGGGCATTCAGATAAATTTTGCACCCGATTTGGATGTCAATAATAATGCCGCAAATCCAGTGATTGGGGTGCGTTCGTTTGGCGAAAATCCGCCCGATGTGGCAGAAAAAGGGCTGGCTTATGCCAAAGGGTTGGAAAGTAAAAACGTGATTGCGGTTGCCAAGCATTTTCCGGGGCATGGCGACACGAGCACCGATTCGCACGCTGCATTGCCGGTTATCAATCACGACCGTAAACATTTGGATACTGTGGAGTTATATCCCTTTAAGCAGTATATCAACAGTGGCTTTTCCGGCGTGATGGTTGGTCATTTGTCCGTGCCCGCTTTGGACAAAACGTCCAATTTACCGGCTTCTCTTTCGCCGAAAATCATTCGCGAACTCCTGAAAACCGAATTAGGCTTTGAAGGTATTGTGCTGACCGATGCGCTGGAAATGAAAGGCGCCGGACGCTCCGGAAGTGCCTGCGTGGAGGCTTTGCTGGCCGGAAACGACATGCTGTTGGGGCGTACAAAAGTGGCTGAAGAAATACTTGCCATCAAACAAGCCCTGAAAAACGGCACACTCAACCAAACAGATTTGGATGCCAAGTGTTTGAAAGTCTTGCGTTACAAATACATTACAGGACTTAATCGCTTGAAACCCATCGACTTAAATGGTTTAAGCGGTCGACTTAATTCGACTTACGCCGATTGGCTGATTCAAAAACTGAACGCAGAGGCTATCACGCTGTTGAAAAATACAGACGAGGCGATTCCACTTAATCAATTGGGTAAACGAAAAATAGCGGTCGTGTCTTTGGGCGAACCCGGACGAACGGATTTTCAAAATGCGATGGCACTTTACGACAATTTCGATTTCCTGCAATTTGCAACCGGTGCAGAACATGCAACCGTCGCCGCCAAATTGAAAAACTACGATGTGGTAGTAGCAGCGATTCATTCGACGACTACAGGTAACGTGCCGACGGTGTTGCAAGCCTTGGCAACCGCGAAAAAAGAGGTGCATCTGTGCTTTTTTGTTTCGCCTTACACACTGCCAAAATACAAGCAAAACATCGCGAGCGCCTATTCGGTGACGCTGGCTTACGAAAACACGTCTTACGCCCAAAAGGCTGCGGCAGAGGTGATTATGGGTGGACTTCCTGCCAAAGGGAAGCTGCCGGTGAGCGTCAACGGGCTGTATGACTACCATGACGGACTCACGACGGCGAAAACACGTCTGTCTTACCAACATCCGATGGAGGTGGATGTGTCGCAACGCAAATTGGACGCGATTGCAAACGTGGTGCAGGAGGGGATTGACAACAAAGCCTTCCCGGGCTGTCAAGTGCTGATTGCCAAAAATGGCGTGGTCATTTACAACCGGGCGTTTGGCCATTTCGATTACGCACAAACGCATCCCGTCGAACCGACGGATATTTACGATTTGGCGTCGGTGACCAAAGCGACAGCCACTTTGTCGGCGGTTATCAAATTGGTGGACACCGGAAAATTGGGTTTGCAGGACAAATTGAGTAAGCACGTGCCAGGCATTCGCGGGTCGAATAAAGCGGCCATTACCGTCCGAGAGGCGCTGTTTCATCAATCGGGTCTGCCGGCGTTTTATCCCTTCTATCAAAAACTTATCGACCCTGAGAGCTATTCAGGGTCTCTTTTTTCGGGTAAACGCGATTTAGCGCACCGCATCCATTTCGACAAAAACACCTACGCCCGCACGGACTACAAATTCTTTCCGAATTTGGTGTCCCGAACGCCGAAAAAAGGCATCAGCAAACAGGTAGCGAACAATTTTTATGTCGTCGACGACATGGAAGAACGGGTGATAGCTATGATTGCCAACGACGTGAATGTACGCAAAAACAAAAACTATCTGTACAGCGATTTGAATTTCATCCTGTTGAAAGAAGCCGTCGAAAACATCACGGGCAAATCCTTGGATGTGTACACCGAAGAAACCTTTTTCGCCAATCTGGGGGCTGCAACAACCGGATTTTTGCCGTTGAAACGGTTCGATCGCCTCACGATTGCGCCCACTGAAAACGACGCATTTTGGCGCAATCAACTGCTGATTGGCTATCCGTCGGACGAGGCAGCAGCCATTCTGGGAGGCGTGTCAGGCAATGCAGGACTATTCTCCAACGCCAACGACTTAGCTAAATTATTACAACTCTACCTCAACGGCGGCACGTATGGCGGCGAACGTTATTTCTCCGAAAAAACAACCCACCTGTTCACAAACAGCAAAAGTCCGATTAGTCGCCGCGGCTTAGGCTTCGACAAACCCGACAAAGGCACGCGCCTCCCCCAAAGTGCTCAAGCCACAAACGAAAATCCACCCGCCAGCGTCTACGGCCACACCGGCTACACCGGCACCTGCTTTTGGGTAGACCCCGACAATCAACTAATCTACATTTTTCTGACCAACCGCATCTACCCCTCGCGCATCAATCCCAAACTGTCCGAGCTCGACACCCGCACCCGCATCCAGGACATCATTTATGAGGCGCTGCGATAAATATTTTATACCTTTGTACTGCGATGAAGTATTTTAGACTATTCGGATTATGTTTGCTTTTGTGCACTTTTGCTTGTTCCAGACACAGGGAGGTGAGCGACGAATTTCGCATCATTGTGAACTTTGATGACGCGGTGGGCAATGATGTGCAGACAACTTTTGCCGATATTACCGGCATCAATAGCGAATTAGAGCACGGTATGCGTAAATTATTGGCGCATTTTCCGTCTTTGAAACGCCCGAAAATTTATATGGTAGCAGGTTTGGAGCAGAATGTGGTGGTTACAGACAGCACCTTATCGCTTTCTGCCGACAAATACATGGGGGCGGACTATCCGCTTTATAAGGATTGTTTTTACGATTATGAGAGAATCGGCATGATGCGCGAGCGTATTGTGCCCGATTATTTGCTGGGATTTATGACGGCAAATTTTCCGTTTCAGGGCAATGATGCCATGCTTTTAGATCGTATGCTCTATGCCGGAAAATTGCGTTATATCCTTTCGCAACTGATTCCCAACCGTCCGAAATGGGATTATGTGGGCTATATTCAATATCAGTATGAGTGGTGTGAAAAACATGAGGCGGAGATTTGGCAACTAATTGACCAAAATCAGTATTTACTTAAGCCCGATGCCTACAATACGGATGAATTTTTTCGCTCGTTTCGCTGTACGTCGCCTTTGTCCGATTCCTCGCCCGACCGTGTAGGCGTGTGGTTGGGCTATCGTCTGGTGGATGCCTACATGAAAAATCACAAGCAAACAACTTGGCAAGAGTTGATAAACAAAACTGAATTATGAACGTATTGAAAACAATCACAGACCCACAGTTAGGGAAAATCGTGTATCGGCACAATTCGCGCGCGCGCAAATACATCATCCGCATCAAAGCAGACGGAGTGACGGTAACCGTACCCTGGGGCGGCAATTTGTCGACTGCCGAATCTTTTTTCAAGAAAAATCGTGAAAGCGTGTTGGGCGTTCGCGACAAAGTCAATGCGCGCAAAGCCACTCCCAGCTTTGGTGCTAATCGTCCGGATGATACGTACTTAGCGTCGCTGGCTAAACTGTCGCTGCCTAAACAATTAGCAGACATCGCACAGGCGCACGGCTTCACCTATTTGTCGGTCAAAACAAGAAAGAGCAAAACCCGCTGGGGGTCTTGCTCCTCGAAGAAAACAATCAGTTTATCGTATTATCTCCTGCTGCTTCCGCAACATTTGATTGATTATGTGCTGTTGCACGAACTCTGTCACACCGTCCACATGAACCACGGTCCCGCTTTTTGGGCGTTGCTCGACCAGCATACGGGTAGCAAATCCAAAGTGTTTCAAAAAGAATTACGCAGCTATCACATTCCTAACAGCTAATGTCATTGCGTTGCGGGCTGCGACCCGCAATCTTACCCGCAATCCCCTTATTTTTTATCCTCTTTCACGGCTTTAGCTGCCTCTTTACGTAATTTTTCACCCTCTTTACGTACCTTTTCACCTTCTACGCGTACTTTGGCTCCTTCTTTGCGAACCCGTTCGCCGTCCTTACGTACTTGTTCTCCGGCTTTACGCACATCATCTCCGGCTTTTTTAATCGCACCTTTATCGCTATTTTTATCGCCTTTCGTGAAGTGTTTGCCAAAAGATTGCTCTGCCATAGCATATTTAGAAACTTTGGCTGCGGGCAATACATCCAACATTTTAGTGGTGTATTCAGCGTCCAATTCGGCTTCTCTTTTTTTGTTTTCGGTACGCAAATTGATCAATTTTTGGTGATCGGCTTCCGAAAGTTCTTTGCCTTTCAATTTTTGGCTTTCTTCGCGCAATCCTTTGTACAAATCAAACTTTTTTTGTTGCAGTTCTTCTTCGATTGGCCGAAATTTCGCTTTCTCGTCGTCTGTCAAACCCATTTTCTTGGCAAGATAATCAATGCGATCGGTCTTGAATTTGGCAAAACGTTCTTGATTATTTTGCGTCCGTTCTTGTTTTTGTTTCTCTTGTTTTTCCTGTGCAAACGCGGGATTTGCCGCGCCTGCAATAAATGCCACTAAGGCAAATGCTATTAATTTCTTTTTCATTTTTTTCCGTTTTAATATGTTTAATATTCTAATGTTTCATCTACGTAGACTGTTTCGTGATAAATTGAATTTGAGACCTGATCTTCATAATACTGGTAGAATGCCTCAATGTCTGCATCTGCCCTCAAATCAAGGGGTTGCGGTTGTTTGACAAACATGTTAATCATCAACGAGATACCTGCAAACATAGCTGCCATGTATGTCCACGGCTTCATCTGTTGCCACATTGTGCGCTTAACAGCCGTTTCTGTGTGACGTGCAGGCAATTGCGCCATAATTTGATCCGTCAAGCCATCGAAATAGCCTTCCGGCACAGAAAAGGGATTTTTTTTGTCAATGTCTTTCATCTTTTTGTCATCTTTATGCGTAACTCAATTCGAGAGATTCATTAGTTTGACTATCGTAAACGGAAAAAGTTTAATCGGATTGTAAAAAATCTTCCACTTTTTTGGAAGCGTGGTGATAAGAAGCCTTGAGCGCGCCCACGGATGTGTCCAAGAGACCGGACATTTCTTCGTAGGGCATCTCATCGAAATAGCGCAAATTGAACACCAGGCGCTGTTTGTCGGGCAAAGTCAAAATGGCTTTTTGGAGCTTAATCTGGGCTTCATCACCATCAAAATAGTCTGATGCGGTCAAATTTTCCGACAAATACGTCGCCTCGTCGTCCAACGACACATTATTTTTAGCGCGTTCCTTATTTAAAAAGGTAATGCTTTCGTTGACGGCAATTTTATAAAGCCACGTCGACAGTTTGGCATCGCCACGAAACGAGTCGAAACTCATCCAAGCCTTAATGAAGGCATTTTGCAGCAAATCATTGGCATCGTCGTGCGACAACACCATGCGGCGAATTTTCCAATACAGATTTTCGCTGTAAAAATTCACAATCTGCTCAAACGCCTTACGCTGCACCGCCGGTTCGCCGTTCTGCAAATCGCTCAGGACTGCTTGCTCATTAAATAATAGCTTTATCATCGCGGCAAAGATACAAAATAATTGTTAATGGTCAATGGTTAATGGTTAATTAGGAGTTATTTTGGATTTTTTTTGTAAAATAATTGATAGTTTAAAAAAAAGTTGTACCTTTGCACCCGAAAATAGGCTTAGCGTAACCTCTGGCAAGAAAAGAGAGACTCGTGAATGTTGCGTTAAGGTATTGGAACTAAATAAGTTAAGAAAATGGACTTGATGAAAATCGCCGAAGAAGCATTTGCTAATCCGGCAGAGAAAAATTTCCCTGCATTCAAAAGCGGCGATACCGTGACGGTGGCTTATCGCATCAAAGAGGGTAACAAAGAACGTGTTCAACAGTACCGCGGGGTAGTAATTAAAATTGTAGGACACGGCGACACCAGACGGTTTACCGTTCGCAAAATGTCGGACAACGTGGGTGTAGAACGTATTTTCCCGCTCAATTCACCGTTTATCGATTCAATCGTACGCAACAAAGTTGGTAAAGTACGTCGCGCTAAATTATACTACTTACGCGCATTGACCGGTAAGAAAGCCCGTATCAAAGAAAAACGCGTTTGATGAACGTCAAAGTTATCAATAAATCAAAGCACGCCCTGCCGGAGTATGAAACACCACACTCAGCAGGGCTTGATTTGCGTGCCAACATCGACGAACCGATTGTGCTGAAATCGTTGGAGCGCGCGTTGGTGCCGACCGGCATTTTCTTTGAATTGCCCATTGGCTACGAAGCACAAATCCGTCCCAGAAGCGGTTTGGCGATTAAGTTTGGCATTTCGTTGGTCAATTCTCCGGGCACGATTGACTCGGATTATCGTGGTGAAATTAAAGTCATCGTCATCAATCTTTCCAACGAACCGTTTACCATCACAGACGGTGAACGCATCTGTCAAATGGTGGTCGCCAAACACGAACGCGTCGACTGGCAAGCCGTTAAGGAATTAGACACCACCAAACGTGGTGACGGTGGTTTCGGACACACAGGCGTCGCCTAACGCTAATTGTCATTGCGGGCTCCGACCCGCAATCCCCTGATAAGAATTACAATTAATAATTTATGCGGAAATTTGGCTTAATAATCTGTTTGGTTTTTTTCTGCAACGCTTTGTGGGCAGAAGAAAAAAACTATTCCGAGCAATTTCGTGCCGATTCCCTTTTCATTGAATCGTTGCGCCTGAAATATCAGGACGACTATGAGGAGGCGTTTGAGGTGTTGCTACAATCCGCGGCAATTGATTCGACTTCGGCAGCAACCTGGTATGAACTGGCACATTATTATTTGCTGTTTAAAGAAAACGGTCAGGCATTGACTGCTCTCGAAAAATCTCATTACTATCAGCCTGATAATCAAGATTATAAGTCCGAATTAGCAGAATTGTATTACGAACTGCAACAGGCAGATAAAGCCATCCCTCTGTATCAAGAATTAGCTCAAGCGTATCCCGGCAAGCCTGAATACGCTTACTATTTTCATCGCTTAAAGGCGGCCTATTTGCTTTCTCAAGGCGAACCGGCTAAGGCAAAGGCGGAATATCTCACACTGACAAAAAGCGATCCGGACGATATTTTTGCTTGGATGCAACTGTTGCAAATCGCTCTGAAAGGGAACAACAGCACGGAAGTGTATGCCGTTTGTGACAGTGCCTTGATGCAATTTCCGGAAGTGTCCGAATTTTATTTTTACAAAGGCATGAGTTGCCTGATTGAGAAAAAATCAAAGGAGGCGCTGCAAGTGTTCACCGCAGGATTGGCGGTGGTGGATGAAGAAGATAAAGTCATAAAATCCAGTTTTTTAGAACAAATTGCCGACCTGTATTATCAACAGGGCAACAAGAAAAAGGCGTTTGAGGCGTTTGATCAGTCGTTGGAAAATAATCCCTACAATATTTCGGCGTTAAACAATTATGCCTATTACCTCTCTCTGTTGAAAGAAAATTTGGACAAAGCCGAACGAATGGCGGCGGAAGTCATTAAACAACAACCGGACAACGCCACTTACCTCGACACCTACGCGTGGGTACTGTTCCAAAAAGGCAGCTACAGTTTAGCCAAATTCTACATCGAATCGGCAATTAGCAAAAGCCGCGAACCCTCTACCGAAATATTAGAACATCACAAAGCCATTTTGAAAGCTATAGCAAAGGCTGCGAAAAACAACTGAATTGTGTTGAAATTCAAGAAAAATGTACACTTCTGCGGTATTTCAATTTAAGATTAATTTACTATTGACAAATTACAAATCAGCTATCCATCTGCCCATAGAGCACCATTTGTCATCCCAATAAAATAAAATAAAAATGTTTCTACTTCAGATAAGTATTCGGAATGGAGATTATGAAATAAAAGCAAAGTAGTAAAATTATCAAAAAAAGTAGTAAAAACAATATAAACACTTGATTTTAAGTGGTTTACTAATATCCTGATTCGGGCGTTTGCGTCTACACCACCCGCCAAGCCATACAAGAAAATCCCCTACGCGGCATTGCCGATATTGGCTTGAGAGTGGTGCGAGAATAAAACAATCATTTTGCAAGTTGTTGCGCAGGAAAGTAAGTTCTCTTGTGGTCTTACTTTCTATTCAACTCTTTTTGAATGATTTTTTAATCAATTCAATATCAACTGTATGGTTCGTTTGACTGTTGATATATCCGCTCTGATTAGCAGCCTCATTAAAGATAAAATGAAAATTATTTGTCGTACTAAGCAGTGTGGACAAGTCAACCTCTAAAATATCTGCGATTCGTTGCAACCTGTCTATTTTAGGAATGATTGTGCCGCTTTCAATTCGAGCATACGAAGCTTGTGATACACCTAATTTGTGTGCGATATGTTCTTGCGAAAGATTTTTAGCTCTCTGATTTCTTTAATGTTAGTGCCTATATCCATCTTTTTGTATATTTGCAACTAAAGGTAATAAATTATTCACAAAATGAATAAAAATATGAAAAAAAAGCATTTACCTTTGATTCTATCAAACAGATTTTTTGAACGCGTGTGAAAAATTTGTTTGATTTGCAAGCAAAAGTTGCTTGTAATACACTATTTATTACTAAATTTGTAAAAAATTATGAAAACATTAGATTTAAACGCTTATAGCGTAAATGAAATAACTTATCAGGAAATGCTGGAAAACGAAGGCGGATCACTTTTGGCTTTTGCGATCTGTTGTGTTGTTGTAGCTTTGGTGTCGTCTTGTACAGTTGTAGTAGGCGATAACAATAAAGTTGGGACAACTGTGTCAGCCGATAGCACTGCCAATGGAAGTGGTAATGGAAATTCGGCAGGAAATGGGACGGGTAACAAGTAGAGCATTAGACTAATGGTACTATTCTCTAACAAAAATAAAATGGGTCATAGAAATCATATCAATTTGGTTCCTTTGCCCATTTTATTTTTATATCCCCTGTTTGTGGGTTTTGATATAATATTAACATATATTGCAACTCCAAATTTAAAATATGAAATCAATTTTATAATTAAGTACTTAAATCTCAACTGGCTTTCAATCATATTGCTGTCTTCTATAGTCGTTTTTTTAACTGTTTTTTTTGTTTTAAAGTTAGAAAATCGGATTGTAAAACAAAAAAAAGGTAATTTAAAAGTTTTATCATTGTTGATAATTTGGCTTTATTCTCATTTTTTTTACTCAATTTTCCTGTTTTTCAATAATGGCCTTATGAATATTTATTTATTGAACAGGGAAGGTAATTTCTTTTATGAATTGAGTAAGGTGTATGTTAGTTTTTGTAATGAAAATACCAATTGGTTTTATATAATAGTATTGTTGCTCTGCATTATAATTTCTGTAGTGATTTCTTATCGTTCCTTAAAAAACGTTCAAAACAACAAATAGTTTCATGCCCACCTTATTTCCACCCGAAATAATCCACGACACCACCGAATCGCTATTCGTAAAGCGCAGCGTACACAAATCTATCTTGATAAAAATTTACAAATTTTCGTTATATTCTGCATGTAAATTTAGTTAAAGAATGCAAAAAACATGTTTTAGAGCATGTTTTTTCGTAACATTCATATACAAAACATCAAATGTATATGAATGTTACGCTTTTTTTAGATACATAAAATTTAACTTTGCGACCAAACTATTTTAAATTGATAAAGATATGATAGTATTTAAACAAATTGAGTTGTTGCAACGATTACACAAATGTATTCAGCAATCTCATACGGGGACACCCGAAGAATTGGCGAAATATTTAAGGCTAAGTACCCGAAGGCTCCGTGATATTTTAGAAGAGTTGAAACTATTGGGCGCGCCGATAGAATATTCACGTCGTGCAGAAACATATTATTATTCGACCGGTTTTGAACTAGAAATTGTTTGTAAATTTCATCGATTATCACAGGAAGAATTAATAAAAACAACCGGTGGAGGATATTTATTTTCCAATTTTTCATTCACGGCTTGTTTTGTGCCGTGAGCGCCCGTACCTTTGCATTATCAAACGGATTTTTTGAACGCGCGTAAAAAATCAGGGCGATTTGCAAGCAAAAGTTGCTTGTAATTAATATTAATTTATAATTTTGTAAAATTATGAAAACATTAGATTTGAACGCCTATGGCGTGAGTGCAATGACGCATCAAGAAATGGTAGACATTGATGGTGGCAACATTTTTGAAGATGCTTGGAATTGGATTAAAGGAGCTGCAAATACCGTTGCAAAAACTTTTACTCAATTAGTTAAAGAGTATGGAGCTGAAATCGCATTAGCGATAATTACAGCTGTGGGTGTATCATTAACGAAGGACATATTAGGTTTTGAATAATACATCAGCACTAAACGAAAGAATTTAGAGATGTATCTGAATTCTTTCGTTTTGATTTAATATTACATTTTTTGATTTTATGAAGAAGGATTTGTTTTTTTTCTTTTTGTTGGCGATCAGTTTTGAAAGTTTTTCGCAAAGTCTGATTTCTGGTCGAGTAGTTGATTCCGAAACAAAAGAACCCGTTGAAAGTGTATATATTCAAAATCGGAATCGACCGGAAAATTCAGCTTTGTCTGATGAAAATGGTTTTTTTTCCATTGTTACCATTTTGTCGGACACATTGGATTTTTATAGAGTGAGTTATATATTTGATTCTTATGTATGTAAGGAGGATAAATTTATTTATATGGGGCTGGAACCAAAAGAAAACAACCTGCCTGAAATAATCATTACTTATGAAAAAGCTAATCGGATTCTACAAAAGGCAATTTACAATCTAAAAGCTAACTATGTTCATAGACCATTGATATATTTGTGGCATGGAATTGAAAAGGATAAAAAAAATAAGGATAGTAAAGAGAGTTATGCTTTATATTCAGCTGAGTTAGGCAAGATGAATCCCCATAAAAATGAAATGCCTTTTGATTTTAGATTAATTGAGTTAAATCATTTGATAAATGATGTTCAAACATCAAAAATTTTAGAAGAAGAGCAATTTCCTATGCTATTTCATTCAATACCTACCACCTTGGAATCAGTAGTAAAATTTGATAATGTATTTAAAATCAATAATGATAATGACTCTTTGATTTTCATAAAAGCTGTTTCGGAACAGTCAAATACTACATATGGTTCTGTTGAGTTTATTGTCAATAAGTCGGATACTGTTCTCTTATGTATTAATTTTAATATTGTAAATAAAGGGAAAAGAGAGTATACCAAAGCTAAATTTTTAGGAATAGTACTTTGGGAATTAGCATTAGAGGAAATGAATGTTTCTGTGTTAATAGGGAAAAAGGGAAATGCGTATTATTTTGACAAGATCAAATCTAAATATTTATTTTCATTTATTGTTGATAAAAAAGAAGAATTGATTGAGTTTGAGAATACTGCTATTTTTTTGAATGACAGTAAAATAAATACAAAGAAAGGATATAAAAAATTAAAGGGATATACAACACAACTTTATAAATCAGAAGCGACTACTACTAACCGTTTCTGGGAGAAATTTTTCAAATAAACATGCCCCAGATATTTCCACCTGAAATCATTGAATATTCTGCTGAGAATTACTATTCCAAACTCAGGACTAAAAGCAAAATAATTTATTCGTCTGTTTTGCTTTCGATTGCTGTTGCCTTGGCGTCATTGCCTTTTATCAAAGTGGATATCAGCACACAAAGTAGGGGCGTAATCCGGACACCCATGGAAAATACCATTCTGCAATCTTCAGTTCAAGGAGAAGTTACCGCTTACAGGCTTCATGAGAACGCAAGTGTGGTCGAGGGAGATACCCTGATTATTTTTAATACGGAGCGATTGGAGGAACAACTCTCGCTGGAAGCAGAAAAGAAAACACAGAACGACCTGTTTATTAATGATATTGCCCGATTATTAAAAGGGAATGAAAAACCTCAGACATCCAAATATATGGCAGAATATAGCCGTTACCGTTCCAAACTAAATGATCAGAAAATCCAGATTGATTTTTTAAGAAAGGATTACGAAACCGTTCAAAAACTATACCGGAAAAATGCCGCTTCGGAATTTGATTATTTGACTTTAAAAAACAACCTGGAAAAAGCCGAAAGCCTTTTGGATAACCTGAAAGAAGAATTTTACACCGCATGGCAAAGCGAACAAACTAACTTAAAAATAGAAAATCAAACATTACTTTCCAATGTTCGGCAATTGGCAAAAGAAAAACGGAATTATGTCATCACAGCACCGGTATCGGGCACATTGGTGCAGGTTGCCGGATTTCAATCAGGTAATTTTATAGCTCCTAACCAGGCAATCGCCTATATTTCCGCTTCCGATTCCTTGTTGGCAGAATGTTATATTTCTCCTTCCGACATAGGATTTATTCATGACGGACAGGATGTTGTATTCCAATTCGATGCGTTTGATTATCGTGAATGGGGATTGATTGAAGGGCAAGTGACCGAAGTATTAAAAGATATAGTTACCGTATCCGATCGTCCGGTGTTTAGGGTAAGATGCAAACTGAATACCCATTGTCTGCAATTGAAAAACGGTTATCAGGGATGTATTCAAAAGGGGATGACCCTGACCGGGCGTTTTCAACTGACCCGCAGAAGTGTGTGGCAATTGTTGTTTGACAAAGTAGATGATTGGATGAATCCGAAGATTATCAAGCAATGAGTATAAAAATCAAACAAAGGGATATAACCGATTGCGGGGCAACATGCCTCGCTTCAGTGGCTTCATTCTTCCATCTGCAACTTTCCATTGCCTACATTCGGCAAATTGCGGGTACGGATAAAAAAGGAACCAATGTGTTGGGCATGGTCACTGCTGCCGAAAAATTGGGATTTGTTGCCAAAGGTGTAAAAGGAGATCGGGATGCGTTAAGCAAAATTCCCGTCCCAACGATTGCCCATGTGATTATTCATGGAAAGTTAAGCCACTTCCTTGTCATTTACAAAGTGAAAAAGGGCATGATAGAATACATGGACCCCGGCGACGGGCAAATGCACAAAGTTTCAATAGATGAATTTTGCGCCATTTGGACAGGCTATTTGATACTGATAATGCCGGGAGAAGATTTTCAGGAAGGGAATCGGAAAATATCCAATCTAAGCCGCTTTCTTTATTTGCTCCAGCCACATAAAAGCGTTCTGTTCCAATGCCTGTTCGGTGCTATAATTTATACATTATTGGGATTATCCACTTCTATTTATATCCAGAAACTCACAGATAAAATTTTGCCGGAAGGAAATATTAATTTGCTGAATTTGCTAAGCGTGATAATGATTTTGATTATGCTGTTGCAACTTTTTACCGGTATTTTTCAAAGTGTTTTCATGATGAAAACCGGTCAGCAGATTGATACCCGGCTTGTGTTGGGCTATTATAAACATTTATTGCGACTGCCTCAGCAATTTTTTGATACCATGCGGGTGGGAGAAATATTATCCCGAATGGGAGATGCTGTTAAAATCAGGGCTTTCATTAACGATGTATCTATATCTCTGATAGTCAATGTATTTATCGTTATTTTCTCTTTCGCATTGATGTTTGTATACAGTTGGGAACTTTCGCTGATTATGTTGATGATTATTCCGTTGTATGTTGTTTTGTATTTTATCACAGACAAGTTGAATAAAAAGCAGGAACGGAAAATCATGGAAACATCAGCCGAGTTGCAAAGCCAATTAGTGGAGTCTGTCAGTTCAATAAAAACAATTAGACAGTTTGGAATTGAAGAGTATACAAATATTAAGACCGAAAACAAATTTGTATGGATGATGCAAACCGTTTACCGTTCAGGATTAAATGCTTTATTTACGGGAAATGCGGCCGGGTTTATCAGCCAATTATTTACGATATTACTACTTTGGATAGGTTCTTATTATGTAATAGACAATTCGATTACTCCCGGAACCTTGCTTGCTTTCTATTCGATAATTGGTTATTTCATGGGACCTGCCACCAGTTTGATCGGTGCCAATAAAACCATACAAAACGCTTTAATCGCATCTGACCGTCTGTTTGAAATTATGGATTTGGAAAGAGAATCGGAAGAAAACAAAATTGAACTCAAAGAAAACGACATTGCAGATATTTGTTTTGAAGCTATTTCATTCTCTTACGGAAGTCGGAAAGACTTATTTGTTGATTTTTCGTTGACTATTCCGAAAGGCAAACTCACGGCCATCATAGGAGAAAGTGGTTCCGGTAAAACAACATTAGTATCATTATTACAAAAATTATATCCTATCCGGTCGGGGAAAATAACGATTAATGGACAGAATATTGATTTTTTCACAAATGAAAGTATGCGCAAGACAATAAGTGCCGTACCGCAACAACTCAATCTCTTTTCAGGAAACATTATCGACAATATTGCCGTCGGAGATTTCAATCCGGATATGGACAAAATTATTCAAATTGTTAAACAGTTAGGTCTGATGCCATTCATAGAAAATCTTCCTAAGGGGTTCAATACCTATATTGGCGAAAACGGGACACAATTGTCGGGCGGACAAAAACAGCGTCTGGCGATTGCACGCGCCTTATACAAAGAGCCTGAAATCTTGATATTGGATGAGGCAACTTCTTCGCTCGATTCCGAATCGGAACAGTTTGTGCAACAAACCATTCAAGAGCTTAAAAATCAAGGGAAAACAATTGTCATCATCGCCCATCGCTTGAGCACAGTGGTCAATGCGGATAAAATTATAGTGCTTGAGAACGGTCAAGTGGTAGAGCAAGGCTCGCACCGTGAGCTATACGCCGCTCAAGGACGCTATTCTCAAATGTGGAAAAAACAAATGCCGGCAATTAATCCGTGATTCGCACTACACTTTTGACGCCTTTAATTTTTTGCAGGCGCGTTGTGAGCTTGTTGATGTCGTCTACACTGCGGATGTCGACTTCGATGCGGCCTTCAAAAAAGCCGTCTTTGGATTCGATGTTGAGCTTGCGCACATTGACTGAAAATTCGTAGGTGATGGCACGTGTGATGTCGTTGAGCATGCCGATACGGTCAATGCCTTTCAGTTGAACCGCACTTGGGAACGAGAAATTTTGATAATCTGCCCATTCGCAACTGACGATGCGGTTGCCGAAACGCGTTTTGAGCGGCAGAGCAGACGGACACGAATGTTTGTGAATTTCAAGCCGTCCGTCGTCGCGAACAAAGCCAAACACATCATCGCCCGGAATAGGATTGCAGCACGAATCGGTAAGGAAATTTTTCTGAAACTCTTCCTCTTTCAGGACGTAAGCCTGTTTTTTATCAATATCAGGTACCTCGATTGCCGCTTTTTTGTCGGTCTTGTTGTCCGTTTTATTACCTTGAAATGCATGGGTGATATAGTGTATGATACCACCTTCCGTCTTTTCCTTCAACACTTTACGCAGATTTTCAGGCAGTTCAATTTGTTTTTCGGCAATCGCATAGTACAGATTTTCCTTTTTTGGGAAACCGTAGAACGAGCAAAATTTGTCCAACACCTGCTGTGTCGGCTCTATTTCTGCCTTTTGAAGGGCGAGCATTAATATTTTTTCGCCTTCTTTCACCTTGGCGCGTTGTTCTTTTTTGAGAAACAGTTCAATTTTCGTTTTCGCTTTAGCGGTCGTCACAAAATTCAGCCATTCCTCTTTCGGGTGGTGAGCAGCCGATGTAAGGATTTCGACCTGATCGCCACTCGACAGGTGGTGGCTCAACGGCACTAATTTGTGATTGACTTTGGCACCGATACAGTGATCGCCCACGTTCGTGTGAATTTCATACGCAAAATCCAGAGCTGTAGCACTTTGCGGCAAGGTTCGCATCTCCCCACGGGGCGTGAAAACAAATATTTCCGAACCATAAAGGTTCAGTTTGATGGTGTCCAAAAAGTCCATAGCATTCGGACTTGGCGACTCCAAAACGTCCTGAATACGCTCCAGCCAGTGATCGAGTTCGGTCGATTCTTGCAACTCGTCCGGATTTTCCTCCTTGTATTTCCAGTGGGCAGCATACCCTTTTTCGGCAATATTGTCCATCTTGTCGCTCCGAATCTGAATCTCAATCCAGTAGCCGTCCGGACCCATCACCGTCACGTGAAGCGCCTGATAACCATTGGCTTTCGGTTGGCTCAACCAGTCGCGCAGGCGGTCGGGACGCGGTTTGTAGAGGTCGGTAATCACCGAATAAATGTCCCAGCACTGCTTTTTGACGTCCACATCTTCTTTCGGTTCAAAGATGATGCGCGCGGCAAAAATGTCATATATATCCTCAAAGCTAATATTTTTGGAGTGCATCTTGTGCCAAATCGAATAAATCGACTTCGTCCGCAAGTGCATTTTATATTTCAGCCCCATCGCGTTCAATTTCGTCTCCAAAGGCAATGCAAATTTGGTGTAGATACGGTCGCGATTCGCTTCGCTTTCAGCTAATTTATTTTCGATTTGCTTGTATTCCTCGGGGTGCTCATACTTAAAACTCAAATCTTCTAACTCGGTTTTAATGGCAAACAATCCCAAGCGATGCGCCATCGGTGCGTAGAGATACATGGTTTCACCCGCAATTTTGTACTGTTTGGCAGGCAAAAGTGACCCAAGTGTGCGCATGTTATGCAACCGGTCGGCGATTTTTATCAAAATGACGCGAATGTCGTCGGACATCGTGAGCAACAACCGGCGCATATTTTCAGCCTGTGCCGAAGCTGCCTCAGCAAAAATCCCGCCTGAAATTTTAGTCAATCCGTCCACCAATTGCGCCACTTTATCGCCGAAAAGGTTGCGAATATCTTCAACGGTATAGTCCGTATCTTCGACCACATCGTGGAGCAAAGCAGCCGCGATAGACGTAGAGCCAAGCCCCAATTCGTCAATCACAATCAGCGCCACAGCCAGTGGGTGCATGATGTAAGGTTCACCCGACCGCCTTTTGACGCCCTTGTGTGCCTGGTCGGCAAATTTGAACGCCTTGTTGAGAACATCAAATTTCTTCCGGTGATTCGACTTGCCATAAGCGTCCAGCAGACGCTCGTAGGCTTTTTGCACCTGCTCGTCGTCCGACACCTTCCGAAAATCCATGTCAGCGTCCTTTTTTTTCATACTATCATCGCCATAAAGCAAACGCAAAGATACGCTTTTTTTCTCAAAAATCATATTTTCGTGACAAAAATCTATGAACTACAAAAACAACACATAACTTTGCTACTCAAATCAATTTTTCATACGCCCGGCGCTGGTTTTTGTCATAAAAGATTTCGCCGCAATAAGTAAAATTCAGTGAGTGCAGCATTTTTTGGATATAGAGATTGTCAAAATTCGTATCCACACGAAAACTATGTATTCCTTTTTGTTGACTTAGGTCTTCCACCTTTTGCATGTACAAGGTCGCTATGCCACGATTTTTCACTTCATCGGCAACCGCTAACCGGTGCACCACCACGTAAGGCAAATTGCTCAGCCAGTTGCCCTGTAGAGCGTCATAAGCCGGTTCGCCGGTAAAAATAACCGACCCGTAAGCAATCACGTCGTTTTTTAGACATAAAACATAGCCGTAGTCCTTTTTAATATCGTCAACAATAGTTTCCATTGCCGGATAACCGTCCTGCCATTGGCGGCTATTTCGCAAACGCATTTGCTCTTTGGCTTGTAAAATAATCTGCCAAATCCGCTCTGTATCAGCCACTTCCGCTTTTCTGAATGTGATTGTGTCTTTCATTGGGGTGCTAAATCAGTTACTACCGCAAACACACAGCCGTTACCTTCCGTTAATGGCAACTACTTTTTTGCCTTTGTTGCTTTTGGAGGATTTGCCCCATGCGCCAACCCCTTCGCGCACGACTAAAGTAGCGCCGACAAGCCCTGCGGCTTTTAGAAATTCTCGCTTTTTCATCTGTCGATAATTTTTATTTTGTACTTTTTGTTCTCGCATTCCGTTAGAATGGTAGCCCGGTAGAAAATTATTTTTCCAGCAAGTGTTTTTCCAGCAATGTCCGAATGTCGTCCGGGATTCTGACCGATTTTTTGGTGGCGAAATCGAAATGTACCAACACCGTTTTGCCTTTGGTGGACAGCGTGTCGTCCTGCCATGCCTCTTGATACACCTCAAAACTGCTGTTGCCAATGCGCGAAATCCATGAACGCACCTCCACATCTTTGCCGTAATGAATCTGCTCAATGAAGTCAAATTCAAAATGGGCAAGAATAAGATTCCAATTTTCAAATTTCATTTCCGGGTTAAACGCTCGATAAACCCCATTGCGTGCGTGTTCAAACCACTGCGGCATCACGGTGTTGTTCACGTGTCCCAGCCCGTCTATATCCCCAAATTTGGGCGTAATCGTCATTGATATCATATTTTCTATTTCTTTTTCATACTGATGTGACGGATGCCGGCCTCTTCAAATTCATCACCAAACGGCATGTAGCCCATTTTGGCGTAGAAATCGTGTGCTGTCAGCTGGGCATGCAAGACGATTTCCGAAAACTGATGCTGTTTTGCATATTTTTCCACCGCCTCAATCACCTTACGACCATACCCGTTGCCACGCTGTTCGGATAAGACCGCCATCCGTTGTAAAATCACTAAACCGGCGTTCTCTCTATCCGGGAGTAAGCGAGCAGTCGCCACAGCCACCTTATCTTCATTATATAACACAAAGTGCACGCATTGCGTTTCGTATGCATCCATTTCGATTTCAAGCGGCACCCGTTGTTCCTCCACAAAAACAATATGACGAATGCGGACGGCATCCAAATAGATGCAACTTTGTGTATCACGCGTATTTAATAGTGTCATCTCTTAGATTACATTGCTTAAAATCGAATCACACCATGCATCAAATTCGGCATCCACTTTTTGAAGTTCCGGATGCTGCAAAATATGTTCGATGGTTTCTTTGACCCCTTGGTCAAAACGTTTCGTCGCCACAAACCCCGGCACTAAGGTCTTCAGTTTCGTATTGTCAAACACCACCGACACCGCTTTGTCCCCCAGCAAACCACCATAGAAATCATAATCGCTATGAGCTACCAAATATTCGGAAGCCACGTGTACCGCTTTCAAAGGCACATTCAACGCTTGAGCAATACATTCATAGATCTGATTCCACGTCAACACTTCATCCGACGTGATATGTACGGCCTCGCCTATGGCATGGATATTTCCAATCAAGCCCACGAAACCCTTCGCAAAATCACTGTTGTGCGTCATCGTCCACAGCGACGTGCCATCGCCATGTATAATCACGGGTTTGCCTGCCAACATACGCCGCACAACTTCCCAAGAGCCATTGTTGCCATGCACGCCCAGCGGCACACTACGCTCATCATACGTAAAACTTGGGCGAACAATCGTGACCGGAAACTGCTCCTTGCGAAAGGTTTCCATCAGCAGATTTTCGCAAGCAATCTTATCGCGCGAATACTGCCAATAAGGATTGGCTAAGGGCGTAGATTCCGTTATCTTGTAGTGCGACAACGGCTTTTGATAGGCCGACGCCGAACTGATAAAGATGTATTGCTTGGTCTTATTTTTGAACAAACGCACATCACGTGCCACATCGTCCGGTGTAAAAGCAATAAAGTCGGTGACACAATCAAACGACAAGCCGGCAATAAGAGCCGCCACTTTCGCCTCATCATGAATGTCGACAATAACCGGATGCACGCCTTCCGGCAAAACATCGTTGCGCTTTCCCCGGTTAATCAGGTATAAATCGTGCCCTTGAGCAACCAACAATTTTGAAATCGCGGCACTAATCGTGCCCGTCCCGCCAATAAAAAGAATTTTCATATTTGTATGAATTAGTGTTGTTATTTATAAATTTATCATACCATCAATGATTGTACATTTCCCCGTAGGGGATTTATATCAATAGAAAACAAGCCATCCCCACACCAGCCCTCAAACCTCGTAGAGGTTTCACATTATTCAATCGATTTAAAAACATATCTTTCATCATATTCAATTTCAAATAATTTTAAAAATTCGAGATATTCTTCCTTAAACGTCCGCTTTCCATGATGTTGTTCTTGCGTTTCAATATAATTTGCAATGTTGGATATTTGCGATTTCCCATAACTAAACGCACCAAAACCTTCTTGCCAAGAGAATTTTCCCATAACCAAACGATGATTGTTTATCCACAGAGATGAACTTCGTTTTACATCAGCCATTAAATCGGAAACGGCTTGTTTGGGTGACATGCTCACTAATGCGTGAACATGGTCAGGCATACCGCCAATTGCAAACAATTTATGACCGTTGTTTGCAATAATTCCATTCATATATTTGTAAAGATCATCCCGCCAACGATTTTGTATCAAGCCTATCCGATTTTGCACAGCGAAAACATAATGGATGTAAATTTGTGTATATGTATTTGCCATTTTCTATTGATATAAATCCCCTACGGGGAATGGGTTATAGAGATTGTTCGTTTGTTCTATTGATATTAATGCCCTACGGGCAAAGTTCAGACTTTATACACCCAATTTTTCGCGCGACCCAGCGGCGGCTCGCCGGTCTCCGTCGGCAAAAACTTATCGACTTCGGGGAGTTTAACCGGCAAATCTTTTTCGGCTACCGTGTAGGGCATGCCGTCTTTGTAGTAGATGGGGAAGGGTTCGCCCCAGTAGCGTTGGCGGCTGAAAATGGCGTCGCGCAAGCGGAAATTAACTTTCACGCGTCCTAAATTCTTGTCGGCGATGTATTTTTTGGCGGCTGCGATGGCTTCTTTGACGGTTAGACCGTTTAGAAAGCCTGAGTTTATCATGATGCCGTCTTTGGCGTCGAAACTTTCTTCGCTTACGTCTGCGCCTTCAATCAGCGGGATGATTGGCAGATTGAAATGTTTGGCGAACGCGTAATCGCGGCTGTCGTGCGCCGGCACTGCCATAATCGCGCCTGTACCATAGCCTGCCAACACATAGTCGGAAATCCAGATGGGGATTTCTTTGCCATTGACCGGATTGATAGCGTACGAGCCTGAAAACACGCCTGTTACTTTGCGGTCGGCGATGCGTTCGCGCTCGGTGCGTCGTTTGACGGCATCCAAGTAGTTGTCTACTTCGGCCCTTTGTTCGGGAGTGACGATTTGCGAAACATATTCCGATTCGGGAGCTAAAACCATGAAAGTGACGCCGAAAATAGTATCTGCACGCGTTGTAAAAACAGTTAATGACGTCTCTTCTGTCATTCCCGCGCAGGCGGGAATCCCCTTAACTTTGAAATTCAATTCCGCTCCTTCCGAGCGTCCAATCCAGTTTTTTTGCGTTTCTTTCAGAGAATCCGTCCAATCCAATGTGTCTAAGCCGTCAAGCAGGCGTTGGGCATACGCCGACACACGGAGACTCCATTGACGCATTTTGCGCTGTTCCACGGGGTGACCGCCACGCACGGATACGCCTTCGCTCACTTCGTCGTTCGCCAAAACCGTTCCTAAGGCACCACACCAATTCACCATCGTGTCTGCCAGATAGGCGATGCGGTAGTTCATCAGAATTTCTTGCTTTTCTTTTTCCGATTTTGCTTTCCAGTCGGTCGCGGTAAACGTCATTGGCTCGGTACAAGCCAAGTCTAAGCCTTCTGTGCCGCTTTCTTCGAAGCATTCGATGATATTTTCAACCGGCAGTGCTTTTTTGCAGATGTTGCAAAAAACGGAGTTAAACATCTTGATAAACGCCCATTGCGTCCATTTATAATAATCGGGATTGCAGGTGTGAATTTCCCTGTCCCAATCGAAACTGAAACCGATTTTGTCTAATTGTTCGCGGTAACGGGCAATGTTTTTCTCGGTCGTAATGGCAGGATGTTGACCTGTTTGAATCGCATATTGCTCTGCCGGCAGTCCGTAGGCGTCATATCCCATCGGATGCAGCACATTGAACCCTTTCAAGCGTTTGTAGCGCGAATAAATATCGGACGCGATGTAGCCGAGCGGATGCCCGACGTGCAAACCGGCGCCGGAAGGATAGGGAAACATATCCAAAACATAGTATTTCGGCTTTGTCTTATCCTCTGTGACGCGGTAAGTATGATTTTTTTTCCACTCTGCTTGCCACTTTTTCTCAATTTCGTTGAAATTATATTCCATGATTTTTTTAATTAGACTGCAAATTTACACATTTTTTTGTTAGCATATCCGACTTTATCCGACAATTTTAACAAATGGCGTTATTTTGGCGTTATTATATTGATAACTTGACGATAAATCAATTTTTCGCTGCTGCAAAAATATTAGTTATTATTCATCTGTCATTATTTCCTTATTTTTATCTTTCAATTTTTTTATTGCCTCTTTTTCGAGTGCTATAATTCCTTTTTGTGGGGTTGGTAAATCTTCGGGCATAACACCGCCAAGCCGCATGATTGCCTCTCTTACTTCTTTCCCAACGGTAAAATGAGCATAACTTGCAAGTTCTTTATTGCTAATATTTTCTCTTGTAATTTTGCTTTGTGTTTGAGAAATGCGAAACAAATTTGCAATCATTTCTTCGCTTCCCATAAAGTCCAAAATTTTATCTTTTTCGTCAAGTTGCTTTTTGTAATGAATATCGGCGACAGAAAGTCCGCCGTATAAGCCCTGATAACCACGATTTTGAAATATGGCGTACTCTTCGTTGGAAATAATGCCTGCGCCCTTTGCGGCTTCTACAAGAAGTTGATTCATCTGTTTTATGTCGCCTCTCAATAGCAAGCGTTTCTTGTCTTCGGCAAGTTGATTGTATTTATCGTTTAGTTCCTGCCGGTATGTTTGAATGGCAAAATAAGTTTGCCCAAGCGCAATCTGTTCTTTTCGAGGGTCGCCATTTTGAACAATCAAGTAGCAGGCATAACGAGAGAGTTGATAATCAATAATTTTTTTTGTTTTCCCGACATCAGGAAAACCTAACCCTGTATTCGGGGTTTTCCTGACATCGGGAAAACCCCGTGAACCAAACTGTTCCCCAACAGGCATCTCTATCGTTTTCCTGACGGCAGGAAAATGTTCCGAAACATCAAATCCCGAAGTATCGCAGGCAAGCATTGCACGGTCTATGACTTTTGAAAAATTTTCCCATTTGTCATAACCAAGCGGTTTTTGCAAATCGCGTGCTAACCAATATTCTTTACCGGTATCTGTAATTTGACGTATATCTTCAAAAGATTTTAATTCTTTATCCATTTTTATTTTTTTACAGGAATTGGACCCTCGTGTCCCTCAACGCCTTCTTGAAAATAGAACACAATTTCGCCTTGCTGATTAATAAAGCAGGGTATTGTAATATCTTTTTCTTTGAAACGCGGCTCGTCGAAAAATCGGATATTGCAAAGCATCAAACCACCTTCCGTAACGTTGTGAAGAGAAACTGTGTTATAATTTTTGGCAGTCGTTTGAGCCTTATAAATCAAACTTCCGTCAAAACTGTATATATCGCCTGCACCAACCCCGTTTGTGTTGAGCGATTGCATATTTCCGGGAAAATCAAATCCCCATAAATCGTTGTTAGTTTTATTTACCATTTTAAATGAACAAACATCAGGAGAGCCGTAAGCAGTAAGTTGTGGTGTAATATTGCTAACTTCGTTAAATTCAGAATTTATCACGCACAATTTATCGCAAACTTCCTTTTTTACATACGCAAATCCGTTGTGAAAGGTATTCAAATCCCAAGTAACATTCTCCATCAGTTTTTCGCCTTTTTTGTTGATGTAGGTCATTTCATAGTTATAACTCGAATCACCTATTCTAACGGCTGCCTTGCCTTCGCTGAATCGTCCGGGCGCATTGACATATTTCGCAGGAATCACCAATTTTCCTGTCGTGTCGATAAAACCCCATTTTTTAGCGGCATTTACTTCCACTTGTACAGCAGCCAAACCTTCGCTGAACGACAGGGCTTTGTCGAACTGTGGCTTAATCACAATATTGCCTTTTTCGTCGGCATAACCATATTTTTTCAATGCGGCATTGTAATATACACGGTGATTTTCGGTCAATGGGTAAATTTTTGTATCACCAAAAGTGCCTGTTTGAGTATTTGCTAACAAAGGAAAAACTTCTTTCCCGTTTTTGTCGATAAACACTTGTTTCACACCCATAATAACACTTTTTCCTTTTTGCACCAACGCATAACCGTCACAAAATTTTGAAGCAACAGAAACATCTGAGGACAAATCATGGTAAGTACCATCGGGATAGAGAATAGAGCGTATTTTTTCGTCATAGTCGCTGCCTGTTTTTCGCCAAACTAAAGCCGCACCGCCCGAAAAATGACTGTCTTCATAAGCCAGACTGTTGATAGTGCTAATTGGAAAATCCGAGCCAAAAACATACTCGCCTTTTGTATTAACAAAAGCCACATTGCCATAGCCGTACCAAATCATAATCATTCCGTCACGAATTTCGGAACTCACTCCCGCATCTTTCGGGAGAACAACCTTTTTACTCTGTTCGGTAAAATGAGG
>JAISKM010000125.1 GCA_031261285.1 Candidatus Symbiothrix sp. | reverse complement strand
AATTGTTCGATAGTGAAATTAACATCAATAGCGCGTACAATGTCTTCAATATCAGTGGATTGAATGGCGGTATTGGCAATTCCGGCAGCGGTGCATTCGGCAGTATAGCGTTTGTAAAGGAAGGTTTTCAACGTTGATTCGGCAATGTCTTTGTACGACGTGCCCTCCACGCTGTCTTTGTCGGCAGCGAGATTGCCGCAACTTTGCATCATCACGCGCAACTCGGAGTTGGAAAATACTTTTCGCTTGTCTGAACCGTTTTTTACCCAAATAATGCCTTTATTGTCCTTGTAGGGCTTATCTTTCCCCGAAAAAATGGAGGCAACAACAATATTTTGCCTATCAATATTCACCGTTTCGGTCGAAATCACAATGGCAGGCTTCACATTTTCGGACGCGGCATTGGCAAGCAAAGTATTCGTCTGCCGGATTTCCTTAAACGACAACCCCATGACAGCTCCGGTTGTGTCGTCCACACCAACAATGAGCAACCCACCCCGCGTATTGCTGAACGCAACCATCTCTGTGCCCACTTTGTAGGCATCATCAATGCGGGATTTGAATTGCACCGTGGTGCTCTCGCCTTGCGCGATTATTTGTTTTATGTTTTGTTGTTTGGGCATTGCTGTTTTTTTTACATCAAGCCTCCAACGAATGTATCACCAACCCCGACCGCAACTTCGGCTCAAACCAAGTCGTCTTCGGCGGCATAATATTGCCCGAATCGGCGATGTCTATCAGCTGCTTCATCGACACGGGGTAGAGGGCGAGGGCGGCTGCCATTTCGCCGCTGTCCACGCGGCGTTTCAGTTCGCCAAGTCCGCGCAAGCCGCCGACGAAATCCACCCGCTTGTCCGTGCGCAAATCTTTCATTCCCAGCAGTTTATCTAAAATCAGGTTGGACGAAATTGTTACGTCCAGCACGCCAATCGGGTCGCTGTCGTCATACGTGCCGGGCTTTGCGTCCAGCGAATACCAGTGCTTGTTGTTTAGATAGAGTGCAAAATTGTGGAGGTGTGTCGGGCGGTAAATTGCCTCGCCTTTGTCTGCGACGATGAAATTTTTTGACAGTTCCGTCAAAAAATCGGCATTCGACCGTCCGTTCAAATCCTTCACCAAGCGGTTGTAGTCCATAATTTTCAGTTGATTGGCGGGGAAACAGACCGCCATAAAATAGTTGTATTCCTCCTTGCCCGTGTGGTTGGGGTTTTGCTTCGCCTTTTCCGCGCCCACCAGAGCCGCCGCCGCCGAGCGATGATGCCCGTCTGCGATGTACAAATAAGGTATATCCGCAAAAATTGCCGTGATTTTTTTGATGGTTGCGGTGTCGTCAATTATCCAAAATGTGTGCCCTATGCCATCAGAGGACATAAAATCGTATTCGGGTGATTTTTTTATTTCCGCCTGCACAATCGCATCCAGCGCGGGATTTTCGGGATAGGCGAAAAATACCGGTTCAATATTCGCATTATTCACGCGCACATGTTTCATACGGTCTTCTTCCTTGTCTTTGCGCGTCAGCTCGTGTTTTTTTATCGCACCGGTCAGATAATCAGGCACATACGAGCCTACTACCAAGCCGTATTGCGTGCGCCCGTCCATCGTTTGCGCATAGATGTAATAATTTTCCTGCGCGTCCTGCTTTAGCCAACCTTTTTCCTGAAAAAGTTTGAAATTTTCAGCCGCTTTCGCGTAAACATCGGCATCGTGCTCATCTTTTCCGACCGGAAAATCAATCTCCGGCTTGATAATGCGATACAAAGATTTCTCATTGCCCGCCGCCTCAGCACGCGCTTCTTCCGAACTCAAAACATCGTAAGGACGCGATGTAACGTCAGTTACATACTGTTTTGCAGGACGGATTCCCTTAAATGGTTTAATTGTTGCCATACTATTTTAGATTTTAACTTTTAACTTAAAAAACGTACAAATGTACGAAATAATTTCATAACTTTGCAGCAAATTTATAAAAATATTTTTCATGGATGAAATAGTGGCAAATGAAGGCGTTGTTCAGTTTTTAAAAACGAAATTTATCGAGGGCGGACCCTGGTTTATGGGCATCATCACACTGGTGCTGGTGGTTGGCTTGGCATTTTGCATAGAGCGCCTGATTTATTTGTATCTTTCAAAAATCAACTCCCGCCAACTATTGTCGGAAGCTGAAAAAAAGTTAGAAACAGGCACAGTGGACGAGGTTAAAATTTTGGCGCGCGGTCATCGTGGTCCGGTAGCAAGCATTGCGTATCAAGCATTTAGCCGCATTGACGAGCCGGTGGATACCATCGAAAAATCGGTGCAGGCTTATGGCAATGCGCAGGTAGGATTGCTGGAAAAAAACTTGTCGTGGATTTCGTTGTGCATCACCGTTGCACCCACTTTAGGCTTTTTGGGCACGGTTGTCGGGATGATTATGGCGTTTGACGACATTCAGTTGGCGGGCGACATCAACCCCACCGTCGTAGCCGGAGGGATGAAAGTTGCGCTGATTACGACCGTTGGAGGTCTGATTGCCGCCCTCATTTTGCAATTTTTTTACAACCTGATTCAAACGCTGATTGACGGCTTGGTCAACGATATGGAAAACGCCTCTGTAAGTCTCATGGATATGATTTTGAAGTACAAAAAACAATTAAAAATTAAAAATTAAAAATTACGAATTATCGCTTAGCATGTTAGAAGGAGGATTTACATTCAGAAAAAGTAAAAAACAGCGACCGGGCATTAGCTCGAGTGCGTCGGCTGATATTGCCTTTTTGTTGCTTGTTTTTTTCCTGATCACCAGCTCATTGGAGTCGCAGACAGGCATTTATCGCCGAATGGATGCGCCGGCTGCCGAAAAAGCCCTCAAAAAGCGCGCACCTGTTTTGGACCGTAATTTGCTGGAACTCGCGCTAAACGAACATAGCCAACTGATTTACAACGATTCGGTGTTTGCGCTTGAAAATCTGCGCGAATTGAGCCAAACATTTATCACTAATCCCAATCACGTCGATTTTTTGCCTGAAACACCCGATAAGCATGTCATTCGCTTGCAAATCAGTCGCGATGCCGACTATCAAAGCTATCTGTCGGTGTTGAGCGAATTGCACGCCTCCTACAGTCCGATACATATTTACGAAACGGAAGCAGCGAAAGGAGACAACCCATGAACCGTTTTCGCCGCAACAAAAATCAGGTGTCGATGGAAATCAACACGGCCTCCCTACCCGACTTGATTTTCACGATTTTATTTTTCTTTATGATCACCACCCATTTACAACCCGTTTTCAACAAGATGAAAGTGGATGTGCCCACAGCGACCGAATTGCAAAAATTGCAAGAAAAATCGCTGATTGTCTATATTATGGTGGGGAAAACAGATGATACAAGGGCGTTGCATGCAACATCCCTGCAGTTAAACAATGAAATTATTTTGTTGGAAGAACTGCCCGAAAAGTTGAAAACTGTAAAAAGCGGTATCACAGAAGAAGACCAATCCAAACTAACAACCGTCCTCAAAGTAGACAAAACAATACCGATGGGGCTTGTGAATGACATCAAAGCACACTTGCGTGAGGCCGGAATACTCACGATACATTATGCTGCGAAAAAATAAAAGATTCAACGTTGATTGAAAACAAATTCCAGACCTTGAGTTGTGTAGTTTTTAAACTCATTATCGGAAGAGATGAGTGCGATTTTGTCGGCAATAGCTTGTGAAATAATAGCATGGTCATTCATATCTTTATGTCCTTCCACAATAGTCAATTTTGCATACTTGGTAAAATGATGCTCATTAAAAAATACAATTTCGATACCATATTTTTTAATTTCATTTAATATATCTTTTTCTGATTTAAAAGGCAAAGATTTTGCTTTTCCTATTCTATGTAATAGTATCAATTCTTTAACGGCAACCGAACTGGTATATAAAATATTGGCATAATCGGATAAAAGATTAGATATTGGTGTGCTAATATCACTCTGTTTTTTATTAGACAACATGAACACCAGCATATTGGTGTCTAAATAATATCTCATTTGTCTATTATTTTAAGATAGCTCTCATGTCTACTATTTCCAACGTCATTCTATCCTCTGACAACCAATGTTTAGCAAAAGTAGACAATGGTTTTCCCTCCGCTATCCGCTTTCTTATTGCTCTGTCCATATTCGATTCCTTTTTCGTTGCTGTTGTTTTCATACTATTTCTTTTTTTATTAAATTTTTATGTCACAAAGGTACGGAAGTAATTTCAGATTTCCAACTGTTTTATGTTATCGTTGTGTTATCGTTAGGTTATTTTTTACGTTAACATAAGTCACAATAAAAAATATATGTGTCTGAGCAGCGCCCATTCCTTAACCTATTGTGCTTGTTTTCTATCCATGATTGCCATAGCTTCATCATTATGGACACAAACTTTGTGCCCACGAGAAATTATCAATCTTTAACTTCATCGCAATTTAGTTGATGTTATTGGATAAGACTCGCGTTTGCTGTCGATCAATTCCCAAGCATTCACTTGTTGCGTCGGAGCAATCAATCCTGTAAATCGTTAGGGTGTAGTCCAACAACCTCAGCACCGCACATCCATGAGATTGTCGGGGGCTAAACAAGTTAGCCCCTAACAAAAGCTTCACAAAATCAAAAAGAAAAAAGCCTGCTTCAAGTAGGATATATCGTTAATATTTATAGTTCGCTTTTCAATCGACGCGCACACAACGCACTCGCACGAGGGTTAGCAACGTGTCGTAAGGACGAGAGTTATACGTGCACTCGTTGAACGTAACATAATATTGAGTAGTGGTTGACACGTTATTAGTTGCGTACATCAGGTTCACGAGATCTTCCGGATTATAATGAAAACCAGCTACCTTTGCATTACAAGCGTTTAGTAGCATCGAGTACGTTGGTAATACAAAATTAGGTTCACCATTGCAAGTACGAGCATTCCAATCTACAGTTCTTTGCGTAGAGGACCAGCAATAATTAGATTGCCTAGTACCATTGCACGCGGGGTAGGCGGCCCGAGTAACCGTGAACGAAGCAGAATAGGCAGTGTTGGCGGAGGCCTTGGCTGTTATAGTAGCCGAGCCGGCGGCGGCACCGACACTTGCAGCAGGAACGGTAATCGTGATGATTGTCCCGGACGCACTGCTCGAAGTCGATACAGTGGCAACCGCCGTGTTGCTGCTACTCCACGTTACATTTGTATTACTGGCGTTTGACGGACTTACCGTAGCATATCGGGTTGTTGAGCCGCCCGTGTACGGTGCCGCATACGTCGCGGTACTGCTTAATGTTATGCCCGATACCGGTGGCGGACACGCGGCTGTTCCGTTGGATGTAGCGGTAAAAGATGCAACAATGCCGCTGTTTGCAGCAGAACGGGCGTAGATCGTAGCACTTGCAGCGGCAATGCCACACGCAGAGCCACGGTTGACCAAGGTGAT
>JAISKM010000145.1 GCA_031261285.1 Candidatus Symbiothrix sp. | reverse complement strand
CGGCTACAGACAAGAGCAACTCCATTGATACCGCCGGCACGTGGGCTACGCCAACAACCACAGCAGGCTTTTGGCTTTCAGTGCGCTGTGTGCGAAACATCTAAGCACACAACTAAACGGACATCCGTTTATCTGCTGGGCTTTCAGCCCGCAAACTGGATGGATGTTCGTCACCACCACCACCCCAGGCGATGCCTGGGGCTAGGATCTATTACCCTTTCAGGGTAAACAACATACCAAGTAGGCTGAAAGCCTTACAGATCCTAGCCCAACGGCAACGCCTTGGGTAATGTAATGATCACCGGCAACGCCTTGGGTAATGTGACGGTCAACGGCAATGCCTTGGGCAATGTAATGATCAACGGCAACGCCTTGGATAATGTAATGATCAACGGCAACGCCTTGGGTAATGTGATGATCACCGGCAACGCCTTGGATAATGTAATGATCAACGGCAACGTCTTGGATAATAATTGGTTTAGAAAGAGCACCCGCACGGGTTTTTGTACATAGTTTCGTTTCGTTTTTTTTCCGGTGCGGGTCTCTTTCTTTTAACAACAATGTAGGGGCACAAAATTTTGTGCCCCTACATTGTTGTTCTCTACACTATTGTTGGGATTGCGGGTCAAGCCCGCAATAACGTTTGAAAACTATGCCGAAACCGGTTCTACCGAAACAAACGAACGATCGTTTTTGCGTTTGCGAAACACCACTGTACCGGCTACCAAAGCAAATAACGTGTGGTCTTTGCCAATGCCCACATTGTCGCCCGGATGGTGTTGGGTACCACGTTGACGAATCAAAATGTTACCGGCTTTACAGATTTCACCACCGAAAATCTTTACTCCTAATCGTTTACTATGCGATTCGCGGCCGTTCTTTGAACTACCGACTCCTTTTTTATGTGCCATTTTTTTACGATTTTACTAATTAAAGATTAATGTTTTTGATCACGATTTGAGAAAATTGTTGACGGTGACCGTTCAATTTGCGGTGTCCTTTGCGTCTTTTCTTGTGAAAAATCAGCACTTTTTCGCCTTTTACCAAGTTTTCTACCACTTCTGCTACCACTTTCGCGCCTTCGATGACCGGTGTTCCAACGGTTACAGTGCCGTTATTATCGGCTAACAATACTTTGTCGAACTCAACTTTTGAGCCGTTTCCTGCTTCAAGGTGGTGTACGAACAATTTTTGACCTTGTTCGATTTTGAATTGTTGACCTTGAATTTCTACAATTACGTACATCTGTTCTTTTAATTACAGGTTATGTCCGGGGGTGGAAACGCGCTCACGTCTCACTTTGTTGACCCTTGAAGAACTTTCAGGGTGCAAAGGTACAACATTTTTTTGAAAAAAAGACATTTTGTAAAAATATTTTTATGAAAAGGAGGTTATTCTCATAAATAATTTGTACTTTTGTCGAAAATTAATTAGAATGAGACTGAATTACATACTCTTTGTTGCTTTAGCTCTATTGGTGTGTGCGTGTCAATCGACACCAAAAGACATCGCGTATTTTCAAGATTTAGAGCAGTATATAAAAAATAATCCGCACACTCAACTGAATGCAAGGCCGGTTATCAAGTACGACGACCAGTTGTCGATTATAGTTTCTGCGCCCGTTTTGGATCAGGAATTGGTGGCGCAATTCAATCTGCCGACAACTTCTTTGCTTTCAGCCGGATCAACAACTCTTAGTTCAACGCCTAATTTGCAAACGTACACAGTGGATTCGGAGGGTTTTATTAACTTCCCTATATTGGGGCGTATTTCGTTGGCAGGCAAAACAAAAATGGAAGCGACACAGTATCTGACGACTTTAATTTCCAAATATGTGACCGACCCGATTGTTAATCTGCAATTTGTGTCGTACCAGGTGACTGTGTTGGGGGAAGTCAACAGTCCCGGACCAGTGAGTTCCGGAACGGGACGCCTCACAATTTTGGAAGCACTTGGGGCTGCAAATGATTTGACGATTTTTGGCAATCGCAAAAATGTGTTGATTATTCGCGAAAACAACGGCATCAAGGAATATGGCTTTGTTGATTTGACAAAATCGGCTGTTTTTTCGTCGCCTTACTATTATTTACAGCAAAACGACGTGGTTGTGGTGGAATCGAACGACACTCGCAAGAAAAACAGTAACTTTGGGAGTGCTGAAAACTATCAGCTCTCAGTGTATTCGATGGTGTTAAGCACAATTTCAATTATTGCCACCATTATTATTACGGTGGTTAATCTTTAAATTTTTCATGGAAACAAAAGATTTTATACAACTTATATTCAAAAATTGGCGTCTTTTTGCGCTGAGTTTTTTCATTTGCGGCGTCATTGGTGTTCTTTATTATGTATTTGCCACACCGGTGTTTGATGTTACGGCCACTGTTAGTCTGCGGCATAACGAATCGTTAACGGGCGGCGGAAGTGCCTCCATCGGTAGTGGCTCCTCCTCTATGTTAAGTATGCTTGGTATGCGTAGCGGCTCGGAAAACATTGAGGACGAAGCTCTTAAAATGGGATCGGAAGGTTCGCTAAAAAGCGTGGTTAAATCACTTGGTTTGCATACAGATTACGTGCAATCGAAAGGGTTTGGTCTCAACAAAACGCCTCTCTACGATGGTTCGCCCATCATGCTTAGCCTGAACGAAAATTTTACGGACACGCTGAATGCTCATCTGGAATTTAAGTTAGATATCAAAAAGGATAAAGCTACAGTAAAATTAAAAGCCGATAAAAAAAGGATAGGTAGCTATACGGTTTCGGATTTTCCGGCAACCATAGAAACGGTGTATGGACCCTTTACTTTTTCCCGGTCAGACTATTATAATCCTAAAAAACTGCCCCTGACGCTGATTATTTCGGTGGATAATAATGATGCGGTAGCGCAAATTTATCAAAAGTTGGTTGCGATAGATTTTAAAAAGAAAACATCGGATTTTATTCTTTTGGATATGCCTGCAAAAAAACCAACTTTTGCAAAAAAAATCTTGAATCAAATCATTGCTAATTACAATCAAGACTGGGATGATGAAAAAATACTAAGTGCCGAAAAAACGGCTGATTTCATTGACCAACGGTTGCGATTGGTAGGTGGGCAATTGATCAACTCAGATGCCAACATTCAACAGTTTAAAGACAAAAACGACCTGACAGACATAGAATCGAATATAAGATATTACTTTTCCATGAGTAGCGATCTCCAATCCGGAATATTATCAACCAAAACTCAGTTGGAAACGGCTGATATACTCACTGATTTCGTCAAAGATCCCAAAAACAAATATGCCCTCATTCCATTCAATTTGAACACAGATGCTACAGTTAGCGACGTAATCACCAACTATAACAATGCGTTGATGAAACGCAACGAATCTTACAAATCCAATATACAGAGTAGTCTGGCGCAGAGCCAAGATGAGCAAATTGAAGCTCAACGCAAAAATCTGCTGCTATCGCTGGAAAATATGAAAAAAGGCTTAGGCATTTCACTCCACAATCTGAGCAAAAAAGAGGCAGAATTTAATGCAAAAATCGGCCATATTCCAACTGTTGAAAAAAATTACATCCACCTGAAACGTGATCAGGAAGTACAGCAAGCCATCTATATTTTCTTACTGGAAATGCAAGAAAAAATAGGTGTGCAAGGCACGACACTGCTTCCAAAGTTGAAAGTTATTGATGCACCTTATACTAAAATCAAGTGGATTTCACCCAGTAAAAAAATAATTGCTGTTTTCATATTCTTCTTTGGTATGGCGTTGCCGTTTGCGTGGCTGTATGTTCCGAAATTACGGAGAAAATTGAGGGAATGAGTATAAAATCTTTGTAAGCCATGCGTTATAAAATTTTCATAAGCAGTGTGCAAAAGGAGTTTGCCGGAGAACGTCGAATGTTGGCGAACTACTTGCAGCATGATGCCTTGTTTGGAAAATTTTTTGATGTTTTTATTTTTGAAGATTTGCCCGCTAAAGACCAAACACCCAATGATGCCTATATCAATGAGGTGAAACAAGCCGATATTTTCATTGCGCTCTGGGGAAAAGAATTTGGCTATGAATTTAGCGATGGCACTTCCCCTACGCAACGGGAATTTGAAACGGCAAGCATCAACAACAAATTTCGTTTAGTTTTTTTGTTGAATGTAGAGGAATCGGCTCGGCATCCTAAAATGGATTTATTGGTCAACAGATTGTCCGATGAATTGATTTATCGCCAATTTTCGTCCGCTCCCGAACTTTTAAGTGATGTTTATTCGAGTTTAATCGCGTTTTTGGTTGATAAAGGTGAATTGCGGGTGGAGCCATTCGACAAAAGTCCAAACAGGGAAGCCTCTTTATCGGATATATCGGACGAAAAAACAGCATGGTTTATAGAGCGGGCGCGGGCGGAACGAAATTTGCCGTTAAGTGTTGACACTAACAAGGAGAAACTGCTTACGCACCTTAATTTATTGCAAGGCAGCACGTTGTCGAATGCAGCCATATTGCTTTTTGGAACTCAGCCACAACGATTTTTTATTTCGTCAGAAATTAAATGTGCCCATTTTCATGGTACAAGGGTTGAAAAACCCATCCCTTTTTATCAGGTGTATAAGGGCAATTTATTTGAGTTGGTGGATCAAGCCGTCAATTTCGTTTTATCTAAAATAGATTTGGCTGTAGGTACCCGTAGCCAAAGTGCAATGGTGCCAACGGCTTACGAGATTCCGCCGGAAGTGATAGAAGAGGCGATAGTCAATGCGGTGGCGCATCGCGATTACGACAGCACGGCAAGTGTGCAAGTCATGCTTTTTGCCGACCGGCTCGAAATTCGCAATCCGGGGCAATTGCCGTCCACACTTTCTATCGAAACGCTGAAACAAGACCACTCATCGTATCCTCGAAATCCACTTATAGCCGAAGCATTCTACCTCACCCGCTACATTGAACGGATGGGCACCGGTATCCAAGATATGACCACACGTTGCTTGGAATACGGACTGCCGGAGCCTGAGTTTAAAATGACGGATGGCTTTGTGGTTGTTATTCATCGGAAAAAAGAGTTGGCGTTTGAGAAAGTAAATGAAAGCGATGCAGGTGGTACAATAGGTGGTGCAATAGGTGGTACAATAGTATCTTTGACAGAATCTCAATTGGCTGTTTTTAATCTTATGCAAAAAGATAACACTATATCTGTCAGAGGTATAGGTAAAAAATTAGGGATTAATCGTTCCGGTGTTCAGAAGCACATAGAAAATTTGAAAAACGCAGGCGTTATTGAACGTATTGGCGGAACACGAGGGCATTGGAATATTATAGAAATTGGCGTGGCTGTATGTTCCAAGATTGCAGAGAAAAGATGAAAAATAAAACAATTCACAACTTGATGCTTTGATGTTGATAATTAATAAAATATCAAGTACACAATATGTTGCGCTATTTATAGCCTCTGTTTTAATTCCATCATTCCTTACATGGGGCTTGGGAGAAGGAGGGATATTTTTCGGTCATTATTGGCTTTCCATTCTCTTCGGCTATTTAACCGCTATGAGTAATAAAAAGTTTATGTATGTTTTGTTTTCTTATTTCTTACTATCCATTTTTTTCTTTCATTCGGCGACTTTTGGTGAGCGAACTTTCTATAGTGTTTCGTTTCTTTTTACCTCAGCTTGTTTATATGGTTTAAATGATTTAAAAATTGATTTGGAAGAATTCAATAGTCGGCAGATTTTAACAGTTTTCATCATTTTTGTGCTTTGTTATCTTGTTTCAATAGATTCACATAGTGGTGGAGAAAGTGAACGTACTTATTACCATGGATTTATTATTGCACATCACTATGCTTATATTGCCGCATTTTTTGGCTATTTTTTTATTCGACAAGAGAAAACATTGTTAGGTATAGCTATTGTGCTTTCCGGCACTTTAGTTGGCACAAGGAGTGGCTTATTAGTCAGTGCTATGCCTCTCATTTATGCAGCTAAAAAGTATTTTACTGAAATGGAGGGGGCTAAGATTCAGAAGATAATATGGATTAGTGTCCTTTGTCTTGTCGGTTTGGCAGCGGTGGGTTACCTTTTTCAAGAACAGATTGCACCTACAATTAATACTTTCCAAACGTTGTCTGTAGAAACTATTGCAGAGAATGATGAAGAGGAGATGGGTAAAGTTTCAGCAAGTCGGACGATTTTTTGGGCATTGATGTTTACCCAAATTGCAGAGGATGGATTTACGCTTCCTAATTTGATTGGACGCGGTCCTGCGGCATCACTTGATTTCCTTGAGAAAAATTTTGATGCCCGTATTTGGATGCACAATGATTTTTTTGACATCTTTTTTTGCTTTGGCTTGCTCGGGCTGTGTGTGTACATTTTCTGTATATGTTGCTACTATCGACAGACAAGAGATATTTATTTTTTATTCATGCTGCTTCTGGCTGCTTTTACCAATGGATTTTGTACCTATATGGCTGTTCAATTCATTGCTCTGCATCTATTGTCGCTAAAAGCAAGAGTAAAAATTCAAATGAAGAATTTACAATAAATGAAACTTTCTAATCTTCCATATCGCATCAAAGAATTATTCTTAAAACATCCTAAGATAGTTGAGAATTATTTCTTTATGACCATCATGCAAGTGGCAGGAAGTTTTATCAGTATTGTCACTTACCCTTATCTGATACGCGTATTGGGTCCTACTGTTTATGGATTATATGTTTTTGCGCTTTCCATTTCCGCCTATTTTGCTGTTTTGGTTGCGTTTGGCTTTCATATTCCGGCTCTTAAACAGATTTCTCTTCACCACGATGATTTAACAATTAAAAACAAAATTGTATCGACAGTGATGAGTGCCAAACTATATTTGATGCTATTGACAAGCATTTTATTTACAACCATCGTGGTAAATGTCCCTCTTTTTTATATGAACAAATGGGTGTTTATCGTTTGTTTCTTACAAATTTTTGCAGATATTTTTTTCCCTATCTGGTATTTTCAAGGTGTTCAAAAAATGAAAATTGTCACATACATTCAACTTGGATTTCGATTATTAAGCATCCCTTTAATTTTCATTTTTATTTCGTTGCCACACGACCTGCTCATTTATGCAATCATTGACGGAGGCGTTTTACTATTTTCTGCTCTTGCCGGCACCATCTATTTATATCAAAAAGAACATATTCGATTGTATTTGGTTTCTCCCCAAAAACTCAAAGTTCTGTTCAAAGAATCATTGCCGTTTTTTTGGTCAAGCTCAATGGGCATATTGAAACAGGAGAGTGTCACCATCATTATTGGCTCATTTATGGGACTAAAAGATGTGGCATTATATGACCTTGCCTGCAAAATAATAAAGATACCCCGCATGATTACCTATAACATCAACAATGCCATATTTCCAAAAATGATGCAAGACAACCTGAAATCAACGGTTAAAAAAGTCATTCGCTACAACGCATGGATTGGACTCGGGATTATGCTTTGTATTGTTCTATTTGGTTACTGGATTGTGCTTTTGTTAGGTGGAAAAGAAATGACAGGTGCGTATCCGTTAGCAATTGTATTGAGTACAACGATTTTAACATGGTTGGTAAACGGCAGTTATATCAATTTTGTATTCGTACCGGAAAATCGGTATTATTTCGTCACGAAAAATCAGGTCGTTGCACTCATTACTTGTCTTGTGACCTGCTTCACCGGTCTATTATTGAAAGATATTTTAGTCGTAGCATCTTCCTTAGCCATTTCCGGATTGTGTGAGATAGTCTATTGTAGATATGTAATCAAAAAATATCATTTATTATGAAATATGCTGTTTCGGTCTTGATACCGGTATATAATGTTTCCGCCCATATTGAAAAATGTGCTCATAGTTTGTTTAATCAAACATTAGAAAACGTTGAATATATTTTTGTGGATGATATGTCGCCTGATGACAGCGTAGCTAAATTAAATGCAGTGATTGAGCAATACCCCGCACGAAAAAATGATATTAAAATTATTAAACATTCTATCAATTCCGGACAAGCTTGCGCCAGAATGACAGCATTTAACGCCTCTTCGGCGGAATACTTGTCTTTTGTGGATAGTGATGATTTCATTGACACCGATATGTTGAAAACGCTCTATAAAACGGCAATAAAGAATAATGCCGACATAGTTGTTTCTGACATACGCTTTGTTTACGATGGAGGAGAAACGCTTATCAAGCCGGACAATATCTCCGGCACCGGAAAGAGGCAGGCGATTAAATTAGTTGAAGGAAAAGATTGTTTTAATGCCGTATGGAATAAACTTATCAAAAGAGATTTATTTGCTAAAATAGATATAACTTTCCCTAAGAATTTCACCTTTCAAGAAGATAGATATTTTATGATCCAACTCTATTTCAATGCCAATACAATCGTCAAAGTAGATAAAGCTTTTTACAATTATGTCCGTTACAACGTCAATGCCACAACTGCCAAAACAACCGCTATTCATTTTGAGAACACTATCACATTTTGGCATTTGATTGAACAATTTTTCCAGCAACAAGGCATATACGACAACTATGAAATGATTGTCAGCAAAGCCAAAGTGAAAAATAAAATTGGATTAATGATGTCTACGAAATCATTTTCGCTTAGAAAAAAGTATTTTAATCTATTCCGAAAAGAAGAAATTTATTGGTCTCAACAACCCCAATTTATGCAAGAAATTAAATTAGGCGAAAAATTAATGTTATCATTTTCTGTCAAAAGGCAACTTCGATTATCCTACTTATTATATCTTTTTATAGCGATAAAAACTAAATTTAGAAAAAAACGACTGTTATGACAAAAACAAATTTAAGCCTGTTAGTTGCCGCCTACAATGTTGAAGATACATTGGAGAAGTGCATCGTGTCATTAGAAAAGCAAGATATTTCAGTCGATTCTTACGAAGTGATTATTGTCAATGATGGTTCTACGGACACCACATTGGCATTGGCTAAAAGTTTGGCAAAGCAGTATTCCAATATCAAGGTTATTTCTCAGGAAAACAAAAAGTTGAGTGGTGCCAGAAAAACAGGGATAGAAAATGCACAAGGGGAATATCTTATGTTTATTGATGGGGATGATTATTTGCAAGAGAATTGCTTGTCTTTTCTGCTGAATACGGTGTGCGCTTCCGAACTTGACATTCTTTCGTTCTGTTTTGAAACGGTAGATTTGACGGGGAAGCGTCTGCCACAGGAAATTCGCCCTCAAATGCCCAGTTTGATATTTTCAGGATCCGATTTTATGTTTACCAAATATATGAAGAATAGTCTGGTTGGTAATGTCTTTCGGCGTGAATTGTTTGAAAATAAAGAAATTGTATTATCAGACGGCATCAATAAAGCAGAAGACAAGATGGTTACTTATCAAGTATTTTATTTTGCTAAAAAGGTGCAGTATATTCCAAATCGACTCTATTTCTATGCTCGTAATCCCCATTCAATTTGCCATACCATGTCCATCGACTCTTTCGTTGACTGGCTGAATGTTACCAATTTTTTAGTTCTGTTTGCAAAACAAAAAGTCAAACAATCAAATATACAAAAAAAATATTTTTCCCATCTCAACGAATTTACGCAGACTATTTTCTTTTATGCAAGTTCGATGATACAGGAACAATCGGCGTATGAACAGGTCTATGCTAAAGCGAAAGAACTTCAATTGACCTCCGGTGATGACGAAGAGGGCTTCCCCGCCAATCTGTCGGACTTACAAAAGCTGTTCAGAAAAGAACAAATGATAGAAAATGCGAAAATCTTTATCAATAAATATACTTACAAGTTCCGACAGAGAAAACATTCTGTAAACATAATATTGTTTCATAAAAATTCGTAAGTAAAATTACCTCTAAATGGAATGATTTGATTTGAAATCAAATGATTTCAAATTAGGTTATTTCAAATTAAATAATTACCTTTGCCGAAAAATTGAACAATTATATGGACGCACCTTTTATTTACGGACGTATCGCAATCTTTGACAATTACACTGATCGCGAAAAAGAGTTGCTGTTGTTGAAAAATAATTTTCTGAATTTAATCAACACGGTTATTATCTCTCCACGCCGATGGGGCAAGACTTCTTTAGTGAATAAAGTGTCGGAAATGCTTAAAAAAGAGCATCATAAAGAAATTATAGTTTGCAATTTGGACATTTTCAAATGTCGCTCCGAAGAACAATTTTACAAGGCATATTCCAATGCTATATTAAAAGCTTCTCTTTCGACTTGGGAAAAATTTATAACCGGCTCAAAGAAATATCTTGGTCGATTTGCCCCAAACGTATCGTTTTCCGACACAACACAAACCTACGAACTGTCGTTTGGCATTGATTTGAAAGAGCCAAATCTCTCATTAGACGAAATTTTAGATTTGCCCCAAACCCTCGCCAATGACACCGGTAAAAAAATTATTGTCTGCATTGATGAGTTCCAAAACATCAAGGAATATGCTGATTCACTGGCTTTTCAACGAACCTTACGTGCCCACTGGCAAACTCACAGCAAGGTTTGTTATTGTCTTTATGGGAGCAAGCGGCATCTGCTGATGGACATTTTTAATAATTATGAGATGCCCTTTTACAAGTTTGGCGACATTCTTTTCCTGCAAAAAATTGGCAGAGCCGATTGGGTACAATTTATTGGTAAACGGTTTGCGGCAACGGGTAAACATATTTCTGAAGAATTGAGCGGACAAATTGCCGACACGATGCAAAATCATCCTTATTATACGCAACAATACAGCCAACAAGTGTGGCTTCGCACAGAAAAAGAATGTTCCGAAGCCATTTTACAGACCGCATTGGTGAGCTTGATTGACCAGTTAAGCCTGCTTTTCACGAATGTTATTGATTCTTTAACACCAAAACAAATTAATTTTCTATTGGCAATTGTTGCCGGAGAAGACAGTTTTTCATCGGCAGAAGTGTTGAAAAAATATGATTTAGGCACTTCTGCCAATATCAAAAACCTCAAAAAAGCCACGCTCGAAAAAGATTTAATCGACATTCTCCCCAATAATCAGATAGTCATACAAGATCCCGCTTTTGAATATTGGTTGAAAAATTATTATATAACAACAAAATAACGAATAAAGGAAGCGTAAAACATGACACTAAGCGACTTACATAAAATCCTCTTCAATTACCCCGTAAGGGGTACAATTTGGGTGTCAGAACCTGATAGCGGCATATACAATGCCATGAATAAAGGCATCAAGCAGACGTTAAAATATTTATTTATTAACATTAAAAATTAAAGTTATGCCCCAATTTATCTACAATACCTGCCCGATATGCGGCAGCAAGTCCTTTTCTGTCATTGGAACTTGCAGTTTAGGCATCGTGAACATTGAGAAACCGGACAAAGTGCAGGCTGTAAAATGTAAAAAATGCAAACTCATCTTTGCTAACCCGCTTCCCGTGTGGAATAAAAATGATTTTTCAGCCCTGTATGGCCAGTCTTATTTTCCGGCTATGCCTACGTCGAATATACGGGAATATCTTACGCCTGAAAGGCGATACAAAAAAATTGAAAAGTATATTCAAACAAAGAATCAAAATGTTTTGGAGTTTGGTGCCGGCATACATGCGTTGATGGCAAAATACCTTTATCAGGAACAACATTGGAACATTGCAATACAAGAACCTTCCCAAGAGTTTGTTGCAGTTCTAAAAAAAGATTTTCCGCAGGCTAATGTTACCGGTGCTGAATTCTTGGATATGGACACCAATAAGAAATATTCCCTGATATATGCTGATTCGGTTTTGGAGCATGTTTCTAATCCAATAGACTACATTCAAAAGTGTGCAGATATGTTGGAAGCGGGAGGAGTGCTTTATTTTATTTCACCTAATGAATATTCTTTTAGAAATTGGCTAAGCACTTTGGTCAAAAAAATGAAGGGAAAGCCGGGCAATTATTTATCTCCTTTTACCGTTCCTTATCATTTGATTGGTTTTTCAAAGAAAAGTTTGAAAATAATTTCAGAAAAGACCGGACTGAAATTAGTAAAAAGGATTAAAAAACATGATTATGAATCTGCCCGTTTTATAGAGCGAAACGAAGGATTATTAAAATATCCTGTGGCATGGATTTTACTTCTCGCTGATTTGCTTGGATGGGGCACTAATCAAGAAATTATTTTAAGAAAGGATAAATAACATGATACCAAAAACAATCCACTATTGCTGGTTAAGCGATGAGCCGCAGCCCGAACTCATTAGGGCTTGTATTGAGTCGTGGAAGAAAGTCTTGCCCGATTACGAAATAAAAAAGTGGAGTATGACCTCTTTTGATGTCCATTCCGTGCGATTTGTCAAAGAGGCATGCGAACAAAAAAAGTGGGCATTTGCGGCAGACTATATCCGGCTCTATGCCCTGTATCACGAAGGTGGAATTTATTTGGACACGGATGTTTTTGTAAAAAAGAGCTTTGATTCTTTTTTGGAAAATGACTGTTTTTCGTCCATCGAATATACAGAACATCTCTTCAAAGAATCTGTAGCAAAGAATCTTGTGGACACAAAAGGTCATGCAACGAATGATAATCTCATCCTCATTCCGGGCATCGCCATACAAGCTGCTGTTTTGGGAAGCGTTGCGGGCAATCCGTACATCCGTGATTGTTTGGCGTATTACAAGGACAAGCCCTTTATTTTAGACAATGGAGAGCTAAACAATAAGAACATATTGCCAAACGTTATGGCTTTTATCGCCAAAGATTATGGGTTTCAATATCTGAACAAAGAGCAATTGCTAAAAAGTGGCGTGAGGCTCTATCCGTCGTATTATTTTGCAGGCTATCCCGACTTGGAACAGCACAATTCCTACGCCGTGCATTGTTGTTGTGGCTCGTGGAGACAAAAGTCGCCTCTCCGCAAATTGATTGATTATATGAAACAATTACGTTTTATGAGCAAAAATAAGAAATAGAAGTATGAAAATATTGCAAATAAACAAGTACTTTTATCACAAAGGAGGTTCCGAATCCGTATTTTTCAATACAATTGATTTATTGAAAGAGCACGGACATGAGGTGCATTGCCTGGCTATAAAAAATCCGAAAAATCTACTTTCTGACGATAGTAGCTACTTTATTGATTATCCCGAGATGTCTGAAACGGGCTTTGTTGGTAAACTAAAAAACAGTCTTGCTTTCTTTTATAATCGCGAGGCAAAGAAAAAAATTGAACAATTAATCCGCAACCAACAGCCGGATGTTGCCCATATCCACCTGTTGTTCAATGGATTGTCTGTATCCATACTGCCGGTGCTGAAAAAATATAATATACCAGTCGTCATGACTGTACACGACTATAGGCTGTTGTGTCCTGCCTATTTGTTTTTGGATGGCAGTGGAACTATCTGTGAAAAATGCCGAGATGGGCACTATGGACATTGTATTCAAAAGAAATGCAGTCGAAGAGGTCATATCATAGATACCATGTTATGTCTGGATATGTATTTCCGAAATCTATGTTTCCCGATACACAAATATGTCGATAAATTCATTTTCATCAGTAATTTCACGTTTGATAAACATGCGGATTATAATCCAATATATAAAGAGAAAGGCGTTCGATTGTATAACTTTGTTAAACCGGTAGAAATAAATTCTACAAATGCACAAGCCTCCCCTGAAAAATATTATCTCTATTATGGTCGATTATCCCGAGAAAAAGGGTTGCTGACTCTTGTAGATGCTGTTAAAAACATGAATATAAAACTGAAAATAGCAGGGATAGGAAATGCCTTAGACTATATATTAGACTTGCCTCAGAACATTGAAATATTAGGATTCAAAACAGGTGTAGAGTTACAAGACTTAATAAGGAATGCTTATTTTGTGATTGTCCCATCAGAGTGGTATGAAACATTTGGGCTGACGGTGGTTGAGCCTCAAGTTTTAGGTGTCCCTGTGATTGGTGCAAGGATAGGCGCTATCCCGGAATTGATTAAGGAGAATGAAAATGGCTTTTTATTTGAAGTTGGCAATGCGGTTGCTTTACGGCAAGCAATAGAAAAAGCGGAGAAGTGTTCTGCCAAACAGTATGAGCAAATGTCGTTGAATGCGAGAACAGCGAGTGTCCAATTTTCCGATTCAGAGAGTGCATATAATCAATTAATAACTATCTATCACTTATAACTCAAATAATTTGATTAATTCACCGAATACCTGTCAATCAACTCTTTCGTTTGCTGAATATGATTGCGCGAAGAGGCTCCGAATAAAATAGATTCTATACGAGGAAAACGGCATACATAGTCGATGGCTTCTTCCGGTTTCAAAGCACCGGCTGCTAAGACCTGCATGGCGACTGGACGAAATTCTTTTTCTTCCAAGTATGTTTCATACATGGCATTGCTGCCCGACATACGGAAGCCGATTTTGTTAATGGACGTGCAAATAATTGGATTTTTAATGCCCAAAGATTCGCACACATCAACCATCTTACACATATTCATCGTGATAAATCCGGGTTCTGCATCGTATTTTTTCTTTATATAGTCGGCATAGCCGGCAAAAATATCATACATGCCTAAGCCCAATAGTAAATCAACTACCACATTTTGAAGAAAAATGACGGGAGTGTTAATGCCTTGGAACATTTTCATTTCAGCATCGACCAACAGTTCCATCATGGCGATGAAATCTTTTTTAATAAATGCCAAACCGCCTTTAGAAGCCACAGATAAAATATTGCCGGGCAAATAGGCTTTCAATGTGCCCATGATGCCCAACTCGGTTACGGCATTGGCGTATTTGTGCGCATACGGCATACAGGGATACATCTTAAATTTTTTGTATTGTTCGGGATGTTGACGGATATGGTCGCATAGTTGTGCAATTCTATCATGGGTGGTACACATAAAAGTATGTATATCCAACTCTTGAACACTATCTAACACATCAATAATCGCTTGATTATCTTTGAAACGTACCGCTTGGGCACGCGAACGTTCATCTGAAAGATGATTTACAGCAAAAAACTGATTATCACCAAATAATACTCTTTCCATATCGTTTAGTTTGATGCGTTAATAATTAGTTTATCTATAATTTCATCGGTTGCGAATGCCGTTGCAAAAGAACTTTTATCCGATGGGCGATGATGTTTGATGCAGTCTATAAAATAATCAACCTGAGAAGAATACTCTTCTCCCCGAAGATTGAAATTAACCTGAGGTGTTAAATCCGTAATGTATTTTACAGACCATCCCTTGGGAAGCCCTTCTTTTTTATTTTCTTCTTTCAAATAAATTTTCAATTCCGTAGCATCGGCAATCATCTTTCCGTTTTTTCCTTCCACGCGTATCGAAGTGGACATTTTGCGATAGGTATCGTCACTCCAATTGACGGAAAGTTGACCGGTTAGTCCATTCTCTAAAATAATCGAAGCATAAACAGCATCTTCCACCTCCTTGGAATAAATGTGTTTCAATAAGGTGCCCTTTACCTCAATTGGTTTGCCTATAATGTAGTAAACCAGATTTAAGACATGCGACGCATAATCGAATAGACAACCGCCACCCTGTGCTCTTTCGGCCCGCCACGTCTCCCCTTTTTCTTTCAAAACAACGGGGCCATACGCTTCTCCCAAGAAATGATAACAATCGCCCAAAATTTTATGTTCCAAAAGTCGCTTCATTTCATTAAACGTACCGATAAACCGGTTGTGGTAACCCACTTGATTAACCAAATTTTTCTCTTGGACTAAGTTTACCATTTTTTGCCCTTCTTCTACGTTTAAAGAAAATGGCTTTTCACAAAACACATGGATTCCACGTTCCAAAGCATAAACGACCATCTCAAAATGATATTTTGTTGGAGTTACCACAAATAAACATTCCGGCTTAGTCTCTTCAATCATCTTTTTGTAATCGGAATACACCGGTGTTTTTGTCAACTTCTTAAAAGCATCCTGGATCAACGAACTGGAATCGCATACGGCAACCAAATCCACATCCGGATGAGCACCCAAAATGGAACAATGGGAAAGCCCCATCTTCCCTAAGCCGATAATTGCTGCTTTTGTCATATCTGTTTATTTACTATTTTTAAAAATTGGTCTTTGTATTGATTGGCTATTACATTCCAACAATAATGTTGTGTTGCAACAACTTTAAGTTCTTTTTTCATTTCCTGAAAGTGTGTTTCGTTGATATTAAGAATTAACTCTTTTAACTCTTCTGAGTCTCTAAAATAAAGAGCCTGATGATGCGTGGTTTCCTCATTATAGCCCGATGCAAACGCAAAGACAGGCAATTCCAAATACATAGCCTCACACAATGACGGATTGGTACCTCCGGCAGAATGTCCGTGTACATAAATGTAACAATTACTTCGTAAAACATCCAGAATTTCCCGGTCATAAATGGCATCCAATAAAATCACAGGTTTTATGTTGCTGTACTTTGCTTTTGTTTTTTGACCATAGTTCGAAGCATTCCAATTGCCAACCACAACAAAGGGGTATTTATCTGCCTGTATAAATGCATTTAACATCATTTCGATGTTATTGTCTGACTGTATCCGGGTAACGATAAAAGCGTATTTTGTCTTCAAAAAAGGATAGTGCTCTACGAGTTCACCGGTTAGTGGTTTAGTTTCAACTTGGTCGCCTCCATAAGCTATCAACTCAGATTTTTTGTGATAGGTTTCAAACACATAATCCTGTATTTTTAAATTATCTGATATTACTAATGCTGAATTACCAACTAATAATTTCTCCGAAAGGCGAATAATTCTTCGTGCAACTCTTCCCCACTTATCTCTTTTCCAATCTAATCCCCCAAAATTCAGAATAATTCTCGCCCGTGTTTTTTTAGAAAGAAAGGGCATCACCAAACCCGGACCAAAACCAAGAATTAAAATTACATCAAATTTAGACTTCACCGCATCAATCAACGCAACACAATCATACAGAATACCTTTTGCTCCATGCGAAGATATGGGTATGTATTTCAACCTTGCGCCATTATACATGGATAAAGAGGTGGATAAATCAACAGAAGAACAATATACTGTAAATTCAATATCTTTTGCCAGATATTTCACCAAATACTCTGACAACGTTTCAAAACCTCCATAATTATTGGGAAGCCCTTGGATACCTACAATAGCAATAGTCATACACTGTTGTTTTTGAATTTACAAAGGTAATACTTTTAAGTGAAATTACCGGCATTTCAAATAAAATGATTACCTTTGCCGCACACAACAAACTGCTATCATGAAATTTATTTCTATTCTATTGCACCTCAGATACTTTGGGTTTGTTCTTTCAACGGTTCTGCTGTTTACTGCCTGTACGGACGATATCGAACATAAAATCGAAGGACAATGGCAATTAAAAACCATTGAAAAAAATGGCATGATTTCCCCTGTCGACACTGTGTTTTATAATTTTATGAATGGACGCGTTTTTTCCATCACTGTATTACAACCGCAGGAGCTAATAAACCCTGGGAACACCCGGGATCATGCATACACTTTTTATGGCTATATTGATGAATTAGCCGGTGATAACATGCTGATTACTATTCACAATCCGGATGATGGATTCAAGGAAGCTACCGGATGGAATGAAGGGCAGCGAATTTTTGATATTGTGAACATTACTAATAAAAACTTAATGTTGCGCACCAATGAACAACTTTACTCATTCAAAAAGCATTAAAACAAGGCTGACACAACTACTTTTATTATGCGCCGGCTTACTGTTGTTTGTCGATGGCTATACCCAACAGCGCGAAACCGGTTATAAAATAGAAACGTTCGGCTCATTCTCCACCGGTGAACACACGCCTTTTTGGATGGTTTATCACAACTGGGGCATGGTACCGCTGGACGCCAATAATGCTTATCTGAAAGGAGCTGTTTTTCACGACCAAACCATCAATCACGATTGGTCGTTCCGTTTGGGATTGGATTTGGCGGGGTCGTATCCCTACGCCTATAAACCGGTGTGGATACAACAACTTTATGGCGAATTGAACTGGAAAAATTGGCGTTTGAAAATTGGCTCCAAAGAAGATTATACGTCGCAATTGAATGAACAGTTGAGTTCCGGCGATTTCAACTTGTCGAACAACGCTCGCCCGCTTCCCGAACTAAAAATCAGTATGACGGATTACTGGTTGGTGCCCTATACCAAGGGGAATTTTTACTTTAAAGGCGACTTTGCCGTCGGAAAGTATTTGGATGGAGAATGGCAAAAAAGTATGGCGCAACCCACCAATCAAAAATATGTAATGGATTGTTTATCGCACCACAAATCGGTCTATTTTCGTTTCGGAAACATCGAAGACCGGAATAACATGCAATTTACCGTTGGATTCAACCACTATGCACAATGGGGAGGGAGCATATACCATCCGAAAAGCGGAACGATGGAACAACAGCCACAAGGTTGGGACGATTTTTTTCGTGTGATGATAGCCAAAGAGGGGGGCGCAAATGCATCGGGGACAGATCAAGCATACGTTTCCGGTTCCCAAACAGGCAGTTATCTGTTTAAGTTTGACTATAAATTAAAAAACACCAACAAGCTAAGTCTGTATGTTCAACATTTTTTTGACGACGGCTCGGGAATGCACCCGCTTCAAAGTTATCCGGACAATCTGATTGGGTTTGAATTTCAACACAACAAGCGGTCGCTGCTGTCCGGCTTGGTTTTTGAATATGTTCATACCACCCAACAAACAGGTCCTATTCATTTCAATATGGAAATGAACGATGCACATGCCGGTATTCGGCAGTTAGGAAACGGCAACGATGATTATTACAATAATTTTGAGTACATTCAAGGTCCCTCTCACTTCGGACGCACGATGGGCACTCCCCTGTTTTTATCGCCGGAATACAATACCGACGGCCGGCTGAATTTCAAAAGCAACCGCATCATCGCTTATCATTTAGGGGTGGAAGGCTATTTGTCGCCTAATTTGGCAGTCCGTGTGCTGGCAACTACCGGACAATCCTGGGGACGTTATTATGTGCCCTTCGTCGAAGTAAAAGACGGTTTTGCATCTAATTTGGACTTAATATACACAGTTCCGACAATAGAAAATTTAGATATTAAATTATCTGCCGGTTACAATACGGGCGATTTTTTTGATGAAAAAGCGTTTGGCATGGGAATAACAATCACCAAGCAAGGCATCTTAAAAAAGTTAGGAAGACAGCAGTAAATAATTAACCATTAACCATTGACCATTAACAATTATTTCGTACCTTTGCACAATAATTTAGGATGGATATGAATCAACTGACAATCGTAAAAATAGGCGGAAAAGTGATTGAAGACCCGAAGGCGCTGGATACTTTTCTGAAAGATTTTGTGAAAATCGCCGGTCAGAAACTGCTGGTGCACGGTGGTGGACGTTCTGCAACCACGTTGGCTGAAAAATTGGGCATAGAAACGCAGATGATTAACGGTCGACGAATCACCGATGCAAAAATGCTCGACATTACAATTATGGTCTACGCAGGCTTAGTCAACAAAACCATCGTAGCCAAATTGCAAGCCTTAGGAGCGGATGCCATCGGACTCACCGGAGCGGATGCCAACCTGATTTCATCCACCAAAAGGCCGCCCAAAGAGGGGGTAGATTATGGTTTCGTGGGCGATGTGCAGGAAGTGAACGCCCCGATTCTGGGCGAAATGCTGCAACAAAATTGGTTGCCCGTGTTGTCTCCAATCACGCACGATGGCGACGGTCAACTGCTGAATACCAATGCCGACACCATTGCAGCAGAAATAGCCAAAGCACTGTCTTTCGATTTCAATGTGCGATTAATCTATTGCTTTGAAAAAAAAGGCGTGCTAAGCGACGAAAACGATGACAACAGCGTCATTCGCCTCATCGACAAAGAAGAATTTCAACGCTACAAAGAAGAAGGCATCATCACAGGAGGCATGATCCCCAAAATAGAAAATGCCCTACAAGCCATCGCAGCAGGCGTAAAAGAAGTAATCATCACCTCTCCGTCAGAAATGAACAACGGAAAAGGAACCTTCATCCAATAAAACAATGCAAACACTCCAAAAGACCCCAGAGGGGTCACGGATAGATAACCGTGGGTGCAAACCAACGGAATTTGAAATGGTAGCAAAAACCCTCTACGGTTTAGAAGAACTCCTCGCCAAAGAGCTAACCGAATTAGGTGCCAACGACCTGCAAATCGGACGGCGCATGGTGTCGTTTTCGGGTGACAAAGCCTTGCTCTACAAAGCTAACTTCCACTGTCGCACGGCATTACGTATCCTGAAACCCATTGCAACATTCAAAGCCGCCAATCCGGACGAAGTGTACGAACAAGTTAAAGAGATTGATTGGTCAAACTACATCGCGTCTAAAAAGACATTTGCCATCGACACCGTCGTATATTCTCAAAAATTCACACACTCCAAATTTGTGGCCTATCGCGTGAAAGATGCGATTGTGGATTGGTTTGAAGCCAACGACATGCGTCGACCGTCCGTGAGCGTGACCAACCCCGATGTGCAGTTGCACGTGCATATTTCGCACAACGACGTCACGATTGCATTAGACAGTTCGGGCGAATCGCTACACAAGCGTGGCTATCGCCTTGAAGAGGGCGAAGCTCCTCTGAACGAAGTGCTTGCAGCAGGTATGATTCTGAAAACAGGCTGGCACGGCGAACGAAATTTCGTGGATCCGATGTGTGGTTCGGGAACCCTCCTGATTGAAGCGGTGCTAATCGCCCTGAATATCGCACCGGGCGTGTTTCGCAAGAAATATGCCTTCGAGAAATGGGACGATTTTGATGCGGATTTGTTTGAGACCATCAGTTCGGACGATACGCACGAAAAAGAATTTAAGTTCAAGGCATTCGGTTCGGATATGTCGCCTAAAGCCATTGCGATTACCAATGCCAACGTCAAAAATGCGGGACTTTCAAAATACATTGTAACAAAAATTTGTGCAATACAAGACTTGAAAGATGTGCCTGAAACCGGCATATTAGTCACGAATCCACCCTATGGCGAGCGCTTGAATCCGCGTGAGTTGATGCATAGTTATTCGGCCCTCGGTGAACGCCTGAAACACGCTTTTGCGGGCTACAACGCCTGGATCATCTCCTCCAACGATGAAGCGTTTGAGCAAATCGGGCTTCGTCCGTCGGGCAAATTCCGCCTCATCAACGGCGACATCACCTGCGAATACCGTCATTATGAAATTTTCGCCGGAAAAAGAAAAGAATACATAACCACAACAAAAGGGCCTGCTCCTTTGTTAATAAAAAAGAACACAAATGAAGTTTAAACTTTTAGTAGTTTTTAGCATGATTGTCCTAACATCATCTGCTCAGAGCAAACAGTTAACATTGGAAGATCTGATTCCGGGTGGTGTCAACAATGCCCAATTTGTGCCGAAAGCCGACCTTCCGGTCGAGTGGAAAGGCGAAAAATTGTCGCCCGTAGGGGCGACCCTTGCGGTCGCCCACAATGTATCGCCAAAAAAACAGGAAAAACAGGCAAAACAGGCAAAACAAGAAAAACAGGCAAAGCAAGAAGTTGAAATTTTGGCAATCGTCAACACCGAAAAAAGTCCGCAAATCGTGTATGGAGAACCTGTGCATCGCAATGAATTTGGCATAACAAAAGGCAGATTCTGGTCACCCGAAGGCAATTACTTCGGGTTTTACCGCATGGACGAAACAATGGTGACCGATTATCCATTGGTAAACATCTCCGAGAGAGAGGCACAACTCAAAAATATAAAATACCCGATGGCCGGGATGACCAGCCACGAGGTAACTGTCGGCATCTATTCGATTGCAACGAAAAAAGCACTCTATTTGAAAACCGGTGATCCGAAAGATCACTACCTGACTAACATCTCCTGGGATCCAAACGAAAAATTTATCTACATCGCCGAACTCAATCGCGATCAAAATCACCTGCAATGGAACAAATACGATGTAGCGACCGGAAAAAAAGTGCGAACCCTGTTTGAAGAAAAAAATGATCGCTACATCGAACCGCAAACCCCATTGTTATTCCTTTCTCCCCTCCCTTTGAGAGGAGGGGGCAGGGGTGGGGCTTTCATCGTACAATCCAAACGTGACGGCTACAACCATCTATACCAATATGATACGGACGGCAAATTCCTGAAACAGTTGACAAGCGGCGATTGGGATGTGAAAGAGGTGGTCGGATTATCGGACAATGAAAAATACCTGTTTTTTGTGTCCAATGAACTGTGTCCGACCGAGTTTCAAGCCTACAAATTAGACTTGAAATCAGGAAAAAAAACGCAGTTGACTTTCGCACCGGGTGTACACAATGTGAAATTGAGCGAATCAGGCAAGTATTTGGTGGATAAATATTCCAATCTGCACACGCCTTTGAATGTAGATCTCATTTCGACTGCCAACGATAAGGTAGAACGCGTACAAACCGTTGAAAACCCCTACACAAAAATAGGATATAAACTACCGGAAATCACAATCGGTTCATTGAAAGCAGCCGATGGAGAAACCGATTTGTATTATCGCTTGATTAAACCGCAACAGTTTGATCCGGCAAAAAAATATCCGGTCATCATTTACGTCTACGGCGGTCCACACAGCCAGTTAGTGACTAATTCATGGCTCGGAGGAGCGCGTGGTTGGGATATTATTATGGCGCAAAAAGGCTACGTGGTATTTACGCTGGACAACCGGGGTACATCCAACCGCGGTTTTAAATTTGAGAGCGTGATTCACCGCCAATTAGGAAAGCACGAGGTGGCAGATCAAATGTGTGGCGTTGAGTTTCTAAAATCGTTGCCCTATGTGGACGCTTCCCGAATCGGCGTGTTTGGCTGGAGTTATGGCGGTTTTATGACAACTAACCTGATGCTGCGGCATCCGGATGTGTTCAAAGTGGGCGTTGCCGGCGGTCCGGTCATCGACTGGAAATATTACGAAGTGATGTACGGCGAACGGTATATGGATACGCCTGATGCAAATACGGAAGGCTATAACTACGCGAATATGAACAATTTAGCAGGTAATCTGAAAGGACGATTCCTGCTTATTCACGGCGATGAAGACCCGACAGTGGTGTGGCAAAACAGCCTGTCGTTCCTCAAAGCTTGCATCGACGCACGCACGTATCCCGACTATTTCGTTTATCCCGGACACGGTCACAATGTATCCGGACGCGACCGGGTGCATTTGCACGAAAAAATCACGCGCTATTTTGACGATTTTTTGTTGAACTAAAAATGAGAGCGATGCAATTTATTCGGCGAAATTTGGGATTAATTAGTATAGCAGCAGGCATTTTACTGCTCGCCATCCCCTACTTTGTCCGCTTGCAAACCAACACAACCCTGTTTTCAGGCTGGCTTTTGGTGGTCATTGGCATCATTGCATACATATTGCACAAGAAAAAAAGAAAAAAATAATGACGTTCGACCCATATAGGGTCGCATGTTTATAGAAAACAAATAGTTGCTATAAACGTCAGACCCTATATGGGTCAAACATAATTAATAATTCATAATTAAAATGACTAAAAGTGCTTTACAAATCGCGCGCGCAGCTTACGCGCCAAAAGTTCCGGCAACCTTGCGCGGAACAGTGAAAATTCAAGAGGGTGCGCCGACGCAATCGGTTTCCGACCAAGAGGCCATCAAAAAATTGTTTCCAAACACCTACGGGATGCCGCTGGTAACGTTTGTGACCGATACCAACAAGCAAAACGCTGCGCCTGTCAATGTGGGCGTCATTCTTTCCGGCGGACAAGCTCCGGGCGGTCACAACGTGATTGCCGGGCTCTTTGACGGCATTAAAGCAATCAATTCCAACAGCAAACTGTACGGCTTTTTGATGGGACCGGGCGGTTTGGTCGACCACAAATACCAAGAATTAACAGCCGGCATCATCGACGAATACCGCAACACAGGCGGTTTCGACATGATTGGTTCGGGTCGCACAAAATTGGAAACGATCGAACAATTTGACAAAGGTTTGGAAATCTTGAAAAAACTGAATATTTCGGCATTGGTGATTATCGGCGGCGACGATTCCAACACAAACGCCTGTGTATTAGCAGAATACTACGAACAAATCAAATCGGGCGTGCAAGTGATTGGCTGCCCCAAAACGATTGACGGCGACTTGAAAAACGAAATGATCGAAACCTCGTTCGGTTTCGATACCGCGTGTAAAGTCTATTCGGAAGTCATCGGCAACATCCAACGCGACTGTAATTCGGCGCGCAAATACTGGCATTTCATCAAGTTGATGGGACGTTCAGCCTCACACATCGCTTTGGAATGTGCCTTGCAGGTGCAACCAAACATCTGCTTGATTTCGGAAGAAGTGGAAGCGAAAAATCAATCGTTGGACGACGTGGTGCAATACATCGCCGACATCGTGGCTGAACGCGCTGCCAAAGGCAACAATTTCGGCACGGTATTGATTCCCGAAGGATTGATCGAATTTATCCCGGCAATGAAAAAACTGATGGCAGAGTTGAACGATTTCTTGGCACACAACGCCGAAGATTTCGCACGCGTTCGACGTTCCGAACAGCGTCAGCACATCGTTGCGAACCTCAGCGGTGCCAATTCAAAGATTTACGAAAGCCTTCCCGAAACGGTGGCCCGTCAATTAACCTTGGATCGCGACCCACACGGCAACGTACAAGTATCGCTGATTGAAACAGAAAAACTCCTGGCAGAAATGATCGGCAATCGCCTCAACGAAATGGCTGCCGCCGGCAAATACAAAGGCAAATTTGCCGCACAAGTACACTTCTTTGGCTACGAAGGTCGCTGTGCCGCCCCGAGCAACTACGACTCAGACTACTGCTACTCATTGGGTTATACCGCATCGTGCCTGATTGGCGCCGGCAAAACCGGCTATATGTCGTCCGTCCGCAACACCACTGCTCCAGCCGCCGACTGGATTGCCGGAGGCGTCCCCATCACCATGATGATGAACATGGAAAAACGTCACGGCGAACTGAAACCGGTCATCCAAAAAGCCTTAGTACGCTTAGACGGAGCACCTTTCAAAAAATTCGCTAGCCAACGTAACACGTGGGCAGCCAACACCGAATACGTCTACCCGGGTCCAATCCAGTATTTCGGTCCCACCGAAGTCTGCGACCAACCCACAAAAACGTTGCAAATTGAGTTAGCGAAATAACCTGCAACAGTCAAGAACAGAAAAGAGGATGCGACAGCGTCCTCTTTTTTGTTTGAAAATCCCATTCTGACCTTTTGCAAAAAAGAAAGAGACCCGCACCGGAAAAAAAACGAAACGAAACTATGTACAAAAACCCGTGCGGGTGCTCTTTCTTTAGATGTTTCGCACACAGCGCACCGAAAGCCAAAAGCCTGCTGTGGTTGTTGGCGTAGCCCACGTGCCGGCGTTATCAATGGAATTGCTCTTGTCTGTAGCCGTACTGCTCCACCACTTGCCGGTGTAATTCCAGTTGAGCCA
>JAISKM010000080.1 GCA_031261285.1 Candidatus Symbiothrix sp. | reverse complement strand
CCCCCAGTCGCCCTATCGGGCTTCACTGGGGGTTATTCATATTCAAGACCTTCGGTCTTCTCAAACACAGGGTTTTACTGGTGAGCCCCCTTTAGGGGGTTGGGGGTAATATTGCGGATAGTCATTACATTTTTTAATTATACTCCTCCGTATTTGATTTCTTTTAACTCCCATTCCTGTTTTTCACAGGAATATTCGTAAAAATAATTTCCCCAACAACACAAACCTAAGCCTATTGTCTTTTTATTCATAAGTTTGACACTTTTACTTGTTATTGTAATCCGTAATTGACTGTTTTTCAATTCAAAACTCACAAAAAAAGCACTTATTCCTTTTTTTAATTGTTTGTTTAATAATTTGTTAGTATGGGAATAAAGTCTAAAAAAATCAACTGAAATAAAGGTAACATTTTGCAGGCTGTCATAAGGAAAATATGCAGGTAAACCGTCTTGACAAATATAAGTATTAGATTTCTCACAATTTTCACATACTTTTTTTTGTAATTCTGAACTGTAATCCAAATGTGAACGCAAACTTTCAATTATCATTTCATTTAGTTGATTGGTGTTTTGCCCAACTAATTGACTTGACATAGAAATTAGTATAATAATGATATAAACCTTTTTCATATTCTACCGTTTTGGGGTTACAAACTGTTTCATAGGAATAACCGCCTGAACTCCATTTGAATTATAAATATATACCTTGCCATTACTACGACCAAATACATATTCCATACGCGCACCAGAATTAGTTACGTCTGTACGAGAAGGGTGCTGATTAAACCAAGAATTTTTAGTGCCTCCTTCTACGGCTTCTGACCTTGTTCTCCGTAGTGTAATAATTGCACCCAACTGTTCGGCATAGACTCTTTGCCTATGTCGTGTTAATCGCAAGGCTCCGGCCTTGCCACAAGCCATTTGGCTTGTTTTTTCCACTATTCTCTTTTCATTTTCAATATTCATTTGCATTACTCATCCTGTTTTTATATGAGCCTTTCAGCTTGTTTGCAAGCGAGAACGCTTGCTTTTAACAACGACGTAGGCAGAGCCTACGCCGAACAATTCATCTCATTATTAACACGTTACGTCCAACAAGGGTTCATTCTCAAACATTTATTATAAATATATTCTCCCATAACTAATCCAAAATCTTTTTTAACTTCATTTTAAATTCTGTTATTTTTAATGCTCATAAACATTCCGAAGTTACAACAATTTTTTAATCAATACATCTTGGGTAATATTAGATTCATTATGATCCGCAGCACATAGTAAATAAATTAAAACATTGATTATTAGGAGAAAGCCATCCCGTAATTTTCTTTTTGTCAAAAGTTTCAAAAGATATTTTTAACCAATTCTCTTTAATGTCTGTAATATTAGCAATAACGGACTCTGCCGCATACACATATACATCTTTTTTTGTTGATTCCTTTTTAGGTTTATCATAAATAGGTATCTTACTACGCTCACAATTGCGTAATCCAACGCCGATATTTTTTGTTTCTATCCACCAAAAAATATTGATATCGACAGTTATACTATCATAATTAATAGGATTTAATTTTATTTGAAAGCGATCATTCTTTTTGCTAATAATTTCTACCTCATAATAAACATCAGTATTTGTATTGTCAATAAACTGTGTTGCAATACTTGATTTTGCTCTGTCAAATAAAACAATTGTATCTCCTATCAAAAAACCGTTCGTATTAAATGATTGAGCAATCATTTGAATATTATTGATTGTTATAATAAGTAATATTAGTAGATATTTTTTCATTATTTCCCCCTTCCCTGTTCGGCATAGGCTCTTTGCCTATGTCGTGTTAATCGCAAGGCTCCGGCCTTGCTACAAGCCATTTGGCTTGTTTTTTCCACTATTCTCTTTTCATTTTCAATATTCATTTGCATTACTCATCCTGTTTTTATATGAGCCTTTCGGCTTGTTTGCAAGCGTAGACGCTTGCTTTTAACAACGACGTAGGCAGAGCCTACGCCGAACAATTCATCTCATTATTAACACGTTACGCCCAACAAGGTCAGTTCTTTGTTAAAGTAATTTACCTTTAATTCAGTTCTTTGATACTGTTCGTCTAATATATGCAGTTTAATGCAACCCATTTTTTTACAAAAATCTAAAATGCAAAATTACAAAAATTTATTCACATACAAGCACATAAAAAAGAGAACCAAAAACACCCACAAAAACTGAAGAAAAAAAGCCCTTCCAAACCTGCTCAAACGCCTTTCTGCAAAGGGTGGAAAAAAGAGAGAAAAAAGAGAAAAAAAGGGGCGGAAAATAGAGCGGAAATAGCAATAAATCAGTAATTTAGATAGTAAAAAAAGTGATTGTTGATAACTTTTTTGCAAAAGTATAAGATTTAACCAACTTTAACTAAAATCGAGCAAAAACAGCCGAAAAATCAGAGGAAAAAGGAGCGGAAACGGCAAAAAATTTGCCTTAAAATTCTTTTTTTCAGCGGCAAAACCGCTAAAATTTTCTTCCCCCCTCTTTTTTTGCCGCTTTCGCGGCGACTTTTTCAAAGAAAAACCCCGCACCTGCGGGGTTTTGATTACTTGAAATTTTTTGTCTTTATCAATTCGCCTGTATCCGCATAATATTTCCATTCGCCGTATTCAAATGTAAAATCGGATTCTGGGGATTCATCCCAAAGCAAAATCCCCTCTGATTCTTTATTTCCATTGGGATAATAACTTATGCTATAACATTGATATAAACAAGTACCCTGTGCGTGGTGTTCGGCAGGGATTGGCTTGTCGTTTTTCTTAAAGTTTTTCTGTATCATTATTAAATGTCCAAAAGCACCAAAATAATACCAAATACCATAATGTTTTCCATTGAGATATTGCCCCAAACTGCTTAATACATTTTTTGCAGTATTAATAACGTAATATGTCCCATTCAAAACATCATTTTGATAGTACATAAAATATTTATGATACTTATCTTCCTCAATCCAAAGCCCCTCTTTTTGCCCTTTATCGTTAAACTGATTGATTTTTTCAGCATATCCTTTTTGAGCAAGTATATTGAGATTTAGGGCTAAACCTGTTAAAATAATAATAAATAATTTTGTTTTCATAATTTTATCATTTAAAAAGGACTAAAAAAACTACGTCTTGTTCCGCTCATAAAGAAGTTAAAGGCAGGCAGACGATTTACATTTGCAGGGGTTGACATACTGCGAGAAACTGTAACGCTTACCGTATTTGTCCGTTGTTCGTCTGTATCAAAGTTTCCAATAAAATTATCCCAATTATTTCTATCTATCAATAAACAACCTTCTGAAATTGGACGCGTTTTTCCGTTTTCATCTTTGTATGTTCCTGTTAAATTTCTTTTGCCAGGCTTGTGTATGTTTATTCCTTCTGCATAAGTTCGTTCAGGGTGAGCAGGATTTGCCTGTCCTAATTCTATTGTTTGTGAAGTAGCATCTACATCTCTCATTTTTAATGCTGTATAACTGCTTGCACTGCCATTATGAGTACCTACTGTTGCTTGATAAATACCTTCTGGTACAGTCGCATAATCTGAACTTGAAGGATTGGTATTGGCATCAAAGGTCGTAGTAGTTCCATCTGCCAAATAAACAGTTGAAGTTGAAGACCCCATATTGTAATTGCTGGATGCATCAAAAGTCCCATTGTTAGAAAAGAAAATAGCTTGACTATACAGTCCTGGAAGCAAATTGCCATCCGTGTCATAAGATTTGTTTTCATCAATCCATTCGTAGCCATTATAAGCTTTGTTGCCATTGTTATCTTCATCATAGGTTGGTCTCCAAGACAATCCTGTTGGATCAACGTATCTTACCGGATTATTGCTCCATTGCACATAGGGACTAGTATTGTAATACTTCTCCGCCAGCGGATCCATCGTTGGCGTGCGTGGAATGATCGCATCAAACGGACGAAATCCTTGATCATACCAATTCAAGCCGTGCATCTCATCCAATTCTTTGCCGCCGAATTTGTAGGGCTGCAGTTCTTGACTGGTTGACAAGGCATCGTTCACCATTCCGAATGGATAGTAATTGGTGACTTGTCCTGATACTTGCCGAACATTGCCTAAATGGTCTTTCAGATAATAATTATGACCGTAGAAAACCGTATTGGTTGGCGGCGCATAGCCATTCGGTGAAGGGAAATAAATTATAGTGCCTTGCATCACGTAGCTCTCAGGTGTCAAAATGTACTTCAAGTTGCCGTTTTCGTAAATGATATTACCGCAGTAATCATTCGTTAAAGTGGGGAGGGACACTGCACTGATTGATGAAGGAACATTAAGACTGCTCTCTGCCGTAGAGTAAGAAACCCGTCTTTTTACTCCGGTTGCATCGTATACGTATGTTGTCCGATGCCCATCCACAAACTGAATTTCTTTCGGCAAATTTAATGGATTATACGAAACAGTTTGCACACCACGATTCAAATCTTTAGTCATCGCCCCGTTGGTATTGTAATCGTATTCATTGTTAGAAACACCATACGGCTTGACAAAGCCACTGAATATCGAATTGGACACAGCGTCCGTGATGTGACTTAATTGATTGCCGGTATAAGACAAAGTCAAATCATCCATTAAGGTTGGTGTGCTGCCTGAATTGCGTTGCAAAGTAAGAATATTGCCATGCTTGTCGTAAGTCAATGCTTCGTTGAAACGATTGTTGACAGCCCCGTCTTCCAAAAACAGGGACTGCGTCAATCGATTCAAGCCGTCGTATTCATACCGATAACCGGATCCGGAATTAGTCGTCGCCGCAATATTACCGTTATACAAAGGGGTGCTCCCCGCATACGAATCTTCATAATACAGAGTTTCGTTAAAGACATTAGGCACATTGATGCTTTTCAACCAATTGCGAATAGTGTACGTATAAGCTATCGTTTGAGTGTTGTTGTCTATTTGTTTATTTTGCACCCGGCCCAAATCATCATACGTCAAGTTAGACAACAGAATTTCTGTTGTATTATCCAGTTGATAATGCGTGGTTGTCAGACGATTGGCGTGATCGTAGCCATAGCGATAGGTTTCGGTAATGACCGGTTTGTTGACAACGGAATGGATATGTTTTTTCCATGTTGGCTGTCCGGTAAACGAATAGTTCACATAGTTTTTTTCATAACCCGACAGATGATTTTGAGCAATGGATTGAATCACTCGTCCTTTACTGTCGTAATAAAAAACAGAGCCAAGCGTGCTATTGTAACCCCCCAACAAATAAGTGATACTTCCGGTTAACAAACCTTTGGCTTTGATTGGGTCGGTGTCCGTACCATATCGTTGGTTGTCAAAGCCGGTGGGTGTGACATCATCATAGGCTGAGTTGCCGGCGAAGGGTTGTTGTGTCAGTTTGAAATTGTAATTATCGTAATAGTAGGTCTGCAATACCTGCATGGAAGACCAGGTAATGCCTGATACCGTATAGCCCGATGTGGTGTTGGCGACACCGGTATACTCCACTTTCGCTACTCCCGTAATGGAAGGCGTGGCGCATGTTCCTTCCAATACCACTCGACCAAAGACGTCCGGGATGGAAAATTTCCATAGCGATTGGTCGCGTAGCTCACCGTCCTGAGTGAAAATCAACCGGTCGGCACTATCATATTGGTAGTAAACAGGTTCAGCGCCGGGAAGTTTTTTCCATGTGCACCGATTACGGTTATCGTACCGGTAAAGGTAAGCATAGTCTTTAAGGGCAGCTGATGTTTCCGTATAAGTGCCACCGGTGGTTGCATCGGCAGCCAAAGGAGGCAACACAAACCGCAGATTCCCAAAATCATCATACACATAATACGTGTCATAATTTCCGTCTGTGTCTACCTGCCGTTGCAACACCACTTGTCCCAATTTATCCTTAAATTCATAAGCCACCTTTCCGTCTTCGTCTGTTGTTTTGGTAACATACAAGGAGTTGTTAGCATAATTGCCATTTCTGACTACATTGTTTCCATTGACGAAATATAAGGCACAAGGATAATCGCCGTTGTTAGTCAAATAGTCAATTTCAAGCGCATGACCATTGCCTGACCGCCAAGCCTGACCCGGACCGTATTGTTTTACGATTCGATTCAAAGGCGATGCTTCATAAATTGGCTCGGAATAAGCATAATTATCATTGCCATAAATAGAATTGGCTGTAATACCGCCCGTATGATAGGCTCCAGTATTGTTTGCTTTAGGCATAGGAAGTCCTGTTTTTGATGCACGTCCAAAAGCGTCATACTCCTGAATAGTGATTAAGTCTTTTTGATCGGGAGTTATCCCTGTTTGTACGGTTTGCACTGGACGACCCAAACCATCATAGTAGTTTACGACATCTAAAAAAGTGCTGCCATCCGCTTTGGTATACGTCCGGGTTCGGATGTAATTTTGACTACCGGTCGGATTGGATAAAACAGTTGTTTGAGATGGTGAATCTTCCGATTCTTCTGAATCAGGCACACTTTCGTCTGATTCTTCCTCTTCCTCTTCCTCTTCCTCCTCATCTTCCTCTTCCTCTTCTTCGTCGGGAGAAAAAGTGGTGGAAACAGTAGTAGGATTGTACGCCAACACAAGAATGGTTCCAAAACAAAACATTCCAATCAATAAAAATAGAATAGTATATCGTTTCATAATGCTTGATTTTTATCGTCTCATAATCGTATAACTAATCAAATGGTCGTCCAACCAAATATCCAGAATGTAATTGCCGACAGGCACGTTTCCTAACTCCAATTGGAAATTATAGATTCCTTCCTGATGATAGCCTTGTTTTTTAGCCAAAACAATCGCTCCCATCGTACTGCGTACCTGAACCAAAATATTACTAACCGGTTTCGGCAGATACATTTCCACATTTAAGGGTGCTGTCTTAATCGGATTGGGATAAATATTATAGGTCAAGCCTGCCCAAGGATCAGTATTTTCATTTGCTAAACTATCTAACACCGCTAAATTGGCTTCATCACCTAAATAGTATTGTTCTTGTGGCGGATAAAAAAACGCCGTAGCTAAAAACTCATACTTTTTGTGATTAGCTTTGAGGCCGTTGTTCTGATGTTGTTCCCAACTTCTGATTGTTTCAAAAACCGGATAGCGGTAGCCTTTGGCATACCAGCGAAACGTTTCCGTCACAAAAATAACCGAATCTTGTGCCAAACGAACATCAATGCTGTCAGGTGAAATAGCATACCACGTCGTATCTTTTTGTTGGTATGCTTCTGATATGGGTTTGGTGTCTTTGGCAATGTATTTGAGAGTACGTGTACGCAACACGTGCTTTAGTGTATCTTGATTAGGTAAGACCATCATTCCATAAGAATCCGCATGCGTTTCCACAGTGCCCATAGCATCCAACTCAAGGCGGTTGCCGTGTTTGCCGTGACCGTAATAAGACGTTTTAACAGAATCCCCAAAATTGACAGGAAATTTTAATAATAACTCAGGCTGTTTGTTGCGTATCTGCGTTGTTTGATTGCGAAAGCCCCACAACAAGAGCGAATCACCTGCGAGTGTATAATTATACTGCGTCAGGTGTTCTGTTCCTACAATCACAGGTTCTCTTCCGGCAGAATAAGCCAATTCGTATGCATCATTCAAAACCGACATATTACTGAAATCCCAAAGGACATTTGCTCCTGTGCGACCGGGATTTTTATAACTGACCTGCTGCTTGATGATGACATCATCCGGTCGAAACATATTCAAATCCGATTGCAGGCTGTGCTGGGCGGAGAGTATTTCCGAAACGCCGGCAAACAAAAGAAGCATCACTTGTTTCATTGTTTTTACACATATTAATTTACTTTACAACTATATAACAATTGGGGTAATAAATTTGTTTTGAAAAAAGTATTTTTTTATTTTTTGAGCGGCGCTAACTGTTGAGACATGCCGGGATAAACATCGCGCAGCAGGTCGTAGGTTGATTTTTTTTCTTCGGCGGTTGCTTTTTCGGCGATTAGGACGATTTCGTCTAATTTGGCATCGGCAAACATTTGGAGTGCTATTTCAGACGAGCGCACCTGTTTCAGGTCGTTCAGGACGGGCAGCGCGTTCAAAATCGTGATGCGTCCGCGGTCGGAATTGGCAGCCATTTCGTCCAATCCTTTGCGGTTGTAAGTATAAAACAGGTCACGCAGGGGGCGCATCGATTCGTCGAGGTAGGCGGTTATCATGGTGCCGCGACTTTTGTCGTCATCGAACGACGACCAGCCCGTCCACTGCTGATTCGATTGCGCCAAAGAGGCGATGTGCTGGGCTTCACGGTAAAAAACACTGCCTCCGAACGGCGAAAAACTGTCGAAATCCAACGCCAAAATCAGATTCGCGTAAAATGAAATTACGGCTTCCAGATTGCTGTTCAGACTGTTTTGTTGATGTTCGATGGTCGCGTTTTCGCTGTATTCAAAGTCGAATTTTTTGTCCATATAATTCAGTAGGGTCGTGGTGTAGGACGCATTGTAGACCGGACGGCGCGATTGCACCGACAGTTCTGCCTTAAACACATAGTCCGAGCGTTCGATAATATTGATTGTAAACGAGCAGTCGATTTTCTCAGTTGTTGCCACAGTTGCTGCACTCCATTTTGTAGTGTTAAGGTATTGTGTCACAGTCTTTTCCATTGTGACAAACACATTTTTGTCCGTACCCTCGATGCGATCGCTGTTGACCGTCACCCGCGCATTCAGTTCCTGTGCCTGCACATTACCGGCAGCCACAAGCATTGCTATTAGTATAAAATATCTTTTCATCCGTTTATTGTGTTATTTCTTTTGCCCAACCGGCTACTACACTCTACACTCTACTAACTACACTCTAATATCGACTGACTTGTTTTACTCCTTTCACGCCTTTGATTTTTTTGATGAGGCTGTTTAGAACGGATGTGTCTGTCAATGAGACGGTTATCGTGCCCGAAAACAATCCGTCCTGTGAATCCACATTGATTGAGCGGAGCGACATGCCGTTTTCTTTCGCGATGATGGATGTGATGTTGGTGACGATGCCGATGTCGTCGTTTCCGATCACTTTCAGCGACACTTGATAGCCTGCGCCGGACTTGCCTGACCAGCGTGATTTCACTACACGGTAACCAAATTTTTCAAACATTTGAGGCGCGTTGGGGCAGTTCATGCGGTGAATTTTGATTCCTTGTGACGACACAAATCCGAAAATGTCGTCGCCATAAATCGGGTGACAGCATTTTGCTAATTGGTAGTCGATGCCCGTCAAATCGCGGTCTATGACTAATTCGTCTGCATTGGTGGACGTGTCGTTGTGTTGCACGGGCGCCTCATAATTTTCAACACTGCGATCGGTATGGTCGACTTCCTGCTCTTTTTTTCCAAATTCGACGTAGCCGTCAATCAGCGTGTTCACATCCAACTGCTCTTTGGCGATGGCAATGTAAAAGTCGGTCACGGTTTTGTAACCCTTCTTTTTAATGAAACGTGAGAGCACGCCCTCATCGGCTTCAATCTTGCGATTTTTGAACCGGCGATGCAGTAATTCTTTTGCCAAGTCCACCTGTTGTGTCGCCAATTCTTTCAACGATTGCTTGATTTTGACGCGTGCCTTGCTCGTCACGGCGATATTGAGCCAGTCCTGTTTCGGCATTTGGTTGGGTGATGTCTGAATGTCGACTTGGTCGCCACTTTGCAACTTGTATTTGATGGGTACGTTTTTGCCGTTGACTTTGGCCGACACGCACTTCGAGCCGACTTTGGTGTGAATGGCAAACGCAAAATCGAGCACCGTTGCTCCCTGCGGCAGTTTAAAGAGATCGCCTTTGGGAGTGAACACGAAAATTTCTTCGTCGTACAGCCCCATTTTGAAGTCGTCAATCAGTTCCGTCGATGAATTGTCCTGATTTTCAAGCACTTCGCGCACGTTTGTCAACCAGTCGTCCAGACCGCTTTCACCTTTCAAACCCTTGTATTTCCAATGGGCAGCCAGTCCTTTTTCGGCGATTTCGTCCATCCGTTTACTGCGGATTTGCACCTCCACCCAGCGCCCTCCCGGACCCATCACGGTGGCGTGAAGCGATTCATAGCCATTGCTTTTAGGCACTGACAGCCAATCTTTTAAGCGTTTGGGATTGGGCTGATACATATCCGTGACCACCGAATAAATTTGCCAACATTCGGCTTTTTCTTTCTCAACCGGCGTATCCAGGATGATGCGAATGGCGAATAAATCGTAGATGTTTTCAAATTCCGTTTTTTGCTTAATCAGCTTATTATTAATGGAATAGATGGATTTCGTGCGACCTTTGATGTCGAAATTCAAGCCCAAAGCGGTGAGTTTTTCTTTGACCGGCGCAATGAATTGGGCGATGTATTCGTCGCGCGACGTCTTGGTGGCATTCAGTTTTTGCTTGATGAAATCGAACGTCTCGCGATCGCGAAATTTCAGCGACAAATCTTCCAGCTCCGACTTGATTTTATACAATCCCAATTTGTGAGAAAGTGGTGCATATAAATAGGACGCTTCTGCGGCAATTTGCAAGCGGTGTTCGTCATTTTCAAGGTGTTTTGCCACGCGCATCAGATAGAGGCGTTCGGCAATCATAATCAGCACGACACGCACATCCTCCGCAAACGAAATCAGCAGCGTGCGAAAATGCTCGTTGTGAATCGCGGCGTTTTTTTTGTAGAGTTGCTGCGTTTTAATCAGTCCGCCGATGATGCTTGCCGTGTCACTGCCGAATTGCTTTTCGACTTCTTCCAGCGTATACAACTTAGAATCCACCAACGGCGCCAACCACACTGCCAAGACCGCTGCTCGTTTCAAGCCGATTTCATCGACCACGATCAGGCTGGTTTGCAACGTGCGCAGCAAGACATTCAGTCCATATAAATCGCGTCCGTAAGCGCCTTGTTCGACTGCTTCGCCGGCTATTTTTTTTAGTTTCTGCTTGTCTTCGGGCAACACGCTGTCAGCGACGTTGTTTAATAATCGCCGGTAAGCACGTAAAAACTCTGCTTTTTCTTCCTTATTTAGCTTGCTTTTCACACTTTCACTTCTATCACCAAATATTTGGTCAGACTCCAAAATTGCGCGGCGTTAGTGATGCGGAGTTCGGCTTTGCCATCGGGAGCTTTGGCAAATTCATAGCTCCCTGTCGGATGTTTAGAAATCAGTTTGCCGCTTTTTGCCAATAATGGAATCTTTTTCAATGCGTTTTTGTCTGCCGCAATGAAATAGTCGTTCTTGAAATCGGTGCCCAATTCTCCGCCCACCACAATCTTTTGGTCTTTCAACTCCTTCGACGTGCCAAAACAATAGTAGACTTTTGAAATCTCAGTCTGTTGACGTAAAATAGTGGATGTTTGTTTATTTGTTTCTCTTTCAAGCGTTTGCACATCTGCCTGAAGATCCTTATTGTTATAAGTCAGGTCTTCAATCAGTCGATTTTTCTTCTCCAATTCTTGTTTCAACACAGCCAATTCGGATGTTTTAGCGTCTAATTGGGATTTCAGACGGTCGACTGTTTTTTGCAATTCGGTGGATTTTCCTGAAAAAGTTTTCAATTTCTTTTCCAATTCTTCGATTTGCGCTTTGTTTTTGGTGAGCGTTTCGGCAATAAATTGCATATCGCCGTGGATACGTTCTTTGGTCGTTGCCGTCAATCCGCCATCGCCACTCGACTGAATCGTCAGGTAGTTTTCGGCCGACTTCATACTGTCAAAATTGTCCTCTACTTCGTTGAGGAGTTCCAACACCTTATCCATCTCAGCGTTTGCCTTGTCGTTGATCAAGGCCAGCGAATCGCGTTCAGCCTCGAGTTTGTTGTAGTGAGATTTGCTCACGCAAGAGGTGCCAACCAACAGCAGAACTACTGCCATTGTTGCTAAAAAGCTTGTGATTTTTTTCATTTATTTATGTTGTTTATTCGTTTTTAAATCCGGCTACCACCAGCACAAACTCGCCACGTGGTTCGTGTGCTGTAAAGTAGGTAATTAGTTCTTTTAATGTGCCGTGTACTGTTTCCTCGAACTTTTTGGAAATTTCTCGCGATACGGATGCCGGACGGTCTTCTCCCAAAAATTCTGCCAATTGCGTGAGCATTTTGACCACGCGAAACGGCGATTCGTAGAATACCATCGTACGCGATTCGACCATCAAAGCCTCCAACCGGGTTTTGCGTCCTTTCTTTTGGGGCAAAAATCCCTCGAAACAAAAGCGATCCATCGGCAAACCCGAATCGACCAATGCCGGCACAAAAGCCGTGGCTCCGGGCAAACAGTCGACTTTAATTCCCGCTTTTACGCACGCTCTTGCCAACAAAAATCCGGGATCCGAAATGCCCGGGGTGCCGGCGTCTGACACTAACGCAATCGTCTTTCCTTCAAGCAGTTGCGCAATCAGCCACTCCGTCGTTTGATGCTCGTTGAACTTGTGGTGCGACTGCATCTTGTTTTGTATGTCGAACTGTTTCAACAAAAATCCGGTCGTGCGCGTGTCCTCAGCCAAAATCAAGTCAGCCTCTTTCAATACCCGGATTGCCCGGAAAGTCATGTCTTCCAAGTTGCCAACGGGGGTAGGAACCAAATAAAGTTTAGAAGCCGCCATAATTTTAACAAAAGCCGTCACAAAGTTCGACAATAAATTTGATATTTGCAAGCATTTGATTACTTTTGTAAAAAAAATAAAATGGCACAGCAAGAGAATGTCATTGCGGGGCGGATTCGCAATCCATTGAAATGGCGCGACTTTGGCGACTTCCTGAAAGGGATTTTTCCATTCAAAGTGCAGAAAATCAGTATCAATGCCGGCTTCACTTGTCCTAATCGCGATGGGAGCAAAGGGGTCGGGGGGTGCACGTATTGCAACAATCAGACGTTCAGCCCACACTATGCAGCCGATGAAAAATCCGTCAGCCAACAGTTGGACGAGGGCATCGCGTTCTTTTCTTACAAATATCCGCAAATGAAGTATATTGCTTATTTTCAAGCGTATACGAATACTTATATGGGGGCGAATGTAGGGGTTCAAAATTTTGAACCCCTACAGGATAAATATCTGGAGGCATTGAATCATCCCGGTGTGGTCGGTTTAATCATCGGTACGCGCCCCGATTGTATGCCGGACGGGCTGTTGGATGAATTGGAAAAAATGTCCAAAACCCATTTTTTGCTGATAGAATACGGTGTTGAATCGACTGATAATCAAACACTTGCATCTATTAATCGCGGACACACCTACGAGGAGGCTGTGGATGCGATTCAGCGCACGGCGGCACGAGGCATTTATTGTGGTGTGCACCTGATTTTGGGATTGCCGGGCGAAGACCGCGAAAAAATTCTGTCGCATGCCGACAAAATCGCCCAACTGCCGGTTACCACCGTCAAGCTGCACCAATTACAATTGATTCGCGGCACGAAAATGGCGAAGCAATACATCGCGCATCCCGGTCAATTTCATCGCTACGAAGTGGACGAATACATCGACTTGTGCCTCGATTTCATCAAACGCTTGCCTGAAAGTTTTGTGATAGAGCGTTTTGTATCGCAATCGCCCAAAGAGTTGCTCCTCCTCCCCGGCTGGGGCTTGAAAAATTACGAATTTACGGCACGGGTTCAGAAACGGCTGAACTGTGCTTTAAAATGATTTTCTGATTTACCATGATTGCAAATCCTAATCCTAAAAAAATCAGCCAAACTCCTTTGAAAATAAATAAATGGGTTAAAAAATAATTTCGAGTGCTATTTTTAGCTTGTTGGCATGAGATGTCTCCGCTCGCCTAACGGCTCGGTCGACATGACGGCGCATTTTTAAGGACGTGGGTGGAACAATGAAGGGAGCGGTTTCGCCGCTCCCTTCATTGTTCCACCCTCTTTGACCCCACATTGAAGGTCGTCATGTCGACCGCAGCAGAGTGGGCGTTAGCCCGCTCTGCGGAGCGGAGACATCCCCCTTGCCAATAAGCCTCGTCTCTACCGACTTTTCTATGTATTCCAAAAATAGGAACTCGAAATTATTTTTTAACCAATAAATGACTATCCGCAATATTACCCCCAACCCCCTAAAGATAGGGGGCTTTAGCGATTGAGATTGTGCAAGTTGTAATGCAGTAAAGTCCCCTTTAGGGGATTTAGGGGTATTTTCGCGGATAATCATTATAAATAATGTTCATTATCTTTGCAAATAATAACCTTTGCGTTAAAAAATAACATAAGCCATTGATTATGAACGACAACAATTGCAAAAATGAAACTAAATGCAAAAGATGTTGTAAACTTCATTTTCACCTATATTTAAACAACAAAACAACCTCAGTAGCACCGGCATAACATTAATTCCCATCCACCTCATTACCCAATTGAAAATGAAACGAAACGAAAAAAATCGGGTAACGAGGTTTCCGGGAATTAAAAAAAAAGAAAGAAGCACCCGTCCAGGCAAAAAATGAAACGAATTAAAACAACCCGTGCGGGTGCTCTTTCTTTAGATGTCACGCACACAGCGCACTGAAAACCAAAAGTCCGTCCTGCTTAGATTGGTTATCCACGAGCCGGTGCTTTCAAGAGAGTAGCCCTTATCCGTCACCGAACTACTCCACCAATAGCCATTGGAATTCCAGTTGAGCCACGTGCCATTACTGTGGCGAAAGCCGGCATACGAAGAACTGTTTTGCCAA
>JAISKM010000063.1 GCA_031261285.1 Candidatus Symbiothrix sp. | reverse complement strand
TGATTATGCTTTCTTTATCTTTAAAAGAATACGTAAATGCAGCATATCCCTCTTCCCAGGTAGTGTTTATTTTTGATAATTCAACCCCTTCGGGGTTGCAAGGGAGAGAGTTGTGCTTTTCCCCCAGTCGCCCTATCGGGCTTCACTGGGGGTTATTCATATTCAAGACCTTCGGTCTTCTCAAACACAGGGCTTTACTGGTGAGCCCCCTTTAGGGGGGTTGGGGGTAATATTGCGGATAATCATAAAGATTATCTCCTGCTTCCCATAGGGAGCAGAGAGCTGGTAAAAAATTAATTTATTCATATTTTGATGCAGTTGCCCTGCTTATGAATAGTAATAGTGCGGATAATCATAAAGATTTTGTATAGTGACGAAATAGTCGCAACTATTTTGCAAAGATAATACAATTTATTTATTTTCAAACCATTTTTGATTTTTTTTTGCTAAAATAGTTGCACAATCCAAAAAAAATGCCGTACTTTGCAACCTCTCTAAACCACAAAAATATTGGCAAAGCGTTGTCAATAGATTTAGAGGACTTTTTGCTTAAACAAAAGCGTTTAATTATTACTTTGGTCAGAAAATCGGAAATTTTCAAATCGCACTAAGGGATAAACAATAAATGCTTACGTTCTGTTTTGTATATAATTCTTAGAATTCTATGTTATATATAATTAGAGCGTAGGTCTGTTGTTTTACTTGTGCGATGGGTGTTTCCGATACCTCTGACCAGGCAGAATTAACAGTTCCTACGCTTTTTTATGTTTAAATTTGCCGAACGGAGGGGGACAGGGAGGCGAAAAAAATTATGTACAAATGAAAACATTTAATTTTAAGAGATTGCGGATCAAGTCCGCAATGACATTCACGTTGGCGGTTGCCTGTTTTTTGGTAACCGGTAACTGTTCACCGGTAACTGCCCAAGTGGCAATTGGTGGCGACGGCACCGTCACGCCCGGCGCCTTGTTAGATTTATCACAAGCTACTGATGCCGGCGGCTTGTTGCTGCCGCAAATTGAGAGTGCCGACACACTCATTGAGGAGTTGAAAAAGCCCGGCATGCTGGTTTACAACAAAACCGATGGAAAAGTTTATACCTACAATGGTGCTGCTTGGAGTGTCGGCGGTGGTTCGGGTGGCGGAGGCGGCAGCGGACCGGAGACTGCATCTTGCAATGGTTCTGTTTCTGTAATGGGTGTTTCCGGTACTGTTTATCCGATTGGGAGTTATCCTTATGCCCAAAACGATTTGAAAAACTATTGTTGGACACTTACTAACCTTCGCGAAGCCGGACAATCCTATACTAATTTCCCTGGACAAACAGAAGATCGTGGTTACTATTATAATTGGCCAGTAGCTAATGACGAGAACGGCGATATATGTGAAATATCTATTGGTGGAGGTTGGCACCTCCCTACAAGTATCGAGTGGTTAGATCTTGGAGTGGCTATGCCATCATTGACGACCTACGAACGCCTCCCATGGCTATATGACGTGAGGCAATTGGCGGGATATTATCGCGTTAATGATTCGAATTGGCGGGACTGGGGTGTGCTTGGAACTTACTGGGTGAAGAATGAAGTGCCGACGGGTGTGTGGGTTAGGTTTGACAGCACGGGTTTGAGCACGACTCAAAATAATATCAGAAATTGGTATGTGCCCGTTCGATGCGTGCGAGACTTGTGAATACCACTGAAAGCAGATGATTATTTTTGATCTTGTTTTGCATTTTTTAGAAAATACTTGGTAGATTCTAAAAAATTGCTTAATTTCGCAACGTATTCTGAACAGGGTTGGAGAGTTAAACCCGTTTGGAAGGACATTTTGGTTAAAACGGTAAGCGTTTAAAATATTACTTTGCTCTGAAAATAGCCAATTTTCAATACACTACAAAGTGATTAGACAACAAAATGCTTGCGTTCTTTGTTTGTACATAAGAACATTAGATACAACTAAGGGCGCAGGACTGTTGTTTATTTGTAGTGTGGGTGTTTGGCTATACCTCAGAGCAGATAAATTAACAGTTCCTGTGCCCTTTTTATGTTTAAATTTGCCGACAGAAAGGAACAGGGAGGCAAAATAGAATTACATGATTATCCATATACATACCCCTAAATCCCCTAAAGGGGACTTTGCTGCAACACAACTTGCACAATCGCAGTCGCTAAAGCCCCCTTTATGGGGTTAGGAGTGATTTTGTGGAGAGTCATATAAAAAATTGGATACAAATGAAAAAAAATAATTTTAGAAAACCCCGATACATCGGGATGACATTTATACTTGTAGTGATTACTTTGATGCTGATTGGACAAAGCACGCTTCGCCCTTATCAAGCAAACGCACAAATTTCAATTGGTAGTGTGAATGATTCCGTCACAGTTGGTTCGGTGCTGGATTTGAGCCAAGGCTCCGGCGGATTGCTTTTGCCGCAAGTGAGTGATACGATTGCGGCTACGCGCACAGCCGGCATGATGGTGTTCAGCCTGGCTGACAATAAAGTCTATACCTATAATGGTGTTACTGCGACGTGGGTTGCTTTTTAAAAGGCTCAGGGCAGACTGTCTGAAAGGCTGAAAGCCTGACATAACCTAGCCCAGGGCATCGCCCTGGGGAATGATAGGGATCATGTTATAGTATTCCCCAGGCGTTGCCTGGGACTGGAATATAAAGCCCTTTCAAGGCTTAAACTATCGAGAAAGAGTGCCCGCGGGGGTTTGTTTTCGTTTCATTTTTGCCTTGGCGGGTACTTCTTTCTTAACAATTCCCGGAAACCTCGTTACTCGATTTTTTTTCGTTTCGTTTCATTTTCAATTGGGTAATGAGGTGGATGGGAATTAATATTATTTTTTGTATCTTTGTCATCGTAAGTTCGACAAGAACATACGTATTAAAAATAGAAATAAGATTTGGAACATTACACCAAAGAGGAGTTTAATATCTGCATAAATTCAGAACGGGTAACTATTTGTGTTTGATTATGCTGTTCTAAAATCAGCAAATCTTTATCACCAGTAATAATATAGTCGGCTGACACCGTGTCTGCTAAGGAAAGTAAATACAAATCTTTTGCATCCCGTACCGGCGAAACTGCTTGAATTTGTATTAGTTTGCTAACACAACATTCCATTAATTTTAAGGTATCAAAAATATCTTGCGCTGTAATGTATTTGGTGATTTTAGGTCTTGATACCACATCAAGAAATTCAGAAACCAATTCTTTACAAATATAGATTGACAATTGTTCGTTTTTACACCAAGATTTTAGTGCGGACAAATTGTGACCGATTAAAAAAGAAACCCAAAGATTGGTGTCAATGATCACTTTCATTGTTTGTAGCGAATTGCTCGTACTTCAGTCATGATATCTTCTTCCGACAAGCCAATAACTCTTGGACGGGATTTGATGTATTGACTCAAAAACATATCTTTTGTATCTATCATCCATCCCATTTTATTAGCAAATTCTTTAAAAAACGTCAAGTCAGTTTTCGGAACATCCACAAAAACTTTTTCTAATACTACTTCCATATATGATCATTTATTTTTTACAAAGGTATATCTTTTATTTTTATTATGCAAATATTTTAGCATTATTGAGGAAAAATATCTTTTAAAATTTGTATCTTTGTCGTCGTAAGTTCGACAAGAACATACGTATTAAAAATAGAAATGAAATGATGAGCAAGGTAATTTTAGGCAAAACGGGAATTGTTTCCGACAAAAACGGCTTTGGGGCATTGCCGGTGCAGCGTGTTTCGGAAAAAGAGGCCGGAGTACTTTTGAAGAAAGCGTACGACAATGGCATCACGTTTTTTGATACGGCACGGGCGTATTCGGACAGCGAAAAGAAAATTGGGTTGTACCTCGCTGATGTGCGTCCACATATTACGATTACCACCAAAACGATGGCAAAACGTGCCGATGACTTTTGGCGCGATTTGCACACCAGTTTGGCGACCCTCAAAACCGACTACATAGACGTTTATCAGTTGCACAATCCGTCGTTTTGCCCGAAACCCGGCGATGAACCGGGATTGTACGACGCGATGCTCGAGGCAAAACGCCAGGGTAAGATACGCTTTATCGGCATCACCAATCACAGCATTTTTGTGGCGGAAGAAGCCGTGCAGTCGGGGCTTTATGACACGTTGCAATTTCCGTTTTCGTATCTGTCGACCGAACGGGAAACCGCACTCGCCCGGCTGTGCAAAGAAAATAACGTCGGATTTATCGCGATGAAAGCCTTGTGTGGCGGTTTAATCACCAACTCCGCTGCGGCTTATGCCTATCTCAATCAACCGGGTTTCGATAATGTTCTGCCCATTTGGGGGATTCAGCGCGACACTGAACTCGACGAATTTATCGGCTACAGGCACAATCCGCCGGCACTGACGGATGAGTTGCTGCAAGTGATTGAAAAAGATACATCCGAACTTGCGGGAAATTTTTGCCGTGGCTGCGGCTATTGTATGCCAACCTGCCCCGCGAACATTCAAATCAACAACTGCGCCCGAATGATACAGCTCATCCGGCGCAGTCCGTCGGCACAGTGGCTCACGCCTGAATTTCAACGCGTGATGCACACTATCGAAAACTGCACCGAGTGCGGCATTTGTCGCACAAAATGCCCATACGGCATCGACACCCCTACCCTTCTGAAAGAAAATTTGGAAGATTACAACACTATTTTGTCAGGCAAGACAGTAATTTAGAAAATATCAACAAATTGTTCGTATCTTTGCGACATGAAAATACTCTTTACAATGAACAAACATTTATTACTCTTCATTTTCGCTGTAAGCGGCTTATTTACCGCTTCAGCTCAGCAGGAAGCCCGTTTGCTGCGCTTCCCGACCATTCACGGCAATCAGTTGGTTTTTACTTATGCCGGAGATTTATATTCTGTGAACTCCAACGGCGGAGTTGCTCGCAAAATTACGAACGACGCCGGCTACGAGATGTTCGCCAAATTTTCGCCCGATGGCAAGCAAATCGCTTTTGCGGGACAATACGATGGCAACACCGAAGTCTATACGATGCCTGCTGCAGGGGGCGAGCCGGTGCGTTTGACTTATACCGCCACTTTGGAGCGCGATGATATTTCCGACCGCATGGGACCAAATAATATCACCATGACTTGGAAGGATAATGAGAAAATCGTTTACCGTTCACGCAAGCAATCAATCAACGATTTCAAAGGAAAATTGTATTTGGCATCCGTCAACGGCGGGTTATCGGAAGAGCTTCCTTTGCCGGTGGGTGGATTCTGTTCTTATTCGCCCGACAAATCACAATTGGCTTACAACCGCGTGTTCCGCGAATTTCGTACCTGGAAATACTACAAAGGCGGGATGGCTGACGAAATCTGGATTTACGATTTCAAAACTAAGAAAACAGAAAAAATCACCGACAATCCGAATCAGGATATTTTCCCAATGTGGATTGGCAAAGAAATTTATTACATCTCCGATCGCGACCGGACAATGAACCTTTTTAGTTACAATACAGACACCAAACAGACGAAAAAAGTGACCGATTTTAAGGAATATGACATTAAATTTCCGAGTTTGGGCGACAAATCCATCGTTTTTGAAAACGGCGGATACCTCTACAATTTCGATATTGCGACCCAAAAAGCGACGAAACTAACGATTTATCTGGAAGAAGATTTTGTCGGCGGACGCAGCCAATTGGTCGATGCCTCCCGCAGAATCAACGGCGCAAGTGTCTCACCCGACGGCAACCGCTTGGTAGTGAGTGCCCGTGGCGATGTGTACACCGTGCCGGTGAAATCGGGCATTACGCGCAACCTGACCGAAACGTCCGGCGTTCACGAACGCAACCCGCAATGGTCGCCCGACGGCAAATGGATTGCCTATATTTCCGATGCCACCGGCGAAGATGAAATTTACATCCGCACGCAGGACGGCTTGCAACCTCCGGTGCAACTGACAACTAACAGCGACACCTATAAATATGGTTTCGACTGGTCGCCCGACAGCAAAAAAATTCTTTGGAGTGACAAAATGCAGCGTTTGCGCTATGTGGATGTCGATTCCAAAAAAATCACGGACGTGGAACAAACGCCTGATGGAGAAATTCGCAGCTTCAACTGGTCGCCCGACAGCCGTTGGATAACCTACACTTTGCCGCGTTTCAATACCACTCTGGTGGTCATGGTTTACAATTTGGATAACAAGGAAAAACACCTTGTGACAGACGAGTGGTTCGATTCCTATAATGCCTTTTTCAGTACGGATGGCAAATATCTGTTGTTCACTTCGTCACGCAATTTCAACCCGACTTACAGCAGCACCGAGTGGAATCACGCCTACAACAACATGGACAAACTGTATTTCGTACCTTTGAAGAAATCTACGCCTTCGCCTTTCGCCTACGTGAACGATGAGGTGGGCGTGAAGAACGATGCCGACGACAAGAAGTCCGATGAAAAGAAGGATGAGAAAAAAGAGGAAAGTCTGAAAAAAGAAGCGAAAGTAACAGTTGAAATCGACTTTGATGGCATACAGGGACGGTCGTTGGAAATCAACGTGCCTGCCGGTCGCTACGGTGGTGCGTTTTGCGTAGACGATAATGTGTATTACAACCGTGGCGGAAATCTGTATCTGTATGATTTGAAAAAAAATAAAGAAACGGAACTCGGCGCTGTGTCGCTTGCCGCTATTACGCCGGATGCGAAAAAAGTATTGGTCCGCAGCGGAGGAGGATTTGCCGTCATTGAGTTGCCTAAAGGGAAAGTCGAGGTGAAAGAAACAGTTAATTTGTCGGACGTGAAAACAACCGTTGATTTTCATGCCGAATGGAATCAGATTTATACTGAATGTTGGCGACAGATGCGCGACTTTTTCTACGATCCCAATATGCACGGCGTGGATTGGAACGCGATTCGCGAAAAATATCAACCCTTGGTGCACTATGTTAACAACCGCAACGATTTGAATTACATTATCGGCGAAATGATTGCCGAATTAAGTACCGGTCACGCCTATATTGCCGGCGGCGACAAACAGGAACCGCGCCGGATTGCAACCGGTTTGCTGGGTGCCGAATTAAGTCGCGACGCATCGGGTTATTACAAGATTGACAAGATTTTGGCAGGAAGAAATTGGTCGCCAAACCTGCGTTCTCCGTTGACGGAAGCAGGCATTGATGCGAATGCAGGCGATTACATCACGCATATCAACGGCAAGTCTACCAAAGATTTAAACGATATTTATGCGGCACTTTACGACAAAGCCGGCAAGCAAGTAGAATTGACGTTGAACGCCAAACCAACGGATGCCAACGGTCGAAAAGTCATCGTCAAACCGGTTGCTGACGAATCGGCTTTGTACTATTTCGATTGGGTGCAAGGCAATATCGACAAGGTGGATAAAGCAACCGGCGGCAAAGTGGGTTACATCCACATCCCGGACATGAGTGCGGAAGGACTGAACGAATTTGTGAAATATTACTACCCGCAATTGAATAAAAAAGCGTTGATTATCGACGACCGCGGCAATGGCGGCGGCAATGTATCGCCCATGATTATCGAACGTTTGCGCCGGGAATTGTCCATGATGCAGGCGCCGCGCAACGCCCAGCCGCAGTCCAAACCCGACGGGTTGATGATTGGTCCGAAAATCCTGTTGCTGGATAACTATTCTGCTTCCGACGGCGATTTATTCCCCTATCAATTCAAGTTTTTCAAATTAGGAAAAACCGTTGGTGTACGCTCTTGGGGTGGCGTGGTTGGCATCCGGGGCGCACTGCCGCTCATTGACGGCGGCTCGCTCAACCGTCCCGAATTTGCACATTACGACGCGGAAGGCAAACAGTTTGTGATTGAAGGACACGGCGTTGACCCCGATTACGTGGTCGATAACGATCCGGCAAAAGAATACGCAGGCATTGACGAGCAATTGAATAAAGCCATCGAATTGATTTTGGAAGATTTGAAGACGAATCCCGGGGATTATCCGGCGCGTCCGGCTTATCCGGATAAATCGACATAATAAATAAAAATGATTATCGGATATTATACCCAATCGTTGCAAGTTAAGGGCAACGCCCTTTTAGCAATAGCACAGGGCAACGCCCTGTGGTGGAATGACCTCATCCAACCATAGCCCTGTAAGGGCGTTAGCCTGTTCTTGATTGCTATTGCCCTTACAGGGCGCAGGCTCAACATCATCATTAATCACACAGGGCGTTGCCCTGTGCTATTGCTCATAAGGCTTTCAGCCTTATCCGACGTCGTTAGGTAGAATATCCGGTATTCATATAAATAAAAAATATTTCGTTGACTATCAGCAACTTACGAAAATCGCTGAAAAATAAGTGTTAAAACAGTTGGAAGTTCTACGTAAAGTACGTATCTTTGTGCAAAATAAATAATAATACGTAATAAACGCACAAAGCAATGGAACAATTAACACCACAAGAAGAACAATTGATGCGCTATGTTTGGGAGCATGGAAAGGGGTTTGTGAAGGAATATCGGGAAATGTATCCCAACCCGAAACCACCTTATACCACTGTTGCAACCATTATTAAAAAGTTGGAGGCGAAAGGTTATCTCACTTCCAAGCTCTATGGCAACACTTACGAGTATCGCCCGAAAGTGAAACAGGCAACGTACAAAAGTCAGTACTTGTCGGGAATAGTGAACAACTATTTTCAAAACTCTTACAAGGAAATGGTGAGTTTCTTCGCACAAGAAGAACGGCTATCGCAAAAAGATTTGGAAGATATTATCCAAATGATTAAAAACCGTTAATAACAATCCAATAAATATAACCTGATACATAATCATTATGGAACTGTTAGTTTATCTCATCAAAGTTAATGCCGGCATTCTGTTTTTATACAGTTTTTACCGCCTGTTTTTGGGGAACGATACGTTCTTTCGCTGGAAACGCATTTTTCTGCTTTCGGTCTTGTTCATTGCCTTTTTATTTCCTCTTGTGGAAATTTTAATGACCGGATTATCGTCGAAAACGGCTCCTGAAGCAACCGGTTTGCCGGTGATGTACTTGGACGACATCATTATCACGTCAAGCGGCGCAACTGCTTCCGGGTCTTTTTCCATCGTTGAGCACTTGCCTCAAATCGTTTCAGTGCTCTATTTTACAGTGGCTTTAGGCTTGATTATCCGAATTTTGGCGCAATTAATCAGTATTCTGCCGGTTGTGAGAAAAACCACTAAAACAACAGTGTATAACACTTCAATTTGTGTAAAAGAAGGACTTCAAACGCCATTTTCATTTTTCGACCGGATTGTGTTAGACCCGGAAAAATACAAGGAAAAAGAATTGAAAGAAATTCTTTTACACGAACAAACGCACGTCCGGCAAGGTCATTCGTTCGATATGATATTATCCGAACTGGTCTGTGCCTGCTGTTGGTTTAACCCATTCGTCTGGTTATTGAAAAAAGAAATCCGCGTCAATCTGGAATATTTGGCAGACCAAGCCGTGCTGCAATCCGGATGCGAGGCAGAACAGTATCAGTTTCACCTGTTGCAACTCTCTTATTCTAAGGCTATAGCACAAATAACAAATAATTTCAATGTTTCACCTTTAAAAAAGCGAATTTTCATGATGAACAAAAAACAAACTTCACGCCAAAGTATGTGGAAATATACTTTGCTGGTTCCGGTCATCGCCTTTTTGGCATGGATCAACTTTTCGTTGAAAGCGGAATCCCCTATTTTTATGCCTGTTCAGGAGGCAATGAATGAAACGGCTCTCATTTTGGAAGCACCCACTGTTGCAGAGAACGCACCTGTCGATCAACTTCAAGACAAGAAAGACTCACTTTCCGTCAAAGAAAAGGTTTACTCTCACGCACAGGTTGAGCCAAGTTTTCCGGGTGGAAAAGAAGCCCTTAATAAATGGATAGGACAAAACATAATATATCCAAAAGAAGCGATAGACGCAGGCATTCAAGGACAAGTAATCGTTCGTTTTGTAGTGGACGAAACCGGAAAAGTAAGTAATCCGGAAATTGTTAGATTCGTTATAGAAGATATCAACACACAAACAAAAGGCAGCGTAGTAATAGCTTATCCGCCAAAGAAAGAAAAAACTGCCGAAACAGAAACGCATAAAGCAACGGCGGAGCTATTGAATATAGAAGTTTTGCGATTAGTAAATGCCATGCCTGATTGGACGCCGGGCACAGAAAACGGTAAAGCAATAACGACGTATATTAACTATCCTTTCTCGTTTAGGTTGGAATAATATCCTGCCTTTCAGGCAGTTGTCAGTTAGTGCGTTTTAAACCGCCGGTCGTTGACCGGCGGTATGAACAGGTTGTCTTTCAGACAATCATTTTTTATTTAAGCGACTGCGCCGTCTACCATACAGGAAATAAATCGCCAAACCGGCCGCTGTCCAGATAATCAGCCGCAACCAGGTGCTCCACGGGAGCGACACCATTTGCAGAATGCAGATTCCTGCACCAAGCAAAGGGATGAACGGCACCAACGGCACGCGGAACGGACGCTTCAAATCCGGCTGAGTTTTGCGCAGCACGATGATGGAGATGCAGACAATGGCAAACGCCATCAGTGTGCCTATCGACACCATTTCCACCAACGCATGCAGAGGAAACAGTCCGGCTACCAAGCCGCAACCGATGCCGGCAAAAAGGGTGGCGTTTTGCGGTACGCCTGTTTTTGGATTTACTTTGGAAAACATACGCGGCAACATACCGTCGTGCGCAATCGCGTAATAGATGCGTGTCAGCCCATACATCATCACCAACACCACCGAACTGATGCCTGCAATCGCCCCTAACTTGATAAACGGACTTAACCAGCGCAAGTTTGCACCCGCCCGGTCAATCGCCAGCGCAATCGGCGCATCCACGTTCAGTTCTTTGTAATTCACCATGCCTGTGAGCACGGCAGTGACGGCAATATACAACACCGCACATATCAACAGAGAAATCAAAATACCTTTCGGCATATCGCGTTGCGGGTTTTTAGTTTCCTGAGCAGCGGTCGAAAGCGCATCGAAGCCCAAATAGGCGAAAAATACCACCGCCGTAGCACGCAAAATGCCACTCCAGCCAAACGAGCCAAACTGACCGGTGTTTTCCGGAATATACGGATGGTAGTTGCTCATGTCGATATACGACAATCCGAAACCGATAAACAGCAGGATAACGCTGACTTTTATCACCACAATAATATTATTAATCAAAGCCGACTGCTTGACGCCCGCCAGCAACAGCGACGTCACAAGGGCAACAATAAACACGGCAGGAAAATTGATGATGCTGCCCGTAAACACCCAGCCCTGTCCGGCCACGTGGTCAAACGTCGATTGAACGAGATGAGGCGGCAGTGCCATTCCCAAACTGCTCAACAAGTTACACATATAGCCCGACCAGCCGACCGAAACGCTCGAAACGGCAAACAGATATTCGAGAATCAAATCCCAGCCAATAAACCACGCGAGGAGTTCGCCAATCGTGGCATAGCTATAGGAATAGGCACTGCCCGAAACGGGGATCATCGCAGAAAATTCGGCGTAACACAACCCCGCCAACACGCATCCAAAGGCAGAAATGAGAAACGAGATGGTCAATGCCGGACCCGCATATTGCGCCGCCGCCTGACCGGTGACGACAAAAATGCCCGTCCCCACGATCGCTCCAATGCCCAATGTCACTAAATTGGCAGCCGAGAGCGTCCGTTTCAAACCGCCGGCAGAGTCGCCCGACTCCTTCATCATAGCAGCAATGCTTTTCTTTCTAAATAAATCGTGCTTCATTGTATCATCAATTAAAGCGGCAAAGTTACGAAATAATTATTAACGGTCAATGGTTAATGGTTAATTGTGTTGGGCTAAAACGTTAAAACTGAAATTAACCATTAATCATTGACCATTTTTTTGTACTTTTGCACCCAAAACAGATAAAACAATTCAAATGAAAACAAAAGAAATTGCAAAAGGAATTTATAGTGTGGGAGTTGCCGACTGGAATGTACGTAATTTTCATGGCTATCTCACGCAAAAAGGAACGAGCTACAATGCCTATCTCATTATAGACGAGAAAATTACGCTTATTGATACAGTCAAAGTGCAGTTCACGCAGGAATTAATAGACCGTATTTCGCAGGTTGTCAGTCTCGAAAAAATTGACTATGTGGTGTCAAATCACGTGGAAATGGACCACTCCGGTGCAATGCCCGAACTGATGAAACAGTTGCCTAACGCCACGGTGCTTACCAGCCAATCCGGCGAAAAAGAGCACAAGCTTCACTTCAAGCCCGACTGGAAATTTCAGGTTGTGAAAACCGGCGATAGCGTTTCGTTGGGCCAACGGACATTAAATTTTCTGATGACGCCGATGGTACATTGGCCCGATAATATGGTGACTTACTGTCCCGAAGAGAAAATTCTGTTTTCCAACGATGCGTTTGGACAGCATCTGGCAAGTTCCGGTTGTTTCGACGACGAACCGTTGGATGTAGTCATGGAAGAAGCCAAAAAGTATTATGCCAACATCATCATGCCCTATTCTTCACAGGTGGTTGGCGCGTTAGATGCAATCAAACCACTTGAGATTCAGATGATTGCGCCTTCGCACGGTTTGATTTGGAAGCACAATATTCCTGCGATATTGGAACAATATACGAAATGGGCGCACAGTCAAGCTGATAAAAAAGCAGTCATCGTTTACGATTCGATGTATGGCTCGACAGAGAAAATCGCTTACGCCATTCGCAATGCGTTTGAAGCAAAAGACTACGCCTACAAATTTTTCGACCTCAAATCCAACCACATTTCCGACATCATAACCGACTGTTTGGACGCAGAATATATTTGTGTCGGCTCGCCCACCTTGAACAAAAACATCATGCCATCGGTCGCCGCGTTCCTCACCTATTTGCAAGGATTGGTTACAAAAACCAAAAAAGGCATCCTGTTTGGCTCTTATGGCTGGGCGCAACAAAACACAAAGGTAATGGAACGCTATTTTGAGGAGTCGGGTATTGAACTGATCGATAAATACAGTGTGAATTTCATTCCAGACAAAGCGGCGTTGCAGGCAATAACAGAACGTGTTAGCAGCAAACTATAAAATTAAAAAATGGACACAAACAAAGGAATTGTGCCTCTACGGCTTGCAAGTCATCAACTGTTAGCGACAAAAGCGCAAACACCGGCAGAAATCGTATCGTGGATGGGTGCTATTCAGGCGCAGGATTACACCATGGCGAACTGGGCGATCGGCATCCGGTTAGAGAATTATACCGGTAAAATGGTGGCGGATGCTTTCAATCAAGGTCAATTCCTTCGCACCCATGTTTTGCGTCCGACGTGGCATTTTGTATCGCCCGCCAACATTCGGCACACATCTATTTCAACAGCCATTATCCGGCTACCTTGCAAGACTTTGTGTGGTGGTCGGGGCTATCTGTAGCGGAGGCAAGACAAGGTTTGGAAGCGGTAAAATCGACTTTCAGCGCAGAAGAAATCAATGGGCAAACCTATTGGCTAAATTCGGCTGTCGAACACCCCGTTTCCGCTGCAAATTCCGTACATTTATTGCCGGCTTTCGATGAATATCTGATTGCATACCGCGACCGTCAAGCCATTATTCACCCAACAAATCACAGCAAAGCCATTTCTTCCAACGGTATTTTTCGTCCGGTCATTGTTGCCAACGGACAAGTGATTGGGCTTTGGAAAAAAACGACAAGTAAACATAAAGCGATTACTTGTGATTTTTTTGATGCCCCCGATGAGTTTGTGCGTAATCAGATAAATGAAGCGGAGGATAGATTTATCAAATTTTTGATATGAAAATCAATTATTCCAAGAAGTGTACACTCCATAAAAAAACATTACCTTTGTACCCGAAAACAATAAGTTTGACAATGTTTGACTCATCAACTTCAGACAAGAGTCTTGCCGAAGCGATGCACGATGGGAGTAAACAAGCCTTTGAGGCTATTTACCAAAAATACCACCGGTTGCTTTATTCTGTTGCTTTTCGCTATTTGTCTTCTACGGAAGATGCGGAAGATGCAACGGCGGACGTGTTTGTGCGTTTGTGGGAAATACGCCGGGAGGTGGTTATAGAAACCAGCCTGAGAAATTTTTTGTACACCATGCTGAAAAACTATATTTTGAATCAAATCCGTGGGTCAAAACCTGTTTTTTTAACAATGGATGGTGCGGAAATTTATCAAAAGGAAGATGAGGAACTAGTAGAAGAGTTGCTCGAAAAAAAAGAAATGCGAAACAGGCTCTACAAAGCCATCCATAGTTTGCCGGAGCAAAAACGGAAAATTTGCCTGTTCAAAATGGAAGAAAACTTGAAAAACGAGGAAATTGCTCAACGCATGAATATCAGTTTGAATACAGTAAAAACTCATTATCTTCTTGCGTTACGGATGTTGCGAATGGTATTGCATCACTGGATTATATTCATCATTGCACTCACCCAAATACAATAAATGTGTGTCTATTAAATAAAGAAACAGCTACATGAAGACAAAATATGAAGAAGAAGTTCGCTGGTTATCCGATAGAATGGATGAAGATTTTGAACAATTAAGCGAAGATCAATATATACCGGGCGATAAAATTCCTTCGGAGAAAATATATGCCGAAATAAATCGTCGTATCCGTTGGCGACAAGTGTACTCATGGAGTTCAAAAATTGCAGCCGTCATCATCCCATTGATAGTGCTCGTTGGTTTTTATACTTATGTAGACAATCGCGTTCCGTTTTTCAATAGCGGGGAAATGGTAGAAATTCAAGTACCGCAAGGCGAATGTATGCAATTTATGTTTCAGGACGGAAGCCGGGTATATTTGGAACCCGCCTCGAAATTACGCTATCCCAAGAATTTTGCCCTTGGGGAACGAAAAGTCTTCTTGGATGGAGCCGGTTATTTTATGGTGGAAAAAAATGCAAAACGTCCCTTTGTAGTAGAGGTTTCCGGTGGACAAGTGCAGGTTACGGGTACCAGTTTTGATTTGGAAGCATGGGTTAATAAAAAGGAAATAAGACTTGGTTTGGACGATGGGAAAGTAAATTTTCAATCTGAAGTACGCAAGGAATATGCGCTTATTCCCGGCGACAGGATGATATATGACAAGACAACTCACCTTTGCACAATGACTCATCAAAGCGAACTCCGTTCATTGAGTGCATGGAAGAACAATCTGATAACTTTTAACGATACGCCTCTGAAAGAGGCTCTGGAAAAATTGGAACGTTGGTATGATGTATCTTTTGAAATCGGCAGCGATGGTACCAATATATATTCGCTTACCATGAATGTGAATGGCAGTCTGGACGAGGCACTGAATGAAATATCCAAAGTTACACCTATTATTTTTACGATGAAAAACGACAGGCATATCAAAGTAGAACTAAGAAAATAAAAAAAATCTATTCTTATCACCCGCTTTTTTATAACTTGTGTCTATTAAGTACAAGGTAAAGTGTAACTTTATAATTTAATAACACATAAAAAAGCAACAACCATGAAACACAAGTTTCTATTGATTGTCATTTTTTTGCTGACCGTATGTAATATGGTACAGGCTCAGAAAGTGACATTGGACTTCCGGCTGGAAAAGCTAGGAAAAGTGATGGAGGCTATCTCCAAACAAACAGGAAAGTCGTTTTCCTACAGCCGTCCGGTGATTAATCCCGATGCGAAAGTCAGTATTTCCGTAAAAAATGAAGAACTGTCCACCGTTCTCGCACAGATTATTGACACCGAAAGCGTAGAGATTGAAATCACCGACAAGAAAATTTTCTTGAAACCGTTTCAAAAGCGAACTTCTCTCACTTCCACCAGCGAACAGAAGCGGATAACCGGACAAGTGTCAGATGCTTCCGGTGAAGCTCTCATAGGGGCAAGTGTCAGTCTAAAAGGCAGTGCTGTTGGAACTGCCACGGATGTAAACGGACAATTTTCACTTAACGTCCCGGTTGGGTCTTCGCTCTTGGTATCCTATCTCGGATATATATCTAAGGAAGTGAAGCCGGGAGAAAATTCAAACATTCAAATCACTTTGCAAGAAGATGCTCGATCACTCGACGAAGTAGTGGTTGTCGGTTATGGTGTACAAAACAAACGGGATGTGTCCACTTCTATCTCTTCTGTCCAATTTGAAACACTCAGCGATGTGCCTGTTTCCGATTTTCGCAATGCTTTGGTAGGAAAAATGCCCGGTGTCATGGTTTTGCAACCCTCCGGCGATCCCAATGCCACTACGGCAAGCATTCGTGTGCGGGGGATCAGTACGATTACCGCCGGAAGCGAGCCTCTTTATGTCATTGACGGCATACCCATGGAACGCGGACTGTCAAATATCAACAGCAACGATATAGAAACAATTGATGTGCTGAAAGATGCTTCTTCAGCGGCAATTTATGGTAGTAGAGGTTCCAATGGCGTTGTGCTTATCACTACTAAAAGAGGTAAAAGTGCTAAACTAAATGTACAGTACGATGGTTATTTCGGTGTCCAAACCGTATCGAAAAAAATAGCGATGATGGATGCTTATCAATTTGCACAAGCGGCTAAAGACGGACACGACAATGCCTACTTGGACGCTAATCCGAACGGCTCGGCTGATGATCCAAATAGCATTCGTCCCAATAGTTGGGAACGCATACCGCCGGAACTTTTCCCCTATCTGAACGGCGAGCAAGGACTAATCAATACCGATTGGCAAGATGCTATTTTCCGCTCGGCACAAACCAATAGCCACAATATTTCTTTGTCGGGAAAAACCGATAAAGTCAATTATTTTGTATCGGCTAACTACTTAAGCAGGGAAGGTATTGTGATTGGCTCGGGTTTTGAGAAATACAGTGCCCGCCTAAATTTGGATGCCACCTATGACAAGTTCAAATATGGCATTAATTTTTCTCCGTCTTATTCTGTTTCTAACCGGGTAGATGCATCCGGTGTGAACGGTGTTGTGCAGTCTGCATTGACGATGCCGCCTACATGGCCTGTTTATAATGAAGACGGTAGTTATAATTACCAAGGAAACGGCTATTGGCGAGTCGGTACCGATTATCAACACAATGCCATTCTGAATCCGGTGGCACAAGCCCGACTACAGTCGGATGTGGTAGACCGTATAGCATTGGTAGGAAATCTGTTTGCCGAATATGAATTTTTCAAGGGATTTAGCTATCATTTTTCTCTCGGCGGCGATTATTATGGCGCACATAACGACCGATACCGTTCATCCACATTACCTTTATTAGGCTATACCTACCTTGACAAACCATCTAATCCAACTGGATACAGTTCTTCTGCATTTTATTTTAATTGGTTGGTAGAAAATAAGTTTAGTTATAAAACAGTTATTAACGACAGTCATTCTATTAATGCCATTTTGGTACAATCGGCTCAAAAAGAAACATATCTGGGTAATAACGTGGAGGCAACCGATTATCCGAACGACTATGTTCAAACAATTTCCGGAGGAATAGTGAATCAGGGTTCCTCCAACAAGACACAGTGGACCTTAGCCTCTTATCTGGCCCGTGCACAGTATAGCTATCAAGGAAGATATTTACTTTCTGCTTCCATTCGTGCCGACGGCTCTTCTCGCTTTGGATCGAAAAATCGTTGGGGATATTTCCCCTCGGCCTCCGCTGCATGGCGATTGAGCGATGAAGATTTTTTCAAAAACGCCAATGCTTTTTCATTTATTGACGATTTCAAAGTAAGAGGTAGCTATGGTGAAACCGGTAATTTCAATATTGGCAACTACGACCATCTTTCCGTGATGTCGAAAGAAGATTATATCCTCGGCGCAGGAGACGGCAAGCAAACAGTCGGCTACAAACCCGACAATATCAAAAATAATACCTTAAAATGGGAAAAGAATACCATGTTAAATGCAGGTATTGACTTACAAATGATGAAAGGGCTGATAGGATTAACCGTAGAATATTATGATTCCCAAACTTCCGATATGTTATTGACTGTTCCTGTTCCCCGTATCACAGGACATAACACCGCTTTGATGAATATTGGCAGCGCAAAAAATTACGGATGGGAATTGCTGCTGACTTCCCGTAAACTGTTCGCAAATGGCTTTGAATATAATTTCAGTGCCAATTATGCCAAAAACAACAATGAAGTGACTTCATTAGGAACTGAAAATGCACCGATTATCAGCACGGGTAGCGTAGATCATGCTTATTATATTACGCAAGTGGGTCAACCCATTGGCAGTTACTATGTGTTGGTACAGGATGGCATTTTTGCAACAGCCGAAGAGTTGAAAAAATATCCCCACTTTGATAATACCCGTGTCGGCGATTTTCGTTATGTCGATGTGGACGGTGACGGCGTCCTGGATTTAGACAAAGACCGCGCTGTTGTCGGAAATTATATGCCTAAATTTACGTATGGCTTCAGCGGACAATTAGCCTTTAAAGGGGTGGATTTCAGTTTCGATTTTCAGGGCGTTTATGGAAACAAAATTTTAAATTTGAATCAACGCTACATCAATAGCAACGAGGGAAATACCAACGAAATGATTGAAGGATTGAATCGTTGGAAAAGCGAAACCGATCCGGGAGACGGCAATACCAACCGGGGAAATCGTAAAGCGACAGGCTACAACGGACGTACTTCTACCTGGCATATTGAAGATGGTTCCTATTTCCGTTTGCAAAATATCACATTAGGATACACTTTGCCACAAAAGGTGACGCAAAAACTGTTCTTGCAGAAACTGCGGATATATGTATCGGGACAAAATCTTTGGACACACACAAAATATACCGGTTACAATCCCGAAGTAAATGCTCGTCCCGATAAATCCACTACGCCCGGCGAAGATTACGGAACGTATCCATTGGCGAAAGTATGTACATTTGGTTTGAATATTACCTTTTAAACTTAAAAAATATGAAACAGATAAAACAAAATATAGTAAGATTACTGCTCTGTTCGACAGTATTGTTGAGTGTTTCCTGCTCGGATGGTTTTTTTGATTTGGAACCCAATGACAAAATTCCGACTGATGTGATGTATAAAACGGCGGAAGATTTTAATCTTGCCGTCATCGGATGCTACTCCCGTTTGCAAACGCAAGTCAACTTTTATTTGGAGTGTTGCGAATACCGTAGCGACAATCTTTATTTGGCTGCGCCCACTACCGGTACGCAAGACCGCTACGATATTGACCGGTTTCAAGACAAGGCTTCCAATGGTATTTTACAGGACAGTTGGATGAATTTTGACAACACGGTGCATCGCTGCAACATGATATTGGACAGAATTGATGAAGCCAGTATTGACGAAACGCTGAAAAAACAATACAAGGGAGAAGCGATGTTTATTCGCGCATTCAATTATTTCAATATGTATCGTGTATGGGGAGGAGTGCCTACCACCCGGAAAACGGTAACGGTAGCTGAAGCGTTTCAAATCGGACGCAGTTCCGATGAACAAATGTATGAACTGATTGCCGGAGATTTACAGCAAATCGTCGATGAAAATATGCTTCCCACATCCTATTCCGGCGATAATGTCGGCCGTATCACTTCGGGAGCTGCACTCAGTTTGCTGGGTAAGGTGTATCTCACTTTTCACCAATGGGAAAAAGCGCGTGTGGCACTTGCACAGGTAATTGGCAAATATACCTTACAAGCCAATCCCGCCGATGTGTTTGATGTAAATAAAAAGATGAACAGCGAAATTATTTTTGCCGTGCGGTTCAACAAAACCGTTCCGGGCGAAGGACATGGCTTTTGGAACAGCGTCCCTAATCTAAATGAGGAAACCAACCAAACAGCCTCGTTAATCGCTTGTTATTCCGATCCGAATGACAAACGTAAAGCTCTGATTACCTACGTGAAAGCACCGGGCGAAAGCAGTGTGTGTGTGCCGCAAAAATTTCTTGACACACGGGATGCTACAACAAAAAATGTGGGCAACGATCAAATTATTTTGCGTTATGCCGATGTGTTGCTGATGTATGCAGAAGCGTTGAATGAAATTGCATACACTAATTCTCAAACATCGCCGGCCATGCAAAGTTTGAATGAAGTGCATACCCGTGCAGGGCTTACAACTATTAATATAGCTACTTTGCCGGATAAAGAAAGTTTCCGCCGGGCGATTATGGTTGAACGGCAACAAGAATTTCCGTATGAAGGACATCGTTGGTTTGACCTTATAAGAATGGGTTATGCGAAAGAGGCAATGGCAACTAACGGGCATCTCCTCGACGATTTCCAATTTCTTTTTCCGATTCCAAAAACAGAAATAGAACGGATCAATAATGAAACGTTGTTGTGGCAAAATCTCGGATACAAATAATAAAAACACATTAAAATGAAAAATATATTTTATTGCATCTCATGTATGTTGATGCTGATGTTTACAGCTTGTGAAGAGGAACTTCCAAAGGCGAATTTTGAATTATATGAGGTAGAATTACGCTCTTCCATAGCAGGCGATGAACAAGTTTCTCTCTCGTGGGCACCCAATGAGAATGCCTCTCCCAAGGAATATTATCTGTCGTGGACATCCGGAACAATAGGCGTTGATGGTGGAGAAAGAACATTGGAACCCAACGTAACGTCTATTGTCATTGATCAGTTGGTTAATAAAGTGAATTACACTTTTTCCGTTCAGCCAAGATATGAAAAAGGTTTGGCAGGTAAAGTATCGGTTGTGCTTACACCTAAAAGCACCAAATTTCCGGTCACTAATTTTGTAGCACTTCCCGATAATGCCAAAGTGCAATTATCTTGGAGTAAGCCGGTAAGCGATCAACTGCAAGGTTATCACATTACAATCACTCCCGGCAATCAGGTAATTGACATTAACAATCCTGCAACGGAAAATTATGAAGTGGCTAATTTGATTAACGATCAAACCTACACGTTCTCTATTATCTGTATTTATCCGCAAGGCCATTCGGAAGCGGAAACTAAATCGGCAACTCCGGGATTTACAGGCAGTATTTGGTCTTCCATAGATATTGGTGGCTATGTAAAAGTATCCGGCGCAGTTTTCTCTCCCGATGGTAAAACGGTTTATGTCCCGACTTCAACACCCAACGGAGATTTGGTGGCGATTGATGTTGCAACGGGCATCATCAAATGGCGATTTGAAATCAGTACTGTCACTTATGGCGGTGGTGCTTTGGTAGGTCCCGATGGCACTATCTATCAATGCGGAACCGATAAAAATGTATATGCCATTAATCCGAACGGTACACAAAAATGGATGGTTACAACAGACGGAGTAATCGGCGCCTTTCCGGCACTTGCTGCCAATGGAACATTCTATTGCATTACGAATGCCGGGACTTTGTATGCGCTCAATACGGCTGCATCGGGTGCCGAACTGTGGAAATATACCGTTGCGGGAGCGAATACCGGAAGTGCGGTAACTGTAGGAAATGACGGCGTGGTGTACGCAGGAACGAACAAAGGGCTGTTTGCTTTCAACTCCAACGGAACGGTTAAATGGAGTGATACCTCACTGAATGTGACAGAACGTGGTGCGATGGCAATGAACGGAAGTGTGTTGTATGTTGCACTCAAAGCAGGTGCAGGAGTAGCGGCTATCAATACCGCTGACGGCTCTGTAAAATGGACTGCTGCGGCTAATGGAGATGCCTATTGTCCGATTGTGGATAAAAACGGAGTGATTTACTTTACCGAAAAAGGGACATCTCCCACGTTCAACGTCTATGCAGTCAATTCGAACGGCTCGCAGAAATGGTCGCAAAACATCGGAGCCGCTTTGACTTACGATGGTCTTGTATTAGGCGACAACGGTGTGGTTTACGGGGGATCGCAAGGAAAAGTTTCCGGGAACTACCGGATATTCGGACTAAATACCACAGATGGCAGTTTTGATTTGGACGAAACAACCGACACGCACCAAATTATGACGGGTGCTGCTATTGGTCCCGATAAACGGCTCTATTTGGGAACAATTACGACCAATAACATCGGTTATCTCAACGCATACGACATCAATGCAGGGCTTGAAACCGATTCATGGAGTGTACGCGGTGGTAATATGCAAGGAACAAATTGTCAAAAATGATAACAATGATTAAGAAAACAGTTTTATTCATTGTATTTTTCACAGCCATCCTGTGTGTACATGCTCAACCATACGAAGTGGGCGCAAGTTCTTGTCTGTTTGGAGGCAATCCCGACTTATCGGATTTTCAAGAATTGAAAAACCAGGGAATCAATTATATAGAATATGATTTGAATGCTTGCTACCGTGGTATTCCCGAAAACGAGATAGCACCTTGTGCCCAGGCGATGAAAGAGCGTATTGACAGTGCCGGATTGAGTGTTTGGAGTATTCATTTGCCATTTTCGCGGACATTGGACATTTCGGTATTAGACGATCGCAAACGGGAAGAAAATGTTCGCTTTATGGCAAAAATGATAGAATTATGTGCTATTCTTAAGCCTTCACGGTTGGTATTGCATCCGAGTTCTGATCCTGTTTATGATGTTGACAGGGAACAGCGCATGACCAACTCGTCACAATCTATTGCTATTTTGCAACACTCTGCCGATAAAATCGGCACCCGATTGTGTATAGAAAATATGCCGCGCACAGGCTTGGGCAATACGCCCGAAGAATTAGTGCGTATCATTGATAAGATACCGGACGTTGGCATTTGTTTCGATACAAATCATTACGGAAGAGGCACAGCAGAACATTTTGTTCGTGTTGCCGGACATAAAATTGCGACTATCCACGCTTCGGATTTTGCCGGCAGGGACGAGTGTCACTGGTTACCTACTCAGGGGATTATCCATTGGGAACAGTTTATGAAGGAATTGACTTGTGCAGGATACAAGGGCGTATTTATGTATGAGGCTACAAAGGATAAAAACAGCAATGCCAAATTATCTCCGCAACAAGTTGCCGATAGTTTCAATGTTATTCAAACAGCATACAATAACAGTAATAACAAATTTTGAAAATGATAAAGTTACGATATTATTTTTTATTTCTTTTAGCAATACTTTTTTGTACCGCTTGCAGTTCTCCGGAAGACAATCCCGATCCGAGTCCTCCGACACAAACAAGCGAGGCACAAAAAACAATGCAGCAGTTATGGGAGACTTCTCCCATAACTATGAGCATTGCCCGGCAAAGTGCGTTTGTAAAGATTCAAGATTATGCAGACATTTGTCCGGCAGAGTATTTCAAGAAATATTTGAGTAGTTTGGATCAATCTTGCGAAAGCATGGAGAAAAATGATCCGGCTTTAACTTGTTATCGTTCTGCTTTTGACCGGGTATTGGAAGGGATAAAAAAGGAACAGGTAGAAGAAGGAACGGTCGTCATTTGGTTGCTTTACAATATGGGCTATGTAGTGAAAACGCCATCGGGTTGCTTTGGTGTGGATATTTATCATCGGTGGGCAAAAAAATTGGAACCTTATCTGGATTTTTTGTGTGTCACGCACAATCATCAGGATCACTACAATACGGCATTGATGCAAGCAATGTTTGATGCAAATAAACCGGTATTGTCCAATTACTTTAGAAAAAATACAGGATATGCTTATGTAGCAACGAAAGATGCAAATTACACTATTGGTAACTTTTCGATCCGGACTTCTATTACCGATCACAACAATACGACTGAAGGTAAAAATTTTGTAACTGTTTTCCGTATTGATTGTGGAAATAATACCGGTAATTTCACTTTGTTGCATGTCGGAGATTCTAATTATAAACCGGAACAATACACGAATGTGCAAGGTACGGTTGATGTGTCAATCTTTCGGTATGCTCCGAATGCGCTCACCGAAAATAATATTCTTGGTACCGCACAGGGTCAGATACAACCGGGTTATGTCCTATTGTCTCACATTCTTGAACTGTCACACGAAGATGTCGCAGGATCTCGCTGGCCCATTGATATGGCATTGGAGCGCGCTTCAAAAATCAATTGCGAAAAAACGTATGTGCCGTTTTGGGGAGAAAAATTAGTTTGGAAAAATGGAAAATTGAATTAGAGAGTGAGCTAAATAATTATATATAAACAATTTAATAACTTTTTATCATGAAAAAAATCTACTTAGTTTTATTATTTGTGACCTTGATCAGCGCAAGGATGAGTGCAGATGACTATACTTGGTCGGAAATCTCATTGAAATCGGGCGAATTATCCGGTTGGGTTAAAGTGTCCAATCCGGTTTTCTCTCCCGATGGCAATACCATTTATATTCCGACTTCAACCCCTAATGGACATTTATTTGCCGTGGACAGAGAAACCGGAAGTATCAAATGGGTCTCGGAAATTGCTACTGTAACTTATGGCGGTGGTGCGGCTGTTGATGCAGACGGTATCATTTACCAATGTGGCACAGACAAAAAAGTATATGCTATCAATCCTGCCGATGGTTCCAAGAAATGGACATGCGATGTAGATGCTGTGATTGGAGCATTTCCGGCATTGTCCGCAGACGGTGTTTTGTATTGCGTGACCAATGGAGGCACATTGTACGCAATCAATACTGCTACCGGAACAGTTGTATGGAGCAAATCACATACGGCAACAACAGGCAGTGCGGTAGCTCTTGACGCATCCGGTAATGTCTATGTGGGTACCGATAAAGAAATATCCAAATATAACACTTCCGGCGATCAACTATGGAAAGTAGCATCCGAATTGAATGTTACCGAACGTGGTGCATTTGCTATAAATGGGACAACGCTTTATGCTACTTTGAAAGCAAACGCAGGACTTACTGCTATTGATATGACCAACGGCAATATAAAATGGACGTATGCTAATGCCGGAGGAGGCGATGCCTATTTCCCAATTGTGGGACCGGACGGCACCATCTATTTTAATGACAAAGGAGGGAAAAAGGCATACGCTATAAACAGCGATGGAACATTAAAATGGGAACAAAATTTAGGTGCAGCACCCACATACTGCGGAATGGTATTGGCTGATGATGGAAAAATTTATTCCGCAACGCAAGTGAAAACCGGAAGTGTTTGGAAACTTTACGGATTGGATGCGGCCACCGGAACGATTGATTTTACTTATGACAGCGACCAACAGTTAATGGGAGCGGCTGTGATAGGCCCGGATAAACGCTTGTATATCGGAACTATCGGTACAGTTCAAGCAGATGGCGGCAAGTTGTTGGCTATCCCTGTCGGTGCCAATTCTGTAACATCTTCTTGGAGTGTGAGAGGTGGCAATATTTACGGAACTAACAGACAAGTTGAAAATGGCGGCACTAAATTGGAGGTTATCTCTAATACTCAAAATGCTATTGCACTTGTAAATAATCA
>JAISKM010000027.1 GCA_031261285.1 Candidatus Symbiothrix sp. | reverse complement strand
TCGGTGGAAGTGAGTCTGCCCACCAACGGTTTGTAGGTGTAGGTAGTGACCTTTGCATTAGGCAAGGCTCTTTGCAGACTGCCGTCTTTGAGTTTCGTTTCATTGGGAGTGGTCAATGCCGAAAGGGCATCGATACTTGCCACTGAAAAGACGGACTTGGCGGCAGTTTCTACTTCCGCATAGGTGGCATTTTTGATTTCTGCGATGCAATATTGTCCTTTATAGCCCCATAGATAAACACTATTCTCTAAACTGTCTTTCGTTACAAAAGTAGGATTTTTATATCCATCGTAATTATGATAAGTTATTCTTTTGACATAAGAGTTAGAGGTATTCGGACGTGATTCAGGGGAAGTTTCTATTTGTTGGTATTTATAAAGATTATGTTTCAGTACCCTTCCATTATTGTTTATGTGATCGTATTTAGTAGATTCTACGACGGTTTCGCGTTTTATAGAACCTCTTGTTCCTGGGGTTATGGCTGCTTTTATTATTTGAAATGGTTCATTTATAATGTTTTTTTCTCTTAATAGTATTATGTTATTATACTCCTCAATAGTAAAGTCACGGTTTGACAGTCTATCTGATGTTGGATAAGTATAACTAAAGTCATAAATAGTAGAATCACTGTCAAGAGTCGTAAGAGAAGCAAGTTGACTATAGGAATTATAAGCGTATTTTTTTTGTTCTTGTACCCCATTTTTATCTGTTTTATCTTGTTGTGTCAATAAACAAGGGGTTGAGAAAATTTTATATGAAGAGCATCCTTTTGGAACCGATCGAACAGAAATAGTATATTTGTCTTTCGCCGAAGCGATATTGTAAGTGTAATTTTCCGTCAGTTGTAGTTCTCCTATAGCTGAGTATGTTAATTTTGTTAAAAGTTTTCCTCTGAATTGAGACATATCATTGGTTTTATACAAACCATATTTTTCGCGCGTTGCAATTCCGGATAAAGAAGTGCTGATAAAATTAGACTGAACTATCTCTATTTTGCTTGTTACGTTCTCATCATCGGGGACATCATTCAATGAAGAAAAATGATAGACACTGTAACCATTGCCATCTATTTGCTCGGTTACATCGGAATAGGCAATATGATATTCATCCAAAAGGTCCATAGTTCCATAACCATTTGCACTTATATCAGTAATCGTATGTTCATTCCAATAAATACAGAATGTTGAGTTGCCATTATTCCAATTAGTTTGGCTTTGAGACAGTGTACAAATTTCAGTAGTTCGGTATTTGGGTATTAATCCGACTATTCCACTTTCTATTGTTTGCTGCGCGTTTTTATAGATAAATGTTCTCAAATTGAAATATTTCTGTGTGACAGGATCATAATCTTTTACTGTTTTTACTCTGGCTCCTCCTGCCGGAGCACTTTCCGTTAAAGTGTTTATTCCCAATTTCCCGTTTTCCATATTTCTGGCTAAATACTTGTTATATCTATTATATTCATAACTTATCTCTGTAAAGCCGCCACTTGGATAGGTAATTTTGTTGAGTAAAGTAATGTCACTGACAGTTGTCTTTACTTGCCTGTTGTTTACTATATTAACACAATAGTTTGCTATATCCGGTTGGTTTGTAAACGTTACTCCATTCCCCCCTGACCAAAATCCCCAATGATCCAAAGATGTTGTCATTGGATTCGGTAAAGGGGTATTCAAATTATAATCAAATTGATAGGTTTGATCATTTAAAACTAAAGAATTCAGAAAAAAATAGTTACCTGAATCCAAATAATAAAAAGAAGTTTTTTTAACCGCAGTTGAATTATATTTCTGTGTAATAGATGACAAATACAATGAATAATCATTAGTTTCATAAAACCCACCTGAAGTTTGTTTGATATCAAAGTCAATTTCGGTTGTATTATCAATCACAATTTTATCAATAATTGGCGTATATATATTATCTTCCATTATTAAATTTTCAGCCGTTAATGATGTCGAATAAGGATTAATAACATTGCACGCCGGACCTCCCATGTTTCTTTTGAAAGAAGAAGTATAAGAGTAAACGAAACTGTTATATTTACTCTTTTGTAAGGTAGAGTTATAGTTAAATACAACTTCCCTGTTGTTGGGAGATTTTATTGATTTTAAAAACCATGATGTAATATATCTTGGTCTTACAGTGACACGATAACCCGGATTATAATTCGAAGTATTAAAAGTAGCATATTCCGTGCAGGTTATGTCACCTCCAAATTTATAAATATATCCATCCGGTGTAGTGATGGTTATAAAAGAATTTACAGGAACTGCCGATGTACTGTATTCTTGTACAGCTAAATTACTTATATCAATTTTATAACCGGCGCCACACAATGAAACCGGAAGTCCATCATTTCCTATTATGAAACTGCCGGAATGTTTGCCGAATGAGAATTTGAAAACATCCGGTTCAAAATCATATTTAAAATCACCTCTTGTATAAGGAGTATTACTACCGCCTTTATTTTTTTCCATATTAAATCCGGTAAGATCTGATTCCGAGTACTTTTTAAAGCTACCATTTCTAATAGCAACAAGGATTCCATCCTTAATGTAAGTTTTTTCATTTCCACCATTATAATTCCCCTTAGTATCATCCGGACTCCCATAAACAGACCTGGTAATAACTCCACCAAAATTCAGCATCCAGTTATTGCCAACGATAGATGGTCGTTTAGCCGGGATAAAACCATTGGATATATAGTTTAATGAAATTGGAATTTCAAAATCTCTATCCTTATATCCGTCAAGTTCAATTTCCTTGTTCAATAATCCATTGTATAAAGCAATATCTATGTTCCCATATTTGATAAAGTCGGATACTTGTGGTGTGGATAAACCCAAATTTTGCGGGGGAAATTGATAGTCATGAAACTCGGAAGGAACATTCACTTGTTGACACATTGTTTTGGCTACTGAAACAAAAAGTAGACATAACATCATTGTTATTTTTTTAAGCATCTTAATATCCATATATTTTAAAATTAATAACATTCTAATTTCTCTGGTTCACACAATTGTTTTGTCCTTAACAATTCACTTACCTTAAAGAAAAAGCGCGGACAAAACTACAAATTATCCGTTGCATGAGGTTATCGACTACCTAAATATCCAAATAATATGTGTCAGCCCACGCCAAACGGCGTGAACGTCATCACTTGTACTCTTGGATATTGTTTGAAATTGTCGATATTTCATGCAACCCGAATATAAGCTAAACGCTTTTTCCAATATGTCTTAACGATGCTTCTTACAGCACATTATGTGTTTGTTCTATGTCATAAAAATTTATTACTACATTAATATCGGCGGTAAAGTTATAAAAGTATTTTTAAAAATGCAAATAAATGTTGATTTTTTTATCTCATTTCTATATCGTTACCCATTGTGGTCACACTTTCATACAAAATTTCGTTTTCCAACTGATTTTTAATTTATTTTATGTACCTTTGCATGAAATTTGGTTTAGAAATAAAAAAACATTATGATACAAATTAACGAACATTATACCGAGATCGGTAATAATTACCTCTTTGCGGAGGTAGCGCGCCGCGTGAATGAATACAAAGGGCGCAATTTGGACAAAAAAGTGATCAGTTTGGGGATTGGCGACGTGACGCAACCCATTGTGCCTGCCGTGATTGAGGCGATTCACAAGGCGACTGACGAAATGGCAGACGCAAAAACCATGCGTGGATACGCTCCTGATGCCGGTTATGACTTTTTGATTCACGCGATTTTAAAACACGATTTTCTGAATCGAGGCATCGCCTTGGATGCGGACGAAATTTTTGTCAGCGACGGTGCCAAGAGCGATACCGGCAATATCGGCGATATTTTGGGCAAAGACAATCACGTGGCAATCACTGACCCTGCCTATCCCGTGTATGTGGACACGAATAAAATGGCGGGACGAAAAATCGACCTGTTGCCGTGTACGCCTGCCAACGATTTTGTGCCGGCTTTCCCCGCGCAAACGCCTGATGTGATTTATTTGTGCTATCCCAACAACCCGACCGGTACGGTTTTGACAAAAGACCAACTCAAAAAATGGGTCGATTATGCGTTGGAGCACAAGGCATTAATCCTGTTTGACGCGGCTTACGAAGCCTTTATTTCGGAACCCAACATTCCGCACAGTATTTACGAAATTGCAGGCGCGAAAAAAGTGGCGATTGAATTTCGCAGTTTTTCAAAAACAGCCGGCTTCACAGGCATGCGTGCCGGTTACACGGTGGTGCCGAAAGAATTGACCGCGCAAACATCAAAAGGCGAAACCCTCTCGCTCAATGCACTGTGGAAACGCCGTCAGTCAACGAAATTCAATGGAACCGCTTACATCGTTCAACGCGGTGCTGAGGCGGTATTTTCGCCCGAAGGTCAACGCCAAATCAAGGAAGTCATCGCTTATTATATGGAGAACGCGAAAATTATCAAAAACGGTTTGGACGCCCTTGGTCTGACGACTTACGGCGGCGTGAACGCGCCCTATATCTGGGTACAAACGCCCAACAGGATGAGTTCGTGGGAATTTTTCGACTTGCTGCTCAACGACTTACAAATCGTAGGTACCCCCGGCTCCGGCTTTGGCGAAGCAGGCGAAGGCTTTTTCCGCTTTACTGCGTTTGGGAACAGGGAGAATACTATTGAGGCGGTGGAGAGGATTAAAAAAATTAAAAATTAAAAGTTAAAAAATGGTAACTGATTTCACAAACATTGCCATCCTAACGGGATGCAGGAACAAAAAAGAGTGAGTGCAAATTGAAACGTGATTTTATTATGAAAAAGGCAGCAGGAATATTTGTTTTGTTTTTGACACTTGCAAGTGCAAGTTTTGGTCAAAATGGGACAATTGTCCCCATACAATGCGTGTTGAAGGGTGAGGTCGTAAATCGTCCGCAAAGCAGCTGCTTGATACTGTTGAAAGCGGGAGAAGATGCGCGCACGGCAGAGGTAATTTATATTCCCATCAAAGATGGAAAGTTTGAATATATATTTCGTGCGGATGCCGAAGAAGCCTATCAATTTCTTTTTGACGATGAACATCGAAATGGTAGTTGGCGACCGATTGATTTTATCGTTGAACAGGGAACGCTAAATTTTGTGCTTCACCCGATAGACGAAACGGACAAGAATGTGGTTGAGGGTGGTAGATATACCAACGAATATCTAACCCTTGAAAAAGAGATAGCGAATGAACTCAAGCCACTTTATGATTCTTTGTCGGTGAAATACGAATTATTGGAAAAAGAGGGGAAAACCTATACCCCTGAGGCGATAAATTTGTTAGAAGAAATTGACAAGTTAGCTAAGGATGACCCTAAAAAACAACAATTGTGGGAGCAATGGTATAAATGGCAGAATGAAAGGAAACATTTAACGCCGGAAGCCAAAGCCGTGGAGGATGAGTTTAGAAATACAGACAAAAAATCTGTTGAAAAGAAAATACAATATGCCAAAGACCATCCAAACATCGTCGGTTATACACTGCTCGTAAAAAATATCAGAGAAGGGATTGAATATAGAAAAGAGGATGTATCGCCCTTATTGAAAATTTACCGCGATATATATCAGCCCAAATACTCGCATCACCCCTACACCGCATTGATTGAGAGTTATGTCAATGCAGAATCGGTGAAAGTCGGCAATCGGTATGTGGACGTGACTGCTGTGGACAAAGACGACAAAGAGGTAAAACTGTCGGAACTTATCAAAGGCAAAGTCGCCTTAATCCACTTATGGGCATCGTGGTGCGGTCCATGCAGGAGACACGGCAAAGAAATGATACCCATCTACGAGCAGTATAAAGACAAAGGCTTCACGGTAGTAGGCATCGCACGCGAACGCAACAAAAACGCCATGCTCACCGCCATAGAAAAAGATAAATACCCGTGGGCAAACTTGCTGGAACTAAACGACCAGCATGAAATCTGGACGCAATTTGGAATAGGCAATGCCGGAGGCGGCGAGTTTTTGGTCGATGAAAACGGCGTTTTCTTAGCAATCGGTGCGACATCGGAGGAAATAAGTGAGATTTTGGGAAAATATATAATAAAAAAATAACATTGATATGAAAATAGTACTGAGTGGGATTCGTCCCACAGGAAATTTACATTTGGGCAATTATTATGGTGCCATGGTCAACTTTTTGAAAATGCAGGAAGATAAAGAAAATAATTGTTTCTTTTTTATCGCCGATTTACATTCAATGACCACACATTCAGACCCTAAACTGTTGCAGGAAAATGTGCGAAACATCCTTGCGACCTACTTGGCATGTGGTTTAGACCCTGAAAAGGCAACACTTTATATTCAAAGTGATATGGATGACATCAGCAAATTATACTATTTGTTGGCGACACTTTCTCCGGTTGCCGATTTGAATAAAGTGGTGACATTCAAAGAGAAAAGTCAACAAAATCCGGACAATGTCAATGCCGCTTTGTTTACTTATCCGGTCTTAATGGCATCGGATATCTTGGCATTTAATGCCGATTTTGTGCCCGTTGGAAAAGATCAAAAGCAACATTTGGAATTTACATGTCATACAGCCAGCCGTTTTAATCAGCGTTATGGCGTAAATTATTTCAAAGAGCCAACGCCGTTTATTGCAAAGGATCAAGCATTGGTGAAAATCCCGGGTTTGGACGGTAGCGGCAAAATGGGCAAGTCGGAAGGCAATTGCATTTATCTGATTGACGAGCCAAAAGCAATCGAGAAAAAAGTCAAGGGGGCACTCACTGACAACGGCCCGGAAGGTGTGAACACGCCCAAGCCCGAATACATCGAGAATTTATTCACGATTTTGAAGGTAGTGTCAACGCCCGACGTGGTTGCGCATTACGACAATCTGTGGAAAACCGGCGAACAAAAATGGTACGGTAACCTGAAAAAACAGTTGGCAGAAGACATCATCACCGTCACTACACCCATCCGAGAGCGCATCAACGACATCAAAAACGATGACGCCTACCTTCGGAAAGTGACGCAACTTGGTGCTGAAAAAGCCCGTGCTGTGACAAGCAAAACGCTGGCTGACGTGCGTGAAATTATGGGCTTAAATTATTTTAAATAAGGGTATTGGTAGTTGATAAAAATATTAAATAATGAAAAAAATAGTAGTTGGATTATTTGGTGTGTGCTGTGTGCTGTCTTTGACGGCGCAAGCCCAAACGTATAGCATTCGCGGCAAAATTGGGACGTACAATGAACCTACCGAGATAATGTTGCAATACATGAGTATAGAGGGTCCGGTGTTTCAGTCGTCGAAGTTGGTGGATGGACAGTTTTTCTTTACGGGCGAACAATCCTATCCCACAGAAGCGCACCTGTTGCTGTTTCCAAATGAGGAAGGTGCTGAAGTGCAAGCAGTGGCATTTATTTTGTATGCCGAAAATTTGGTGATAATTAGTCAGGATATTTTGTCAAATGCGCACATTGAGGGATCGGTTATTAACGATCCTGCTAAACCGTTGACGGAATCCCTCACGTCGGTAGTACGCGACACAATTAATTTGCCCGAACAACCTCACAAGAAGGAGTTGGAAGCAAAAATCAGGGGATTGAAAAACACAAGTCTTGGGGCTGTAGCACCTGATTTTGAGTTGAAAGATGCCAATGGAAAACCTGTTCGGTTGTCCGATTTTCGAGGAAAATACCTGCTATTAGACTTCTGGGCAAGTTGGTGTGGTCCGTGCCGGCGCGAAAATCCAAACCTTGTCAGTTTGTATCACAAACATAAAGCACAGAATTTTGATATTTTGGGCGTTTCATTGGATGAGAAAACGCAGCCTTGGCAGAGAGCCATTCAAACCGACCGTTTAGCATGGTCTCAAGTGATTGATGGACAATCCTTTGACACTTCTGTCGCCTTAAAATACGATGTTTCCGTCATTCCGCAAAACTTCCTTATCGACCCGCAAGGCGTCATCATCGCTAAGAATTTACGCGGGAGTGCGCTGGCTGAAAAAATTTCTGAACTATGATTCGTTTGATTCCATGATAGACTATGATTTGCTTTTATAATCACAGTCTATCACACAATCATTTAATCACAGTTCAAAACAATGCGGAAATGCACTCGGCAATGTAGGGCGCGGCTGCGTTGCGGCAGGGCGCAAAGCTTGGCCAGTCGTTGAAGTCGATGATGCGGATGGTGCCGTCTTTGTCGACCACGCAATCTCCTCCATAGATATGTATGTTCAGAACTTCGGCGGCGCGATTGCAAATCGCTTTTAAGTTGTCTACGTCAAAGGACAGTCCTTTGGGCTTACCGTTGATGACTTCCAAGCCGAACTTGCTGTGACTCAGGTCGTCCGGATAAAACCAGTAGAAAAAATCCGTGCCGCGAACACCATAAAATTTGACCAGGTCGCCTGTCAAATGTTCGTTGATAACCGCCGACGGAATGCCACGCAGTCCATAATCACGGATGATGCTTTCCGCTTCCTCACCAATGCGGGCGTAGGTTACGTCTTCGCGATGAATGGCATGAAAATCGCCCCGCTTGATCCAGCAATGTGTTCCTAAAAAGTGCATATCCGGCAACGGTTGGCCGGTTTGCACGATGAGGCTTCTCGGATGCGGTATGTTGTTGTCTAACAGCAGTTTAGTCATCTTCCCACGCGTACAGTTTTCGATGCCGTGACCCGAATTGATGACGGTTGCGCCTTCATCTTCCAATTGTTGCAACTTTTGAATCGACTTTGTGTCGCGTGCCATGTTAAAAATCACAGGAGTGGGTTGCGGGTCAAGACCGCAATGACAAGTGTCATTCCCGCGCAGACGGGAATCCTCAAAATAACGCCCGTCATTGCGGGCTTGACCCGCAACCCCCTGATAAGTAGCCTGAAACTCCTCCTCCGACAATTCAACGACATCATAACCTTTCTGTTTCAAAGCCTCGACCACCAACGCAAAGATCGCGGCATCGTTGCCGATGTGATTGGGGGAATATTGGTTGCCGCGGCGGACGCCGGTGATTTTTTTGGTGTTCGCGATTGGGGTGTTCGCGATTGGGGTGTTCGCGATTGGGGTGTTCGCGATTGGGGTGTTCGCGATCGGGGTGTTTGCAGGAGATCGGAAGAGCACACGTCTGAACTCCAGTCACTGC
>JAISKM010000021.1 GCA_031261285.1 Candidatus Symbiothrix sp. | reverse complement strand
CTTTTTGCTTTTTGAGCAAAAGTACGTCAATTCAAATCGAAAAATCAAAAAACGCTTATATGTATTTGTATATCAATATATTACAATAAATTTAAAAAAATTAACGCAACACTACTAATTTATCATTAATAATTAACCATTAACCATTAACCATTAATAATTAACCATTATTTTAGAAAATTCCCCCTGCACAGCCTAACTGTACGAAAAAACGAAACGAAACCAAAACGCAGAGCAAACCATGCAAAGGAGGAAATATCTCACACATAGACATAAAAAAAGCGCGGACAAAATTCAATTTTATCTGATTGTAGAGGCCTTCGACTGCCCAATATCCAAATCAAAATGAATTAAGTCCACGCCAATCGGCGCGAACGTTAAACACTCTATTCTCGGATATTGTTTGAAATTGTCGAAGTTTCTACAATCAAGAATAAAAGCTATAACGCTTTTTCCAAAATGTATTTAAAATGTGTGTATCACATTAGTTTTTATATCATACGCTGATGTTTTTTCTTTTTTATTATTAATATATTGACCGCAAAGATAGAACTATTTTTTTTAACTACCAAATATTTTTGCAAAAAAACTCGGCATTCATAACTCATAACTCATAACTTTTTCGTACCTTTGCGGCGTAAAAATCTAAAAAAATACATAGATAATGAGCAAATCTAATGAAAAACTATTCTCGGAATTTCCGCCTGTTTCGACTGAGAAGTGGATGGAAAAGATTGTCGCCGACCTCAAAGGGGCAGATTTCGAGAAAAAACTCGTTTGGAAAACAAACGAAGGCTTTGATGTAAAGCCGTTTTATCGCAGTGAAGACATCGCCGGTTTAAAAACCACAGGCACTGCACCGGGCGAATTTCCTTATGTGCGCGGCACGAAAAAAGACAATGACTGGCTTGTGCGACAAGACATTACGGTTGAAAATTTTGCCGATGCGAACAAAAAGGCCTTGGATATTTTGAACAAAGGTGTGACTTCCTTGGGCTTCAAAATCGGAAAGGAAGGCCTCACGAAAGAAAACATCGCTACCTTATTAAATGGTATTTTACCTGAACACATTGAATTGAATTTCACGACCTGCAATATGCAATCGGTTAAATTGATTGAAATTTTGGTAGCGTATTTCAATGAAAAAAACTACGATTTGACGAAAATCAAAGGGTCAATAAATATTGACTTTGTCGGCATCATCCTGAAAAAAGGACACGTCAAAGAAGAATGGATTACGGAAATGACGGCGGCTATCAACGCTATACCACCTCAAATGTACCTGTTTAAAGCCATCGGCGTGAATGCTTACCTGTTTAATAATGCAGGTTCGTTTATCACGCAAGAATTGGGTTATGCGTTGGCTTGGGGCGATGAAATTTTGAGTCGCTTAATCGCAGCCGGCGTAGAGCCTGCCACAGCAGCTAAAAAAATCAAATTCAATTTAGGTGTTTCCACCAACTATTTCTTGGAAATCGCTAAATTCCGCGCGGCACGCTTGCTGTGGGCTGAAATCGTGAAATCTTACAACCCAACGTGCCGGCACGATTGCCCGAACGAAGGGCCAAACAACCAATGTTGCGATGCAAGCAAGATGAATATTTTTGCACAAACATCTACGTTCAATCAAACGGTTTACGATGCGCACGTCAATTTGCTCCGTACACAAACGGAAGCGATGTCGGCATCCATCGCAGGGGTTAATTCACTGTTAGTGACCGCTTTCGATGAATCTTACAAAACAGCCGATGATTTTTCGGAACGTATCGCCCGCAACCAACAATTGATATTGAAAGAAGAATGTCATTTCGACAAAGTGGCTGACATTGCCGGCGGTTCCTATTATATTGAAACGCTGACTGATTCCATCGCCACAGAGGCTAAAAAATTATTCACGGAAACGAAAGCCAAAGGCTTTTACGAATCAGTAAAAGCCGGCGACATTCAAAAAGCGATTAACGCCAGTGCCGACAAACGTTTCAAATTGTTGGCACAACGTCGCGAAATCCTGTTGGGAACGAATCAATTTCCGAATTTCACGGAAAAAGCGGGGTCAAAGGTAAACGGTGAAGGGTCAAAGGTAAAAGATGGAAGATGTGATAGTTCAGTACCTTGTACCCTTAACCCCACACCCTGCACCCTTCTTAATACCAAACGTCTGGGCACTGAATTTGAAAACCTCCGCCTCACGACCGAAAAATCAGGTAAAGAAGTGAAAGCCTTCATGCTGACCATCGGAAATTTGGCGATGCGATTAGCGCGTTCACAATTCTCGTCCAACTTCTTGGCTTGCGCCGGTTACAAAGTAATCGACAATCTTGGCTTTGAAACAGTGGCAGAAGGTGTTGCAGCAGCTCGCAAAGCAGGTGCAGACATCATCGTGCTATGTTCCAGTGACGATGAATATGCGACTTTCGCGCCTGAAGCACACCAATTGATTGGCGACAAAGAAATCTTAGTCATCGCCGGTGCGCCTGCCTCTACGGATGAATTGAAAGCGCAAGGCATCACGAATTTCATCAATGTGCGCAGCAATGTGTTGGAAACGTTACAAGGGTTTAATGCTAAATTAGGAATCTCAAGCACAAAATGACGGAGGGGAACCTATTTTTTATCTAATTTGTTCTGAACAAAACGACCTCAGTAACCTTAATTGATATTTTTGATTTTAACCTCATTACCTTATTGATGTGGTAATGAGGTTGGGAAAAAAAGGGTAGGCATTTATGCTGAGGTTGTTTTGTTAGAAAAATGAGGTTTTAGTACCAATAATTGAAAATAAATATGAATATTCCAGATTTTCAAACTATTATGCTTCCTCTTTTAGAAGTGTTTGCAGATAAACAAGAACATAGTCTTCACTATTCCATTCAACAAATTTGTGATAGATTTGATCTTTCAAATGAGCAAAGGACAGAACTTCTACCAAGCGGAAATCAAGAAATAATTAACAATAGGGTTGCTTGGGCAAAAACTTACTTAAAAAAGGCGGGATTACTTAATTCACCCAGACGAGCCACGTTTATTATTACGGAAAAAGGATTGCAAGTATTGGATTCAAAGCCAAGACGTATTGACATAAAGTATCTTGAACAACTCCCTGATTTTCAAGAATGGAGAAAAACATATCTCATAAAAAACAAAAAACTCATTCCGATTAGCCAATCGGATGAATTTACAACAGAAAAAACTCCGGAAGAACTTTTAGACTATTCGTTTAATCAATTAAAAAATGATTTAGCAGAAGAACTTATTGAAAAAATTAAAAGTTGTTCTCCAAATTTTTTCGAGCGTCTTGTTATTGATTTATTGCTCAAAATGGGCTATGGTGGATCTAAAAGAGATGCAGGACAAACAATTGGAAAATCGGGAGATGGGGGGATAGACGGAATTATTAAAGAAGATAAATTGGGGCTTGATACTATTTATATACAGGCTAAGAGATGGGATAACACAGTCCCAATTTCACAGGTTAGAGATTTTGCCGGTTCACTTCTTTCAAAAAAGGCAAAAAAAGGTATTTTTATTTCAACTTCTAATTATCCAAGGGGGGCGTATGATTTCGTCGCAAGCATAGAGCCTAAAATAGTTCTGATTGATGGAGTAGAGTTAGCCGAATTAATGATTGAGCATGGAATTGGCGTAGCAACAAAAATACAATATGATGTAAAGAAAATGGATGGTGATTATTTTGATGAAATATAAAATAACAAGAAAATATGCACACAGCAATCGCACAAACTGAGCAGACGTTTATTAACGAAGTCAAAACGATTATCCAAAATGGACAATCGCAGGCTTATCGTGCCATTAATAGTGCGATGGTGGAGACCTATTGGAATCTTGGTAAGCGCATTGTGGAGCAGGAGCAGCAGGGTGAGGAACGTGCCGAATATGGTGCAGGTTTGCTTAAACGGCTTTCTGCCGCCTTGACCAAGGAATTTGGGCAAGGGTTTTCGGAACGAAGCATTAGACAATATCGCCAGTTTTATCAAATGTTTTCTGATTCTTCAATTCGGCGAACACCGTTCGCCGAATTACAAAATACTGATAATCAGCCGAATACAATTGTGCGAACACTGTTCGCACAATCTTGGCAACCTCATTTTCAACATCTAACTTGGTCACATATCCAACGGATAATGCGGGTTTCAAATCCTGAGGCACGAGCATATTATATGAAAGAATCCGCAGAAAACACTTGGTCTGTACGCACTTTGGATAGAAATATTTCCACATTGTATTACCAACGATTGTTGTCTTCCCAAGTGAAAGAGCCTGTAATAGCTGAGATGCAGGAAAAAACTAAGGAGTTGCAAAACGATCCATTGGAATTTATCAAAAATCCTACTGTGATGGAATTTCTTCGACTTCCTGCAAATACAGGCTACACCGAATCGGAATTGGAACACGCTATTATTGACCAGATGCAGCGATTTTTGCTTGAATTGGGCAAAGGATTTGCGTTTGTGGACAGGCAAAAATTGATTCGTACTGAAACGTCAGATTTTTATATTGACCTGGTATTTTACAATTACATTCTGAAATGTTTTGTGATTATTGAATTGAAAACCAACAAGATAACACATCAGGATATTGGGCAATTGGATATGTACGTGCGAATGTATGACGACTTGGAACGTCGCGAAGGCGACAACTCTACTATTGGTATTTTACTTTGTACGGAAACGGATCAGGTGATTGCAAAGTATTCTGTTCTGAATGAAAACAAGCAGGTGTTTGCTACCAAATACATGGATTATCTGCCTACGGAGGAAGAATTGCAACGAGAGATTGAGCGACAAAAAGAGATATATTTACAACAAAAAATAACAAATAAAATTAAATAACATGAGCACAAACACTGTTGAAGAAACTTGGTTGACACCCGAACATATCGCGGTAAAGCCGGTTTACACCAAAGAAGATTTGGAAGGCATGGAACACTTGGAATACGCTTCCGGGATCCCTCCTTTCGTGAGAGGACCGTATTCAGGCATGTTCGCCATGCGTCCTTGGACCATTCGTCAATATGCCGGTTTTTCGACCGCCGAAGAGTCTAACGCGTTCTATCGCCGTAACTTGGCATCCGGACAAAAAGGACTTTCCGTTGCTTTTGACTTGGCAACTCACCGTGGCTATGATGCCGACCATCCACGCGTGGTGGGCGATGTGGGCAAGGCAGGTGTGAGCATCTGTACGGTCGAAGACATGAAAGTGCTGTTCGACGGCATTCCATTGAAAGATATGTCTGTGTCCATGACTATGAACGGGGCTGTATTGCCGATTTTGGCGTTTTACATCAATGCCGGATTGGAACAGGGTGCGAAATTGGAAGAAATGGCGGGAACGATTCAGAACGATATTTTGAAGGAATTTATGGTGCGCAACACCTATATCTATCCGCCCGAATTTTCGATGCGCATCATCGCCGACATTTTTGAATATACGTCGCAAAAAATGCCGAAGTTCAATTCAATTTCCATTTCCGGCTACCACATGCAGGAAGCCGGCGCAACGGCAGATATTGAGTTGGCATACACGCTTGCCGACGGTATGGAATACTTGAAAGCAGGTATCGACGCAGGTATTGATGTGGATGCGTTTGCGCCTCGTCTGTCGTTCTTCTGGGCGATTGGCATGAATCACTTCATGGAAATTGCCAAGATGCGTGCCGGTCGTTTGCTGTGGGCGAAGATCGTCAAAAGTTTTGGAGCGAAAAATCCGAAATCATTGGCTTTGCGCACGCACAGCCAGACTTCGGGCTGGTCGCTGACCGAACAAGATCCATTTAACAACGTAGGTCGTACGTGCGTGGAAGCGATGGCTGCCGCTTTGGGACACACCCAATCGTTGCATACCAACGCTTTGGACGAAGCCATCGCGTTGCCGACCGATTTCTCGGCTCGTATCGCGCGTAACACGCAGATTTACATTCAGGAAGAAACCTATATCACGAAGGAAATTGACCCGTGGGCCGGTTCCTATTATGTTGAAACACTGACACAGGAATTGGTTGAAAAGGCTTGGGCGTTGATTCAGGAGGTGCAGGAATTGGGCGGAATGGCAAAAGCCATCGAGACAGGCTTGCCTAAAATGCGTATCGAAGAAGCGGCAGCACGCACACAAGCGCGTATTGATTCCGGCAATCAAACGATTATTGGTATCAACAAATACCGTTTGGAAAAGGAAGCTCCGATTGACATTCTTGAAGTGGATAACACGGCAGTACGCATCCAACAGGTAGAGCGTTTGAACGCTTTGAAAGCGAAACGTGACAATGCGGCGGTGCAAAAAGCCTTGGCAGACATCACGGAGAGTGCAAAAACAGGTAAAGGCAACTTGCTGGAATTAGCCGTGAAAGCAGCATCGGTTCGCGCCACTTTGGGCGAAATTTCCGACGCATGTGAAGCGGTTGCAGGACGTTATAAAGCAATCATTAGAACAATAGCAGGCGTGTATTCATCAGAAACAAAAGGCGACGATACGTTTAAGAAAGCGTGCGAACTGGCCGACAAATTTGCGAAAAAAGAAGGTCGTCAACCTCGTATCATGATCGCCAAAATGGGTCAGGACGGTCACGACCGCGGTGCAAAAGTAGTAGCAACCGGTTATGCTGACTGCGGATTCGACGTGGACATGGGGCCCTTGTTCCAAACGCCCGAAGAAGCCGCCCGTCAAGCCGTTGAAAACGATGTACACGTGTTGGGCGTATCTTCGTTGGCAGCCGGTCACAAGACTTTGGTGCCGCAAGTAATCGCCGAATTGAAGAAATTGGGTCGCGAAGACATCTTAGTCATCGCAGGCGGTGTGATTCCGGCGCAAGATTATGATTTCTTGTACAAGGCCGGTGTGGCTGCGATTTTTGGTCCCGGTTCGCCGGTGACTACGGCTGCAGTTACTATTTTGGAATTGCTGTTGGCGGAATAAATTTCCGTGGAGTGAGGGCGACCACAAGGGTCGCCCCTACAATAGGCAATTATCCTCTCCAGTCGAGGCTGTTTGGGTCAGGATTCAACAATTCGGTATCCTGTGCAGTCGCAAATGAAATCGAGGTGTAGCGCAGTCCGGTTAGCGCACCTGCTTTGGGAGCAGGGTTTTACACACTATTTTAGGCTCTCAACAATCTCAATATCAGGCAATTACGAAATCAAGTAATTGCTTTTTCTTTTTAGTTTACTTCATGGTTTAACTGATGTTTTTCCCAAGATGATTGTTATTATTATTTTTATTCTCACTATTTTTACTAGAACGGCAAGCGTTTTTAGTGCCTGCCGTTCGGATTGTTTTTACTTTGTATGTTCAAACTTGCCTGTTTTTGCATCGTATCTAAATTCTGCATCAAACACTTTCCCAAAACCACTATCCGCATTGGCTGCGTAAACTCTAATACGAATAATTGTATTATCGTCTATTGGTCTCTCTTCGCATTTAAACACACGGTCTTTTTTACTTGGCAACATTAAAAAATCCCCCTTATCAACCTTAAAATAACCAGTAAAATCGTTACCTCTTACCGTACAAATTTCCACCTTTATGTTGATAGCAGCACGTCGGTCGCTATTGACCACATTAACATTGATTTTGCCGTTTTTAATATATGGGACACCGATTTCCAAATTTGGCTTCAATCGGCAAGCAACAGTTGCCCAATAAACTGAAAAGATTGCTAACAAAATAGAAACAATTGATAGCGTAAAACTCCAACACTCCATAACTTTTTATTTTATAATTATTTTTTGACTTTCATTCCTCACACTCACGATATAAACGCCCTTGTTCAAACTAATTTCAACACTGCCATTGACACTTGTCAACACACATACTGTTACGTGTTAAGACATGAGCTTTAGTACGAGAAATCATATTTTAACGCATGTTCGATAATACCCAGTGTTACGATACAAATTCTCTCCCCATTTAAGATTATCGGCAACTCGTATCAAATTGAAAAATGAGTCGAACCTTTGGTTTGCTTCTTCGATAGGAAAATTTCCGTGATCAGTCATATTTTCTTCAATAGATATTACTGAAGATTCAGGATGCACAATAAATTGATTTATGCGTGTATCAAAATGAATTGAAACTAGAGTTGAAGAATAAACAGTATATTCGTATGTACGAACATTGTGAATAAATAAATCTTCTTCACCTGAACAACTACTCATTCCTAGAATGAATAATATAACGATTAATAAGCGGTGTTTCATTGTCTTGTTGTGTAAATTGAATGTTGTTTTTGTGTTCATTTTTTTATTACTTAATTTGTTTGTAACTCGTCATCTATGAGAAAATGTGCTTTGTAAATTACCCAATGCGGTATTTGGCAAACCAAGACTGTCTAAAATTGAGAAATGATTGCACGTTGTTCTTTCACACTCACATCTGTTGCCTGCTCTTTGCATTGCCTGTCTTTTCGTTTCTTCTGAAAACAGAGGAGGAGAACTTCCATGCGGTCTGCCATAAGAAAGTGTTTGTTGATGACATTTGTGACAAAGCACCTCTGCATTGCTTAAATTGTTTCCACCATTACTGTTTTTGTGATGGACTTCTAATTGAATTGTACTGTTACATCTCGCCATAATAATTTGTTTTTCGCCTCCCTGTCCCCACCGTTCAGCAGTTTATAATTTTTTACACAAAAAAAGCGCAGGAACTGTTAGTTTATCTGTCTAAGAGGCATCCACATACCCAACTGTACAAATAAACAGCAATCCTGCGCTCTATATTGCATATAAATCAATTATATACAAACAGAACGCAAGCATTTACTGTCTATCACTTTGTACAGTCTTGAAAATTGTGGATTTTCTTAGACAAAGTAATATCTAAAACGCTTTCGTTTATCAAAATGTCCTTCCAAAAGTCCAACGCTATGAACTGTCAGAATTATGCGACAAAGATAATGAATTTTTGAATACGAAAGCATTTTTTACGCTAAATTATAACGACCATACAACCGTTTGACCGCTGTAATGTCAAAATCGCAGCCTCTGCGGGTCTTAAAGCCGTTGGCGTTTAACTGTCCCACGATTGCAGACCATTTAGAGCCGCTGCTTTTCATGGATAGAATTAACGTGCCCGCTTGCCTGTTTTGTTCGTTGTGCAGCGCGTTTTCTTGCCTTAACAGCCTGCCTTTTGCGATGCTCTGACTAGTCAAACCGTTGTTTTGCGGATTGCCTAACTTGATGCCTTGCTTCTTCTTTTCTGCTAAGGCTTGTTTTGTTCGTGTACTAATCAGTTGCGCCTCATTCTCTGCAATGGCTGCAATGATATGAATGGTCAGGCGGTTAGCCGTTGGCATATCGCAACAAATAAAATCAACGTTGGCTGCCTGCAAACTAGTGACAAAATGCAGATTTCTCGCAAGTCTGTCCAACTTAGCCACTATCAGAGTAGCGTTGTGTTGCTTACAAGCTGCCAAAGCATTGTTTAACTGTGGTCGGTTTGCGCTCTTGCCTGTTTCAATTTCCGTAAATTCAGCAATGACCTTATTGCCTTTGATGTAGTTGGACACAATTGTCCGTTGCGCTTCTAAACCTAGACCAGATAAGCCCTGCCGCTTTGTAGATACTCTGTAATAGACGATGTATTTCATAAAAGATATGTATTAGTGAATAATTAGCGTTTTAATAACGTTCGTCATTAAAATGCCACTTAGATTTGAGCCAATTTCCTGCCTTTCTGGTGCTGCAAAGTGGAAAATGGAGGCTATACTCACAGGCATTAAAATGGATTTTTGACGTGTTATTTTGGTAGTCGGTCGTTCGATTGTTTTTTAGAGTGCCGTTTTGTGTCTGAAAGAAAAAAAAACTTTCTTCTCTCTCTTCGATTACAGAGAGGGATTTAAGTGGCTCTCTACGCTTGTTTAAGTGTCTTTCATTGAAGTGGAGGGGGGATTTTTTAAGATAACAAGGTCTTGATACTAAAAAATAAAGCAGCCCCTAACTTCCAATCCTGAAAAATTGGTGTTAGGGGCTGTTTTCGTTTAGATTTTTAAGAAGTGGGACATTTTCTGTTTTGGGGGTATATAACCTATATATTTTCAAAAATGTCCTATCATAGAAAATAATCAATTACGTTTCTTTATCAGCAAGTAGGCTCTTTGCCCACGTAACCGAACATTCTCATTGACTGCAAAGAAGTCTTTTATCTTTGCCGTCGGGTAGGAAGTACTATCGCCATAGGAACTATAAATTTTCCGTATCGTTGATTTTATGTACTCAACTTGATATTTTTGTCCCTCTGAAAAAACGGCATAAATAGAAGTCATTATGGCAAACCTGTCTTGTCCATGTTCGCTTCTGTGTTTTATCAAAGCCAACTTCATTTTTTTGTCTGACATCAGATTTGCCTTTGCGTAAACTGCGCCCAATTCTTCATAAACTTCCACAATCAGTGAATCATCTTTGTGTAGTGAATCCCGAAATTCTTTGAATAATGGTTCATCGTAAACGTCTTTTTCTCCGTTTAGCTTATCCAACAGGTCTAGAATAATAAGCCGTTTATCTTTTTTATTATCTGCTTGTTTAATTTTCAGATGGTCTTCATCGCCCAAAGGCGAATCAAAGTGCTGATATTTTAATTCAAAGTAGGGAGTATCTAAGTACGCAGCTTTCAAGAAGTTGGGACGTTGATAATAACTTTTCACACGCTCCTCATCGAAATAGTTATCTATGGCGAAATGCTTTTTGTTTCCGTTTTCATCAACATATTTGGCATAACTAATCCTCTGTAATACCTCTTTCAGCGCATCTTTTGCCCCCTCGTTTGTGGCTGTTTCAAATAAATGCTTGATTTGCATATAAACCTCGTGGCAACCGTTTAAGTAATTGTCTATCTCACTAGGCGTTTTACATGAAAGATTCCAATCCGTGTTTGAAACGTGGATTATCCCGCCTGTTCCATTCCGAAAACGCCCAATAATCTGTATCGCCTCTGTCTTGGGGTCAATCATCGAATGTTTGGCATAGAACAAATCGGTAATGATTAGAATGGTGGGCTGTACGGTTGAATCAATATCAACGGCAGAGAAAAACCGACTAGTGAAAAACGTGTGTTGTGCTAATTTTACGTTCTTTTTGCTGTCTAGTTGCAAATCGGCAAAGGCATTTCCATAGCCCAAAGTATGAAGTTTAATAACACTGTCTTGGGAACAATAGACTTTGGATGTTTCTTGCAATCCGAATTTTTCAATAATGGCGTGGATAGTATCTGTTGAATTAAGAAAAACGCACACATCCTTTTGATTGTCACACATAGCCAACACTTTACGAAATACGGCAACCACATTGTTAGTCGTCACTAATTGCATTTTCTTGGTATAATCGTAATCAGGGACAATTTTTAATAATTCAAATTCTTGTTGTTCAAAACGTGGGTCGTGTGGCAAAATCGGGGTCGCTGAAACAAACGCTTTGCGTTCAAACAGAAAAAAGTCTTCCATTGGAAACGCAATCGTATCACGGTAATCAACGTCTTTGATGATTTTGTCGCACTCATCAAACAGCAACATATAATCTTTGCGGTAATCAATTTGCAGCAACTTCATCGCTCGTATCACTTTGAAAAAACTTTCAGGGGTTGTCATAATCTTTTTGTGCTCTTTACTTGGACGTTCCAAATACTTGAAAACATCATCGGTTGAAACGCCCTCATACACACCCAACAAATTTTTATGTTTTTGCGCTTTGCCTTTGATGACAGGCACATTTGGCTCGATGATGATAGAATGACGTGGCGTGTTTATTTCCAAAGTAGTAGCCCCAACGCCAGGCACTGTTTTCGCCAATATCGTATTAGTCGGGATTTCAGGCAATACATCGCCTAAATATTGCCCCTTACTAATTTTAATTTCTCGACTGTATAGCCAAAAATGCAAATCTTTTTCGTCCATAATAATTATTTTTTGAAATTTTCGGCAAAGATACAAAAAAAGACCGCTCCAATTACGAAACGGTCTTGATTTCCAACATTGTGTCTAGTTGAGAAACGTTGATACTCACAGCAAATTAGCCATAGCCGCATCAATCTGACTGTTTTCAAAACTGTCCAAATAAATTTGCGTAGTTGCCAAATCGCTGTGCCCCAACGCCTCTGAAATCAACGCCACATTCACGCCTGAACGCTTTAAGACGGTGGCAAATGAGTGGCGTGCAACGTAGGTCGTTATCTTGGCATTGATGCCTGTCTTTGCTGATATTTTCTTCAAACAAGCATTGATATTGCGCAACACTTTCTTTTTGCGGTTGTATTTCTGTGTTTCTGTCATGTGAATAGTATTATCTAAAATTGGGAACACATAGCCATTCGCGTGATTTGCGTACTTTGCAATGATAGCCAACGCATTTACAGACAGCGAAACATTGATTTTCTTGTGCGTTTTTTGCCTCACATACACTAATCGTCCATTTACAATATTTTCCGCTTTTAGGCTTGCCATATCCGCAAAATTGATACCACCACACAGATAACTGAATACAAATAAATCCTGACTTAATCGCATTACATGACTTTCATCGCTCAAATCCAAATCAATGATTTGTTTAATGTCCTCTTTCTGAATGGCTCGCTTTTCCGTTTTTGTATCAAATTTAGACACTCTAAACTCATCAAACGGATAGTCTGCTTTCTTCACGTGCTTGGCATCAATCGCTTTGTTGTAGATGCTTCGCAATGTCCTGAAATACAAACTCATAGTTGTTTCTGTACATTGATTTTCACGCAAATATTTCTCATATCCTTTCAAAAAATCCACGTCAATATGTGAAAATGGAATATCCAACTTGTTAGCAGTAAAATTTTTCAACGAATTGAAAGAGTCTTTATAGACCCTTGAATTGCCGATTTTATTGGCATGCTCATACTCTTTTATCACTTCTGTATAAAATTCACAAACTGACATCCGTTTGACCTTGACCTTTGAAACTATCAAAGTCGATGCGGTATAATCTTTCTCCTCTGCTTGCAATTCTAAAATCTGTTTCTGATATTCCAATTCTTTATCAAGCATAATTTTCAAAATCAATTCTCTGTTGGGACAATTTGCTTTGGGCTTATTCTTTTGAAAATCCCAATCCTCTTGTTTGACAGATATACCCAAACTTTGATACTTTCTTTTTCTGTCTTTACTCACTCTTAACATCAACGGACTTGTTCCGTTTGCTAATACTTTGGACGTGTAACACACGACATTAACTGTTGTACTCATGTAAACTTGGTTTATATCTTGGTTTACACAGCGGTTTACACAAAGTGCCTCAAAATGCCTTAAAACGGGCATTCTCAAAAACTAAAAAAAGCAACACAATTTTTTTATCAAAAGCATTTTTCATTCCTATTTGCAAACAATTCAACTATATGTCTATTCCTCTCATTCTTTTGAAAAAAAATATAAATAATTGATTATCAGCAATATAAATAAAATTTATCATTTTTTTCAAAAAAAACCGTAATTTTTAATTTTTAATTCGTAATTTATTCTTACCTTTGCAGTCGCAAATGAAATCGAGGTGTAGCGCAGTCCGGTTAGCGCACCTGCTTTGGGAGCAGGGGGTCCCAGGTTCGAATCCTGGTACCTCGACGGTCTTAATTAAAACTTAAAATCATGGCAAACTATTCTGCTTTTCAAAAACATCTTTCGGACGAAATCAACACCATAAAAAGTGCCGGACTTTACAAGGACGAACGCATCATTGCGTCGCCTCAGTCGGCAAAAATTCGTCTACAGAGCGGACAAGAAGTGTTGAACTTTTGTGCAAACAACTATTTGGGGCTTTCCGACAATCCCGGATTGATTGAAGCCGCCACTCAGGCGATGCAAAAACGTGGTTACGGTATGTCGTCCGTGCGTTTTATCTGCGGCACACAGGATTTGCACAAGGAATTGGAAGCCTCGATCTCTCGTTTTTTCGGCACCGAAGATACCATATTGTATGCAGCGTGTTTTGATGCCAACGGCGGCGTGTTTGAACCCCTTCTGACAGAGGAAGATGCGATCATTTCCGACGCGCTCAACCATGCGTCGATCATCGACGGCGTTCGGTTGTGTAAAGCGGTGCGCTATCGCTACGCCAATGCGAACATGGAAGATTTGGAAACACAACTGAAAACGGCTCAGGCACAGCGATTTAGATTGATTGTGACCGACGGTGTTTTCTCTATGGACGGCAATGTAGCGCCTTTGGATAAAATTTACGAACTGGCAAAAAAATACGACGCAATGGTCATGGTCGACGAATCGCACTCGGCCGGCGTGGTCGGAACAACCGGTCGCGGCACTACCGAACAATTCAATTTACGCGGTCAGGTCGAAATCCTAACCGGAACGCTTGGAAAGGCGTTTGGAGGAGCTATTGGCGGCTTCACGACGGGCAAAAAAGAGATTATCGACTTGTTGCGTCAACGTTCACGCCCGTATTTGTTCTCTAATTCCATACCGCCTGCAGTGGTTGGTGCAGGTATTTATACGTTTCAACTGTTGGAACGCGACACGACCTTGCAAGATAAATTGCACACGAACACTGAGTATTTTATTGGAAAAATGAAAGCTGCCGGCTTTGACATAAAACCCACACAATCAGCCATTTGCGCGGTCATGCTCTACGATGCGAAACTGTCGCAAGATATGGCTTCGGCGTTACAAAAAGAGGGCATTTACGTCACAGGCTTCTATTTTCCGGTCGTGCCAAAAGGACAAGCACGCATCCGCGTACAAATTTCCGCAGCACACGAAAAAGAACACTTGGACAAATGTGCAGACGCGTTCATCAAAATCGGCAAAGAACTAAAAATAATTAAAAATTAAAAATTAAAAATTACGAATGAAACATCTTGATAATCATCATTCGTAATTTTTAATTCATAATTCATAATTGAATGAGCGACATAATCCACCTGTTATCCGATTCCATCGCGAATCAAATTGCTGCCGGAGAGGTCATCCAGCGACCTGCCTCAGTGGTGAAAGAACTTGTGGAAAATGCCGTCGATGCAGGTGCCGGCATCATTCAGGTCATTATTAAAGATGCCGGACGCACCCTGATTCAGGTCATCGACAACGGTAAGGGCATGTCTGAAACCGATGCGCGGATGGCTTTTGAACGGCATGCGACATCCAAAATAAAATCGGCACAAGATTTGTTTGCCCTTCAAACGATGGGTTTTCGCGGGGAAGCCCTGGCGTCAATTGCCTCTGTGGCACAAGTGGAATTGAAAACCCGCCGTCCGGACGATGAACTTGGCACGCAGATTCAGTTGGCAGGTTCACAAGTGGAACGTCAAGAAGCGGCTGCAACAGCAGTAGGGAGTAGTTTTGCCGTCAAAAATTTGTTTTTCAATGTGCCCGCCCGTCGAAAGTTTCTGAAATCCAACGACACCGAGTTTAAAAATATCCTGACCGAGATTGAACGCATCGCATTGGTCAATCCTGAAATCGCTTTTTCGCTGCAACACAATGATACAGAGGTGGTTACACTTCCTGTTTCTGGACTAAAACAGCGCATCAGTAATCTTGCCGGCAAAAAAATCGCACAATCCCTCGTACCGGTCAATGTAGATACGTCGCTGGTTAAAATTTCGGGTTTCATAGGCTTGCCTGAAACGAGCAAAAAACAAAATCCGCAGCAATTTTTCTTTGTCAATGGGCGCTATATGCAGCATTTCTATTTCCACCGGGCAGTGATGCTGGCTTATGAACCGTATATTCCTGCCGGCGACAAGCCCAATTATTTCATTTATTTAGATATTGATCCGGCGAATATTGACGTGAATATTCACCCAACGAAGACGGAAATCAAATTTGAAAACGAACCCCTTCTGTTTCAAATCATTACGTCGGCAGTGAAAGAGGCTTTTGCCACGACGCCTGCCCTGAATTTCGATCGTGCAGAAGTGATTGGTGGCGATTTTCCCGTTTTTACAGGGCAGCATATCCCTTTGGAGGCACCAAAAGTGAACTATCAATCCAACTATAATCCGTTTAAAGATACGTCAATTCACGGAAATTCAAAGACTTACGACCGTCCCAAAATTGATTGGGAACAGTTGTACAAAACAAATAAGGACGATTCTCATCCCGCGCTTGACGCAGGATCCCCTCCTGCGTTTCAGGGGATTGCGGATCAAGTCCGCAATGACAATACGGATGAATTGTTTGAACAACCGGTCGAATCGCGTCCCTTTATACAGCACGGGCGTTATTTGATTACCAGCCTCAAGTCGGGATTGGCGATTATTGACAGCCGGAGGGCACACATTCGCATCCTGTTTGACGACTATATGCGACGTATGAACCAACGGAAAGGCGTTTCTCAACAGTTGTTGTTTCCTGAAATTATCACGTTTACAGCCAAAGAAGTCACTGTTTTGCCCGCTATTTTGGAAGATTTGGCTTTTATTGGCTTCGATTTAGCCGATTTGGGCGGCAATTCCTATTCTATCAATGGCGTGCCGGAAGGATTAGAAAACATCAACATCGTGGAAACCTTGCAAGCAATGGTCGACGATGTGTTAGAAAACGATGGGGTAGGGCGCAACACTGTTTCTCCTGCCCATACCGAATCTTTGGCGTTAGCTTTAGCCCAAAAAGCCGCTCTCTCGCATCACAAAAGCATCGCCGAAGCCGAAGCCATGGCGCTTATCGCAGGCCTTTTTTCATCTACATCTCCCAATTACACGCCCGACGGCAAACGGATTCTATCTATTTTGACAGAAGATGAATTAGCAAAATCAGTGGCTTCCTAAAATGGTCTTCATTCAGCGATTATTAGTACCACTCGCCGGTTTATCAGTCTGTTTTCCTTGCTTGTGTTCCAAAGGCAAGGCTCACTTTTATCCCTGCCGACAGGGGATTGACTTTATCCACTAACGATTTACCCTCTTTCTGAGAGTTAAAAACACTGTTTGGACGGTACGTATCCGCTGCTGCAGCATTGTAGGCAATCAAGTGATTGGCCGAAGTCTCCTGTTTGAGCGTGTTGTTCAAACCATAATCAAGATAGGCACCGGTGTATAAAGCTAAATTGCCGGATAATTTCCATTTGACACCCGCTTCGGCAGCGGCAAAAAATGCCGTTTTCAGTTTCAAATCGTCTTTGTTGCTGATATTGGTAAATGTGCCGAATCCCATAAATGCAGGATCGTTGAGAGTGAGATCGGATTGCGGATAATAGCCGGATGCCTGCAATTCGCCCACGCTGTTTTTATAGTTTGCACTTAACGGAATACCCGCTTTCGCTCCAAACTTAGCATAAAACTTTCCGGTTTGAAATTGCACCATTAACGGAATATCCAGCAGCCAAGCCCGTTGTTTTTCGTTATAATTTTTTGCTGTATACCGGTATTCAAACGCCTCCTCCCCATCATGGCTCTGATAAAATTCCGAAAATGAGGGAATGTCATACTGTCCGCTAAACAAGCTTGCGCCTACGCCCGTGCCGAGTCCCCAGTTGGCATTAAAGAAATAGGTGTAACCCAAGCCCACATTACTGCCAAAGCCGCTCTTGCCAGCTCCCTCAACCGATTTGTACCGAAGTGTAGACGATCCGCCGCCTGCCGCAATCGAAAATTCGTGTTTGGATTGCGCGCTCATAGATAGTGTGAACAGAACAGCCGCTAAGAGTGACATTGGATAGAGGGGATTGCGGGACAAGCCCGCAATGACGTTATTATTTTTCATTTTACTATTACTTTTACTGATTCATTATTTAATTGTATCACATACGTTCCGGGCTTATTTGGCAAGTTTATTTTGCCGGCACTTAATTTTTGCGTGCCTAACTGTTGACCGGACAGGTTGTATAGAAATACCATATCGTTTGCCGAGTTTCTGAATGCATCGTATTCAATTGTAACAGCTTCTCCTGCTGTTGCAGGATTCGGATATACTTTCAACGAGGCTGAACGCAAGGTTACATAGCCAACGCAGGTGTGCAATACTTTTCCATCATCGGTGGTAAGTGTTACACTGTATTGGGCTGTCGGGTCTAACAGGTCGGTGCCAGTGTCGCCTGCGGAATAATATTGTCCCGTACCGATAGACTGTCCGTTTTTAAACCATTCGTAAGCCGTGAAATGATAACCGTCGTTGGTATCGGGGTTATTGTTTACAAACAGCACATTATTAAATTTCTCACCGGTAATGTCCTCAAAAGCAAAGTACCGTTCAATTTGCAAACTGTAATTTTCGCGATTGTCCGTGCCGGATATGACAGTGTATTCGATGGTGTAAATATCGGCACGACTGATGTCAACCGAGAATGTATTACCGGTAACTCCGTTGTACACTACTTGCGCGTTCGACTCTTCGGTAGTTATGGTTACAACAGCTTCGGTTGCGCCACAATCCACTACATAAAAATTATCGGTCAAACCGGTGCCATTTATAGTCACTGTTTTCACGCCCGTGCTCGGATTTTCGATAATCGTAAACACTACCGGCACGGCATCGAACGTAAGCGTGTAGTTGTCTGCCAAAAATGCGCCGTTGTCAATAAATGCCAAGTTACCTTGCGTGATGTTGTACGTCCCAGCCGTTTCGCCTGTTATTCTGGCAAGCGTACCTGAATAATCAGGAATTTCACCGGCGAGTTGTCCGTTTGCCTCAAAAGTAAAGACCGGATCATTTGCGCCGTAATATTTGCTTTGACCGGCGTTTGGAGTTATCGTAACCGCTTTAGCTGTGATGTTTGCCTGAACGTTTGCGGGTTGTGATGCAAGGGTGTAGTTTCCAACTGCCGAGCCGCTCAAGTCGTAATCTTCAAATGTGACCGTCTTGGCTGTTCCGGCGTTTTTGTCGGCAAAAACTGCAAGACCTGTTACCACGTTTAGATCATCGCCTGCCACTTTTCCGTCAATGGTGGCTGTGCCAAGAATTGTCGCGTTGGCGTTACCGTCATACTCTTTACTGTTTACCGACAGGCCGGTGATTGTCACTAACTTTGGCTCAATGATGAACGTTTTGTCGTCTTCATTTCCTGCGTAGTGATCGATCCCTGTAATGGTCACTTTCGCTACACCGGCACCCGTATTATTACTGTAGGATACGGTGTAATCCGTGTTTTCCGTAAGTAAAGTGCCGTTGTCTCTCACTACTGGGGTAGGCGTTATTGCACTGCCTGTGTAGGTTTGTGACGGAATGTCATCAATCATAAAGGTTGTATTGAGCGTGTTAATCGTAAACACTACCGGCACGGCATCGAACGCAAGTGTGTAGTTGTCTGCCAAAAATGCGCCGTTGTCAATAAATGCCAAATTGCCGGGCGTGATGTTGTACGGCCCTACCGTTTCGCCTGCAACTCTGGTGAGCGCACCTGAATAATCAGGTATTTCACCACTGACTTGTCCGTTTTCCGTAAAAGTAAAGACCGGATCATTTGCACCGTAATATTTGCTTTGACCGGCGTCCGGAGTAATCGTAACCGCTTTAGCTGTGATGTTTGCCGTAACGTTTGCCGGTTGTGCTGAAAGCGTGTAGTTTCCAACTGCCGAGCCGCTCAAGTCGTAATCTTCAAATGTGACCGTCTTGGCTGTTCCGGCGTTCTTGTCGGCAAAAACTGCAAGACCTGTTACCACGTTTAGATCATCGCCCGCCACTTTTCCGTCAATGGTGGCTGTGCCAAGAATTGTTGCGTTGTCGTTGCCGTCATACGTTTTATTTTCAACAGACAAGCCGGTGATTGTCACGGATTTTGCCGTGATGTTCGCCGTTGTGCTTAGGGGTTGCGTCAAAAGCGTGTAATTGTCTGCTTCCGGACCATCCAATCTGTAATTTTTAAATGTGACGTTCTTGCCCGGTCCGACATTCTTATTGTTGAAAGTAGCCGAACCTGCTGTAACAGTCAGATCATCACCGTCGTAATTATCGGAAAGAGTGGCAGTACCTGAAACAGTGGCGTCAGCGTTGCCATCATACGGTTTATTTTCAACAGACAAACCGGTGATTGTCACAGATTTTGCCGTAATAGTTGCAGTTCCGTTTGCCGGTTGTGACAGCGAGTAGTTGGTTGCGTCCGTGCCATCCAAACTGTAACCTGTAAATGTTACAGTTTTGCCGGGTCCGATGTTCTTATTATTGAACGTAGCCGAACCTGCGACCAGGATTACATTATCGCCTTCCACTTTTCCGTCAATCGTAGCACTGCCGAAAACAGGAGCATTGACGGTGCCGTCATACGTTTTATTCGTGGCAGATAAGCCGGAAATGGTCAGCGGTTTTGCCGAGATGTCCGCCTGAACGCTTGCCGGTTGTGCTTCAAGTGTGTAATTTCCTGCGGCCGTACCACCCAAACGATAATCTTCAAATGTGACCGTCTTGCCTGTTCCGGCGTTCTTGTCGGCGAACGTCGCAAAGCCTGTTACCACACTTAAATCATCGTGTTTCACTTTTCCGTCAATGTCGACAATCCCGAAAGCAGTAGCTTTGGGGTTGCCGTCATACTCTTTATCGCTTGCCACCAAGCCTGTAATGGACACTAACTTTGGTTCAATGATAAATATCGTATTGTGTACATTTCCTGCGTAGCCATTGATACCCGTTATGGTCACTTTTGCTGCACCGGCATCCGTATTATCACTAAATGATGCCGTATAGTCTGTACCTGCTATGAGCAATGTGACATCGTCATCTTTCACTACCGGAGTGGGTGGTGTTATCGCACTGCCCGTGTAGATGTAAGATGGAATATCCTCCACCATAAAGTCCGTAACGCGTACGTTAATCGTAAACACTACCGGCACGGCATCGAACTCAAGCGTGTAGTTGTTTGCCAAAAACGCGCCATTGTCAACAAATGCCAGGTCGCCTTGCGTGATGTTGTACGTCCAAACCGAATCGCCTGCAATTCTGGAAAGCGCACCTGAATAGTGGGGTATTTCACCACTGACTTGTCCGTTTGCCTTAAAGGTAAAGGCGGCGGGGTCGGGTTTGTTATAATATTTATTCTGACCGGCGTAAGGCGTTATGGTGACCGGTGCCGGCGTGATGTTCGCCTGAACGCTTGCGGGTTGTGCTGCAAGGGTGTAGTTTTTTGCTGCCGCACCGTCCAAACTGCAACTCGTAAATGTTACGGTCTTGTTTGTGCCGACATTCTTATCATCGAAAGTAGCCGAGCCGGCTATTACGTCCAGATCGTCGCCTGCCACTTTTCCGTCAATGGTGGCAGTGCCAAGAATGGTCGCGTAGGCATTGCCGTCATATTCTTTATCGCTTGCCGAAAAATCGGTGATTGTGACGGATTTCGGATTTACTGTTACTACTCGCACAGTATCTGTAACCGCATTGTAAGTCGCGTTGCCGGCCTGCGACGCGGTGATTTTCGCCGTACCTGCGCCCACTATGGTGAGTTGGTCGCCGGAAACGGTTGCAACACTCGTATCGTCGGAATCAAAACTGACCGTTAAACCGCTGCTTGCCGTGGCTGTAAGCGTGATGGGTGCATCGCCATAAACGACTTCAAACGTTTGATTCCAGGTGATTGTCTGGTCTATCAACGTGTTAAACAACCGTAATTGTTTCTCTGTCGGGTCAATTTCCAATGAATAATCAACGTTGTTCAGCGTGATGTTTCGGGTGGTAAAATGAGTGACGCCTGCAGGTGATTCAAGCAAAATAATGCTTTCGCCTTCGCTAAGAGGCGTGAATTCGCCGGCCGTAACATTCACGGTTACACCGGTAAGGTCCACTTCGGCGGTAAGGTCCAGCACCTTGCTGCCGTTGATTGTGTTGGCGGGCAGGTTGAAATTGAGGACAGGAAAGTCTATTGAACCTGCCGTATTTGAAAGGCTGCGGATGGTTAGCTCGGCACCGGAGAGTTGCCCTTCTCCATCGAGTGTGGCATCCTGTTCGAGTGAGAATTTACCTGCACCAAGTTCGATTTTTCCCACTCCGGCTAATGCCTCGCTGCCGTAAAGAAACAACGTTCCTGCATTCACGGTAAAGTTGCTTCCTAAACCCGTTGACAAATCATTATCACCCGCCAGTTTCCATGTTCCTATGTCGTTCTTGGTGATCGCTGCTCGACCACTCACGCCTTCGCCTGCCATCGGGTCAAGCATATCCAGAGTAGCATCGTTTGCGGTGTTCACGTGCAAGTTGCCGGTGTTGTAAATTGAATTTAGTGTGCCGCTTCCTTGCGTATTTCCGGAGAAAGTGACCGTCTTGCCGTCAATCACATTCAGGTTTATTGTACTGCCGGCTGCTGTCGCAATCGCCCCGCCGTTGGTGACGGCACTGTTGTCGATAAAATCAACGTTGGTAAGATTAAGGGTGCCGCCGTTGTAAATCGCTCCGCCGTTAGTCAGGGCTGCGTTGCCGGTAAAATCAACATTGAAAAGATCAACCGTACCGTCGTTGTAAATCGCCCCGCCAAGGTTGTCCGTAGTGTTCTTGACCGTCCACTTACCGTCGCCCTGTGCGATTGTCACACGGTCTGTATTGGCAAACGTTAACCGGTTTTTATCGGTTTTGCTGCCCGATACTTCGCTGTCAAAGACGTAGTTGCCGGTAAGGACAAGGAGCATGGCCTCGTTCGTGCTGTTTCCCGTGAGAGACAGTCCGTTTTTCAAACCCGCATCTACAAAACCGGAACTAAGCCCCCTGACTTGAAGCGTTCCGCTGTTGATGGTGATTTGGTCAAAAGCCGTTTCAATAGCGGTCATATCGACCGTGCCGGAGAACGGAGTCCCTGCGTTGATTGCCGGAAGCGAAGAGGTGTAGGTGCCGCCGAGCGTGAGGATGTCGCCGGCTATAGCATTGTCGATGAACGTCCAGTTATTCACGCCGCTAAATGCCATACCGGACGGCATAATATCTGCTTCGGCCACACGAATCGGAGTGCTGCCTGCGTTTGATGCTCTCCATCCGAAGTTAGCATAATCGTTGCCGAAAGCGAATGTATTATCCCCATTGACTAACTCTTGGGAGGCATCGTATTTTGTCCAGTTTTTGACCGCCTGATTCCAGTTAGCATTGGCATTACCGGCTTCGTCTTGACCGACCCAGTCCAGCACTTTGGCGCCTAATTTGCCAACGGCTAATTGCACATAGATGCCGGTGGCTTGTAGCGATAACTTGCCGACAAGTTCGGGGAAATTGCTAATCGCCAGGCCATTACAGGTTAAGGATGCCGCTGCCCAACCGGTTGCTATGTCGGAATTGCCGGTATTAACAAGGTTGTAAACACGATTGCTTTGCAAGTCATTGATATTGCGGAGGTCAATCGTCGGCACTCCGGTAAATGTTGTTGCCTCTAAAGTCAAATTATTGGTAGAGGATCCGGTGATATCAACTACTCCGCTCAAATCGAAAGCAAGCACGCCGCCGGTGCTATTCACTGTAGACGCACTGATTTGACTTGCATGGTCTGCCGCGACAGCGTGTGTCACGAGCGTATCGGTGAGCGTGAATATACCGGCACCAAGCTTGATTTTCGTTGCCCCGAAATCACCGACATCTCCTTTTTTATACAAATCCAACGTTCCCGCACTCACGGTAAAGTTGGTTCCCAAGCTCGTGTTCAAATCATTTTCACCCGCCAACTTCCACGTTCCTGCGCCACTTTTGGTTATCGTTGCGGCACTACTCACGCCTTCGCCTGCCATCGGGTCGAGCATATCAACAACAGCTCCCTCTGCGGTGTTCACGGTCAAGTGGCCGGTGTTGTGAATGGAATTAAGCCGGTAGCTCATGGCTTTATTTCCGGAAAAAGTGGCAGTCTTGCCGCCGGTCACATTCAGGTTGAATGTGCCGCCGTCGTTGTAGATTGCCCCACCATCCTGGTCTGTTATATTGTCGATAAAGTTAAACGTGCCGCCGGTCAGCGTAAGGTTGCCGGAGTTGTAAATTGTCGCGCCTAAGTCTCCTAAGACAGCAGCGTTCTTGACCGTCCACGTGGCGCCGGCGGCGAGTTCGATTTTTGCATGCTCTGTCATGTAAACCGTTAACCGGTTTTTATCGGTTCCTTCACTGTCGAAGACGTAATCGCCTTGCTCAACAGAGAGTGTCGCTTGATTGGCGTTGGTTCCTCTGAGTGTCAGTGCGTTTACGGATGCCAGTCCATTGCTGACAAAAGCGGGGCTCAACTCTTTGACTTTAAGCGTTCCGCCATCAATGATGATTTGCTTAAAGTCCGTGTCAATTTTGGTCATATCAATGACTCCGGAGAACGGATTATCCATAGACAATGGAAAAGGATCGTTAAAATAGACACCAAGCGTCATTCTCTTAGTGCTTATTTTGCCGCCGCCTTCGGCGAACGACCAGTTATCCGCACCGCTAAATGCTATATCGAACGGCTCAACGCCTTCGGCAGCAACCATAATTGGTGTGCTGTTTGGATTGGACTGTCTATAGCCGAAGTTGACACAATCAAGATCGGAAACGAATGCCTTGTCCCCATTGACTAAACTTTGGGCATCATCATACACTTTCCAGTTTTTGACGGTCTGATTCCAATTCTTATCGACCATGCCGTTATCGTCTTGACCGACCCAATCCAGCACATTTGGTATCGTTTGCACTTCGTAGGCACCCATATCAATGCTTGCACCCTCAAGGCGTGGGTTGCCTGCAAGGTCTTTTTCAGCCGCCCAGCCCCCGAAGGAGGAGCCGGTAGCGGCTTCTGTGGCGGTTATATAGGCAGCATTATCGCCGGCATTCACAGCGGGACTTCGGAGATTTAACGAGTAATCGCCGGCATCGGCATTTGTAAACAGTGGATTGTTTGCCGAATCCGTGCCGTCTAAATTACCGTTTCCTGTGAGGGTAAGGTCTTCTACCAAACTGTAATTGTAAGTTGGAGTATTGTCTGCACCAGAATCGTATATATTTTCACTATACCCATTATTGCCCCATACTATGCTGTTGTTTAATACAGGCGAAGAATTTACATTGTATATCCCACCGCCGTAATCTCCAATATTTCCGCTAATGGTTACATTGGTTAGTGTGGGCGAAGAATTATCATTATATATTCCACCGCCAGAGGCACCTCCAGTTATTAGTGTATTTCCGCTAATTGTTGCATTGGTTAATGTAGGCGAAGACGACATATTATGTATTCCGCCGCCATAATTTGCTTTATTTCCTATAATGATTACATTTCTTAATGCAGGCGAAGAAGATACATTAATAATTCCACCACCGAAACTAGCATCAACAGATTGTCCATTTACAGAAATAGAATAACCAGCTCTTGCATTTCCGCCTGTTATTGTGAAGCCATCAAGCTGGGCAGTGCCTACATCACCTGCGCTGACTACTACGTGGTTGGTATTGCCTTCGTCTAATGTACCATTGTTATCAATGTCGCCGCTAAGGGTAGTAACGTTTGTTGCCCAATCGCGTTCGTCAATAGAAGTTTCACTGCCTTCAAAGCCACCGTAGATTTTTACGTCTTCAACCAACACAAAGGCTTTGTCGCTGTCTTCGGAGCCGGTGCCTGCCATGTACATCGGGTAGTAGGTGCCTGCGGCTACCCAAATTTGGCGAATGGTGTCGGAAGCGGCTACCGTAATCATGCTTTTACGCTGTTTGTCGGCTTGCCGCAGTGGGTCTGCCAGATTGGGGTGGGCATTTGCCCATGAGGAGCCGTCCATAGCTCCGGCGCCTCCATCTTTTACAAAGAGAATGCCGGACGCATCAGGAGTAGGCACTGCCGGTTTCGTTTGCACTTCGTAGGCACCCATATCAATGGTTACATTGTAAAGGCGCGGGTTGCCTGCAATATCTTTTTCAGCCTCCCAGCCCCCAAAGGAGGTGCCGGTAGCGGCTTCTATGGCAGCTATATAGGCTGCATTATCGCCGGCATTCGCAACCGGACTTTCGGAGTTTATTAAGTAATCGCCGGTAGAAGCATTGGCAAACTGCGGATCGTTTGACGCATTGGTGCCGTCCAGGTTTGTACCTCCCGGATTAAGTCCTTCTACCAAACTGTGATTGTAAATTGGCGTACCGGATGAGATTTCGATGTTATTACCACCGGTATTGCCCCATACAATCGTATTGGTCAAGGTGGGCGAAGAATTTTGCAAATATATTCCGCTGCCATTACGAGAGGATGTATTTCCGCTAATCGTTACATTGGTCAGCGTGGGCGAAGAAGAGCTATTATTTATTCCACCACCGTCAGCAGTTACTGAATTTCCGCTAATCGTTACATTGGTCAGCGTGGTCGAAGAATTTTGCAAATGTATTCCGCCGCCAAAACCGGCTGTATTTCCGCTAATCGTTACATGGATTAGCGTGGGCGAAGAATTTTGCGAATATATTCCGCCGCCAGCAAGCCTGATAATACTTATCCCATTTATAGTATTAGAAGTGCTGCCGTTGGCATTTCCGCCGGTTATCGTGAAGCCGTCGAGCAGGGCAGTGCCTACTGCGCCTACGGAAACTACAACGTGATAGGCGTTGTCGGTTAATGTGCCATTGCCGTCAATGTCGCCGCTCAGGGTGGTCATGTTGGTTGCCCAATCGCGGTCGGAAATGGTGGTGTTGTCTGTATCGTTGGCATCGGCAGGAAAGCCACCGTAGATTTTCACATTATTTGCCAATACGAATGCTTTGTCGCTGTCTTCGGTGAGATCGGTGAAATCGCCTGCCTTGTACATCGGGTAGTAAGTGCCCGCAGCTACCCAAATTTGGCGAATGGTGTCGGAAGCGGCTGCTGTAATCGTGTTTTTTCGCTGTCTGTCGGCTTGCCGCAGCGGTTCAGCCAGGTTGGGGTAGGCATTTGCCCAAGAAGAGCCGTCACCCGTGCCGCCGGTTTTCACATGGAGAATGCCGAAGGCATTGGGCGTGGGAACAATGGTTTGATTTTCGTAGGCTCCCATATCAATGTTTGTGCCTGTAAGGCGCGGATTGCCCGCAAGGTCTTTTTCATCCGCCCAACCTCCAAAGGGGGCACCGGTAGCGGCTTCTATGGCGGTGATATAGGTGCTGTTGTCGCCAGCATTCACGGCACGACTTGTTTCCTGCAAACTATAATCGCCACTGCCCACAAATTGCGGGTCGATGCCGGTAATATTGCCTGTAATAAGAGTTGCCGTTTTACCACCTGACTGCGCCATATTGCCAATCAACGAATAGGAAGCATTGACAAATGTCGAATTATCATTATAAACCCATATATCAGGTCCATTTGACGAGGTATTCTCTGCTACAATGCTGTTTTTCATGGTTATCGTATAACCCTCATTGTATATTCCGCCCCCTCGAGAAGTTGCTGAATTTCCGCTAATAATTACGTTTGTCAGTGTGGAGTTTCTGTTATTGAATATTCCGGCACCATAGTTGCCTGAATTTCCACTAATAGTTACGTTTGTCAGTGTGGAAGTTCCGTCATTGTATATTCCGGCACCATAGTTGCCTGAATTTCCACTAATAGTTACGTTTATCAGTGTGGGAGCACCGCGATTGTATATTCCACCACCATAGTAGCTAGCTCTATTTCCACTAACAACTAAATTGGTGAGCGTGGGCGAAGACCCCTGAATCTCAATTCCGCCGCCTTGGTCGCCATAAATGCTTTGCTTGTTTACAGAAACGACCCTAGTATCCGTTGCACTTCCGCCGGTAATGGTAAAGCCGTCAAGCAGGGCGGTGCCTACATCGCCTGCGGAGATTACAACGTGATTGACGTTGCCTGCGTCTAACAGGTCGTTGCCGTCAATATCGCCGGACAATGTGGTAATGTTGGTTGCCCAATCGCGATCGGTAATGGTGGTGTTGTCTATGTCGTTGGCATTGGCAGGAAAACCGCCGTAGATTTTCACATTATTTACCAATACGAATGCTTTGTTGCGGTCTTGTGGGCTGGTACCTGCAATGTACATTGGGTAGTAAGTGCCTGCGGCTACCCAAATTTGGCGAATGGTGTCGGAAGCGGCTGCCGGAATCGTGCCTTTACTCTGTTTGTCGGCTTGCTGCAGCGGGTCTGCCAGGTTGGGGTAGGCGTTTGCCCACGAGGAACCATCACCTGTGCCGCCGGTTTTCACATAGAGAGTGCCGGAATCATCGGGAGTGGGCGTGGGAGGCGTTTGTTCTTCATACGCTCCCATATCAATATTTGCACCAATTTTTCGCGGACGGCCTGCCAAATCTTTTTCGCCATCGAAGTTTGGAATGCCGCGAGCCGTGAGATAAGATGTGTTATCACCCTGTCCGATACAGGGACTTGTGTCTGACAGGCGGTAGTCGCCGGAATTGGTAGGTGCAGCACTTGCCAGTGCCGGAGAAACAAATTTGGGGTCGGCAGTACCGGCTAAATTGCCTGTTCCTGCCGGATCAAGCCCCTGCACTAAACTGTTTTGGTAGGTGATATTGTTACCCATGCTCTTATATATATTATTAGTGTTGCCCCACACAATTGTGTTGAATAGTTTAGATGTTCCTGAGAAAGAAGAATATAGTCCGTAGCCCTTGTTTCCGGCGATAGTTACATTGGTTAGTACAGGTGATGAAGCATAATTACCTATTCCGGCACCCTTAGCTGCTTTATTTCCACTGATAGTTACATTGGTCAACTTAGGCGATGCGTACCTACTAAATAGCCCACCGCCATAGTCGTTTGCGCTATTGCCACTGATTATTAAGTTTGTTAGTGTTGGTGTTGGCAATGTCTCGTTAAAATAGAGTCCACCGCCGGAATCTCTATAAACTTCTGTTAAGCCGCCTACCATTGATATAGATATAGAGGAATTAGCACCGCCGTTTGAATTTCCACCGGTAATGGTAAAGCCGTCAAGCAGGGCTGCGTTAACACCGTATTCCCAGTATGAGGCGATTACAACGTGGTAGGCATTATCGCTGTTATCGCCTGCTGTGCCAAGGTCACCGCTAAGAATGGTCGTGTTGGTTACCCAATCGCGATCGGCAATAGACGTTTCGGGGTTGGTGGCATTAAAGCCGCCGTAGATTTTTACGTCTGCCTTGAGCATAAAGGCTTTGTCGCGGTCTGATGAGCCGTCACCTGCTTTGATCGTCGGTTTGTAGGTGCCTGCGGCTACCCAAACTTCGTCGCCTGCTGCGGAGGCATTAATCATTAACTGCACGTCGCCGGAGGCATTTGCCCAACTGCTACCATCGCCGGAGCCACCTTGTTTTACAAAACGCGTGTTGGCATTGACAACGCCCGCTGCCAATGCAACTGCCGCCACTAACAGGAGGCGGATGTTCTTTGAGTGCTTCATAATGCTTGTAATTTGTCTATCGTAATTATTCGGAAAGTTCCACGCCGCAAAGATAATAATAAATTTTTTTAACCGTCAGGAAAATTGTTAAACATTTGGCAAAATGAAAAAAAATACCTACCTTTGCACGTCTTTATGGAATACAACATGTTGAATATTGTTATTTTTGGTGCTCCGGGTACCGGTAAAGGTACTCAAAGTGAGTTGCTTACAAAAAAATATGGGTTGCACCATATTTCTACAGGCGAAATCTTACGTGAAGAAATCGAACGAAAAAGTCCACTGGGTTTGCTGGCAGATCAGCATATCAGTCGTGGTCATTTGGTGCCTGATGAGTTGATGATTGATATGTTGGCGGATATTTTGGACAAAACAGCCAACACAAAAGGGTATATTTTCGACGGTTTTCCACGCACGATTGCCCAAGCGCAAGCTTTGGATAAACTGCTTAATGAACGGGATACAGCTGTTGTAGCCGTGCTTTCTCTGAAAGTAGAGGAGCAAGAACTAATTCAACGACTGCTGAAACGCGGCCGGGAATCCGGACGTTCCGACGACAAGTTGGAAGTCATCGAAAATCGCATGAAGGTCTACAAAGCACAAACCGACCCCTTGCGTGACTACTACAAAAAGAAGGGCAAGCTCTTTAATATACCCGGTAGCGGCTCCATAAACGATGTCTTTGAAGAAATCGTCCAGGAAATCAGCAGACTCTCGTTTTAGAGTTTAGAGTTTAGAGTGTAGTTAAACACAAAAATTCTAATAAAAAAACTCTAAACTCTAATAACTACACTCTACACTCTATACTCTAAACTCTAAAAAATATGGCGGACTCAAATTTTGTGGATTATGTGAAAATTTATGCCCGTTCGGGCAAAGGAGGGCGGGGTTCAACCCATTTCCGCCGTGAAAAATACATCCCTTACGGTGGTCCGGATGGGGGCGATGGCGGCAAAGGCGGTAGCGTTATCCTGCGTGGCAATCGCAATTTCTGGACACTGTTGCATCTTAAATACCAGCGTCACATCCTTGCCGGACACGGCGGTGGTGGTTCCGGACAACTGAGTCACGGCAAAGACGGCGACGATAAAATCATTGATGTGCCGGTGGGCACAGTCGTTTACGACGGCGAAACAGGTGAATTTATCACCGACGTGAAGCACGACGGACAGGAAATCGTAATCTTAAAAGGCGGACGCGGTGGCAAAGGCAACAATTTTTTCAAAACCGCCACGCATCAAGCACCCAAATATGCACAACCCGGAGAACCCTACGAGGAACGGCGTATCATTCTGCAACTCAAACTGTTAGCAGATGTCGGATTGGTCGGATTCCCCAATGCCGGCAAATCGACACTCCTTTCGGTGGTGTCGGCAGCGAAACCGAAAATCGCGAATTATGCGTTTACGACCCTCGAACCCAGTTTGGGAATCGTGGACGTGCGCGGCGAACACACGTTTGTGATGGCAGATATTCCGGGTATTATCGAAGGAGCAAGCGAAGGCAAAGGATTGGGACTGAGATTTTTACGCCACATCGAGCGCAACTCTCTGTTGTTGTTTCTCGTGCCGGCGGATGCCGGCGACATTCACAGGGAATACAACATTCTCCTGAACGAACTGACGCAATACAATCCCGACCTGCTCGACAAGCAGCGCATCCTCGCGATTTCCAAATCCGATATGCTCGACGACGAACTCGAAGAAGAAATAGCAAAAGATTTGCCGGTCGATATTCCGCACATTTTCATCTCCTCAATCACCCACAAGGGCATTATCAAGTTGAAAGATTTGCTGTGGAAAGAACTGAACAATCAGCCATTCTTAGATACAGACACGATTGCCACGCAGGCGATGTCCCTCAATCTCGCCGAAGTGGAAGACGATTTCGATTTTGCACCCCCCAAAGAAGCGGGCGACGAGGAGGAGGACGATTTTGAGGATTACGCGGGATAATTAAAAATTAAAAATTAAAAATTACGAATTAAGTGTGGGTGTACGATAAATATCCCTCTTTTGTCGTGCATCCATTAAGTGTTCATAATTTTTAATTCGTAATTTTTAATTTTTAATTTTTAATTAAAAAAGATGTTAAGTAAAAATAGAATAAAATTTATTAAGTCGTTAGAAAGCAAGAAAGTCCGTGCTGAAACGGGGCTTTTTCTGGCGGAAGGCAACAAATTAGTGGCCGACCTGCTGCCTTTTTTCGATTGCGAACTGTTGCTTGCCAAATCGTCGTGGATGGCTACACAAGGCGATTTGAAAGCCAAAGAAATCATCGTTGCCGAAGAAAACGACATCGAAAAGGCCAGCTTGCTCAAAAATCCGCAGGACGTGCTTGCCGTTTTCGTACAACCCACACGAAAATTAGATAAAATAGTCCTCGCCAACGAATTAGCGTTAGTTTTGGACGGTATTCAAGACCCGGGCAATCTGGGTACGATTGTACGCTTGGCTGACTGGTTTGGCATTTCGACGGTCATTTGTTCGCCGGACACTGCCGACATTTACAATCCCAAGACCGTGCAAGCCACTATGGGCGGATTGGCACGTGTCAGCGTTTTTTACGAATCGTTGCCGGAATTATTGGATGGATGTACGGGTGGGCGAATGGGCGTATCCGATACGCCCCTATCACCCACGCCTATGCCCATTTATGGCACATTTTTGGATGGAAACACTATTTACAACGAAAAATTAACGTCTACAGGGCTGATTATCATGGGCAACGAGGGCAACGGTATTCGTCCCGAAACGGCACAACATGTGACAAACAGGCTCTACATCCCCAATTTTCCGCTGGGCACTCCAACAACCGAATCGCTCAATGTAGCGACTGCGACTGCTATCACGCTATCGGAATTTCGCCGGAGAATGTGATTTTTTTCAAAAATCATTCTCGTTGATACAAACCCCTGAAAATCGTTAACGGTATTTATTGCTAATTTTGTAGAGCAATAGGCAATAAATTTACGATTTATTGTATAAAATTCTACAATGTAAATAATTTTAATTAGTTTTGTAACATGAAAAAGATTAATTTATGCGGAATATGAATTTAAAAATGCTTTTCGGATTGTTATCTGTGTTAATTTTGATTGCTTCTTCCTGTAAGGAAGAAGACAAACCCGAAAATGAGGTTATCAAAGGACAATCCACATTGTCAGGAATGTTAACCGTAACAGATACTACTGTAAATCTCCAAGAAATAACGGTTTCTTTATCCGTTTCCCAACTGATTTCCGGAGATGTTGTAGCACTGCAATCAAACGTTGATTCAAAAGGATATTTTCATTTTGACTTTCCGATGGAAACTAAAACATCTATTGTGGGTTTATCTATTGATAACCTTAACCTCTGGCTAACTTTAACTGTTGTTTCGGATGAGGAAACTAAAGTTGAAATAACGATAGATGAAGATGGTGAAATACATGCAAGTGAACAAAATAAACTACCGTTCAATTCATTTGACATTATAGAACTGTCCAACCTGTTGATAAAAATGAGCCAATATAGTGTTTACGATACTCTTTACAATGAGTTTAGAGAACGTTATGACTTAACGCCCGACGATTTTCTTGAATGTGTAATGAGAACCATAAATTATAGAATTGATAATGTAGTTACGAAGGAACAAAGATTATCCCCATTGGCAAGAAAATTTTTATCAGATGAATTTAGGTTGTTTTTCATAAACCATACTTTGTTTTTTTATAGCGAACAAATGGAATCTAATTTCAAAGACTTAAATCCGGAAGAAAAATGGGATTCCTTTACTAAACCGAAAAATCCGGATAAAGCCTATTTTGGATACTTGAAAACTTTAAATCTTAACAACAGTGATTATTTATATATTCCCGAAACTATGAATCTGTTGAGATTAATTCTTTCAAACAGAACGCTCAATCTTCCTCCCATTAATGATACACCGGTAGAAAAATGGCTTGTTGACGCCAAATTAATCTTGGCTGATTTGGTCGGTTTCGATACTGGTTTGTTCTATGATATGTTAGCAGCAAAGGCTTATGCACTTCAACTGGACGAAAAAACGCAACCGTTATCCGAAATGCAAAAACAAAATATTAAAAACTATTTTAAGAATAAATCTATTGTAGAAATCCTCTTGAATAAAGATAAAGAAACAGAGAAAGTTGCCGGCATTACCGCGCATCTGAAAATCAATGAAACCCCGGCATTACCGGATGGGAAACCAATAGAAACTTATTTCGAAGAAGATAAAAAATTGCCGGAAGGAAAATTAGTAGATGCGATTGTTTCTAAATATAAAGGGAAAGTGGTCGTCGTTGATTTCTGGGCAACCTGGTGTGGTCCTTGTCTTCAAGCAATGCAAGCATCTCGTGCACTTAAACAAGAAATGATAGATAAGGATGTCGTTTTTGTTTATATCACGAATGGGTCTTCTCCGAAGGAATTATGGGAAAAGAAGATTCATGAAATTGGCGGCGAACAGTATTATCTGAAGAATGATGGAGAATGGGAAAGTATCTCATATTCAGATAAATATGGATTTGATGGCATCCCGACCTATTTGCTTTTTGATAAAAACGGCGTATTGAAAAATAAATCTATCGGATTTCCGGGAGTAGAAGAAATGCGGAACATGATCGAAGACTTGTTACCATAAAAATAAAAATGACTATCCGCAAGATTACCCCTCACCAGTAAAACCCTGTGTTTGAGAAGACCGAAGGTCTTGAATATGAATAACCCCCAGTGAAGCCCGATAGGGCGACTGGGGGAAAGATCAAATGCTCTCCCCCTCGCAACCCCGAAGGGGTTGAATATAAACTAATTAAGATAAGTATTTTTCATCAAAATCAACACCGCATTCTTTAAAAATACGCATTAATTCATCCTTAGAACTTTCCTTTTTGTTTTTAATAACTCCCCACACATATTTGTACAACGAAGAGGCATTTTGTTGCGGTATGGACTTTTCGCTTCGCTTTGTTCGCAGAACGATGTGATAGAGGGTTTGAGTGTAT
>JAISKM010000155.1 GCA_031261285.1 Candidatus Symbiothrix sp. | reverse complement strand
CCGGAACTGAATGGGCTGCGCTACAAACGGCATTCCCATCTTTAGCAGCCGGTGTAGGCACTACCGGTAATACCGCTGCACTACAAGCTGATTGGAACAGTGGGGCCGCTATGGCAGGCCACTACCTCACGAGTAATAGCACTTGGAACAATTGGGGCACCCGCGGCAATTGGTGGGCACAGGGTACTTCAGGGCTGTACTACGGCGTCGGTAGTGGCGCTACGACCATGGTTAGTAACACGGGCACTAACTACTGGTTCACTGTTCGCTGTGTGCGCAGTTTGTGAGTGTAGGCCTCCGACTCATTGATATGGGAAAGCAATGTCAACCTTGGCGCTGACTGTCCTGTCTGCAACCCCAATAGGGTGTGCAATACGTAGTTAATAGTTTAAGAAAGAGTACCCGCACGGGTTTTGTTTTCGTTTCATTTTTGCCTTGGCGGGTATTTCTTTCTTTTTTTACTGTGAAAACCTAACTTAGTTATCCGCGAGGCGTTGCTCGGTGTTTCCGGAAAGCGGAATCGTGTATGTTTTCTGATCACTGCCGCGCTGTATGGTCACTTCGATGGTTTCGCCGGGACTGAATCGACTGAGTTGTGCGCGCAATTCTGAAAAATTTTTGATTTTCGCGCCATTGATGGCGGTAATCACATCCCCTTTCTGGATACCTGCCTTTTGTGCCGGACTTCTTTCGGCAAAATCGCTGATATAAACGCCCTCGTGCACTTTCAACTTGTCGTAAGTGACCGGTTCAAACTCTTTCAACGTCGCTACGTCTGTGATGGAAATGCCCAACACAGCGCGTTGCACGGTGCCGAATTGTTTGATGTCGCCCACCACTTTTTGCACAATGCTGACCGGAATCGCAAACGAATAGCCCACGTAACTGCCTGTTTCCGAATAAATCATCGTGTTGATGCCGACCAATTCGCCCTTGGTATTGACCAACGCACCGCCGCTATTGCCCGGATTCACAGCCGCATCCGTCTGGATGTAAGCCTGAATTTTTTCGGCTTGCGCACGCATTTGCGGCGAACGACCATAGCGATCTTGTGCAAACAAATTGGCCCGGCCGGTCGCGCTCACAATGCCTGCGGTGACGGTGGACGTGAGGTTAAACGGATTGCCGACCGCCAACACCCATTGCCCCACTTTCAGCGCATCCGAATCGCCAAACGGAATGCTGGGGAAATTTTTACCTTCAATTTTTAGCAACGCAACATCAGTCGCCTCGTCACTGCCGACCAATTTCGCGGTATACGTTTCGTCGTTATTGGTAATAATTTCGATTTCGTCCGCACCCTCAATCACGTGATTGTTGGTCACGATGTAGCCGTCGGTCGAAATAATCACGCCCGAACCAAAGCCTACACGCGGTTGTGGCTGATACTGAGGCGCTTGTCCGCGTTCAAAGCCAAAGAAAAATTCAAACGGGTCGAAATACTGTTGCTGATTGCCCCGCCCACCACGCTGACTTGGTTTCGTTACCGATTTGATGTGCACCACAGCGTTCACGCTCTGTTCGGCAGCAAACGTAAAATCGGTATTTTCGGCTGCCGTAGCATAATTGACGGCATGAAAACCCGGCTGATTAACAGTCGCAAAATCGGACATTTTGTCAGTTTTTGTCAAGTAGGCAAATGTCCCAACGCCCACCGACGCACTCAAAAGGCTTACGCATACAAAGCCAAAAAGAGTTTTCCAATTTGATTTCATATTTGTGTTATTTTAATTAAAATTATACAATCCGGGCAGGCATACCCCGCCCCCTACGCATAGTATGCAAATAACGTGCTAAAATTGTTTTTTAGTATATGTGTTTAAAAAAAATTAACAGATAATAGACTGTTTTGATAGTGAATTATATTTTTTTATACAAAATAATAGATATGAGCAAGTTAATGAATAAGCGCACTTGCAATCACACGGTCGACATAAACATAGTCGTCTTCAAAGTAGAAGATAATAGCCATTTTTTTGAAAATAATATGCCGGGCATTCGTTCCGAACATACCTTGCACGTATTCATTAGAACCAACAACGCCAGCACACCAAGAAAGCTGGTTGATTCTATTTTGCAGATATCGTCTATTTTTAGCTGCAGTTTCCGGTTGTTTGTACTCGTAACAAATATGATTATAGAAAGTCTTGATGTCCTTTTTTGCTCGAGGAGAAATGATTACTGTAAATTTATTCATCATTCTTCATCTTCAAAAATACCTGTTAGGGACGGGTAGGGAACAAAATCTTCGGGAAGTGGTTTGGGTTTGAAGCCGGGATATGGTTCGTACTTAAATTTTGGACTGAGTAACATTTCGTTGGTTACTTCATCCATGCTCAATACACCCGAATCCAGCATGCGTGTAAGTTTCATAAAATCTACACCATAAAACTCAGATAAATCATGATCAACTTCACTAAACACTTCATCCAAAGTGTAGCCAACAGGTTTGCCATTCGCATCACGCGGGATTTTAAATTCCATCACAGCAGTCGGGTATTGTTGCGGCGGTGCAACTTCATACGCCACAGCCACGGCAGCGTCGCTGACTATCTGTGGTTCTTTTTCAGGAAGGTTTTTATATTCTTTCATTGTGACAAATTGTTTAATGTGGCTACAAAGATACTGAATTAGTCTGACATAAAAAAGTTAATTGGGAAAAAATAAAATATGTGATAATTGAATTAAAATGTCTACCTTTGCCGACACTACTTTTTGAAGTATTATAATTATATATAAGTATGAAGAAATCACTTGGAATTATTTTTCTAATAATCAGCATATTCAATCCCATTTTGGCTGTTGAAAATCCGCTGATTTTTGGTAAGGCACGCTTCACTGTGATTGCCCCAGAATTGATTCGCATGGAATTTGCTACAGATAGTCAATTCGTGGATGCACCTTCATTGTTCGCTATGAATCGCACAGCGTTGAGCGATGCACATACGGTTACACAAGTTGGCAATAAATATACTATTAAAACATCACGCATGGAGGTGCGTTATGTTGCTGACAACAAACCTTTTAGTCAAAAAAATATTCAAATAACTGTTTATAATCAACCTAAAAACTACGAATGGCGTATTTACAGTCGTGACAACAAAAATTTGGGCGGCACGCTTTCTACATTAGACGAAATTGACGGCGAAGTGTCTACAACACCCGGATTACTCTCTCGCAACGGTTGGCAATTGATTGACGACACGGGTAAAGAAATTTTCATTAACAATTGGATTGCTGAACGCCCCATAAATCATCAGCGTGATTTGTATTTTTTTGCCTACGGACAAGACTATAAAGCGGCTTTGAAGGCACTAACAACAATTAGCGGCGAAATTCCAATCAATCGTAAATATGTGCATGGCGTTTGGTATTGTCGTTGGTGGAACTATACTGCTCAGGATTTTTTGGACATTGTGCAAGGCTATAAAGAACATGATTTCCCGCTGGATATTTTAGTTATGGATATGGGTTGGCACACGCAAAAAGAAGCTACAACGGGTATGGGACACGCTGGACAATATGGCTGGACGGGTTATACTTGGAATAAAAATTTAATCCCAAACCCGAAGCGTTTGATTCAAACATTGCACGATGATAACATTTATGTGGCTTTGAACGATCATCCACACGATGGTATTCGTAAACATGAAGCTTATTATAGCCCATTCATGCAAGCCATGGGCGTGGACACAATCAATAGTAATGAATTGCTATTCAATGCAGGAGAGAGGAAATACATGGATAATTTTTTCAAATATGCGTTGAAGCCTTCTGAAGATTTAGGCGTTGATTTTTGGTGGCTCGATTGGCAACAGGATTACGTGATACCTAAAGTGTTGGGTTACAAAAACTTGAATCATTTGAACTGGTTGAATGAACTTTATTTTAAACATTCACAAGAAAAGGGGCAGCGAGGACTCACTTTTAGCCGTTGGGCAGGGTTGGGGAGTCAGCGTACACCCATCCAATTTTCAGGCGATTGTGCATCAAACTGGAACGTGCTGAAATTTGAAATTCCATTCACAACATCCAGTGGTAACGCAGGATGTTTCTTTTGGGCACACGATGTAGGCGGATTTTACGGTGGTGATCGCAACCCTGAATTGTATGTCCGTTGGTCACAATTTGCTCTTACAACATCCTCATTGCGAATTCACTCTGTGAATGATGAAAATCTTGATCGCCGTCCCTGGTTGTGGGGAGAGCAAGCCGAAAAGGCATTACGTCAGATCTATCACCTGCGATCAGAATTGATGCCCTACGTCTATAGCAGCGTTTATCAATCGCACTCGCAATCTCTACCTCTTTTACGGGGCATGTACATCGAATATCCTGATTTGGAAGAAGCCTACAATCAATCACAGCAATACTTATTTGGTGATTTATTACTTGCAGCTCCGATTGTGTCTCCTGGCGTTGGCGAAACATTTGTAGCCTCACAAAATGTCTGGTTTCCACCGAAAGCCGTGTGGTATGATATTTTTACAAATGAAAAATACGAAGGCGGACAAACGATTGAAGTTAAAAAAGACATTTATTCAACGCCACTGTTTGTTAAAGGAGGTACACCACTTCCGATGCAACCTTACACGCAGCGAGCCGCATCTGTGCCAGACACTATTGTGCTACGCTGTTATCCTGGCATTGTCGGCGAAACGGGATCATACGAACTTTATGAAGACGATGGCATCAGTCAGGATTACAAAAATGGAGCTTATAGACTAACAAAATTAAGTTACACGCAACAAACAGCCAATAAAGCCGTTATCAATGTAGAAAAAATGAGTGGAAAAGGTTACAAAGGAGAACCTAAAAATCGCATTTATAAAGTGGTTTTACCAATGGCTAACAAAGAGACAAATTACATATTGAAAGTTTTTCACAAGTCAGACAACCAAAATTGAACGCTCGAACTTTGCCGGTACTACTTTTTGAAGTATTATATAAATTAAAAAATTTAAAACATGAAAAAAAGATTTAATCTCAAAGGGGTTTTGGTAAATCAAAAATAAAGTTTTATCTTTGCGAATTGATACTAAATAAATTACGATAATAATTTCGCCTATGGTATAAAGACATAATGTGTTGATACGCACATTTTAAGACATATTGGAAAAGCGTTTAGCTTACATCTTGTTTTTCGAAATCTCGACAATTTCAAAAATCATCAAGAGTAAAGTGAAGACGCTCACGCCGTTTGGCGTGGGCTTTATTCATTATTTGATGATTTAGGTAGTCGAGAACCTCGAAAAACAGATAATTAGAGTTTTGTCCGCGCTTTTTTATGTGCATAAGTGAACTTTTCAAGGGCAAAACAATAATTGAGTAAAAAATAAATTTATAAAAAATGAAAAAGTTATTAATGATTACAATGCTTGCACTGACTATGTCGTGCATAGGCTCAAGTCAAAGTAAAGGGATGCTAAGTTATAATATAGGCGTAACCTATCAGATTGCAGAGGAGGAAGGATTAGAACCTCAAGAGAATGGAACAACTAACGTTGTCACTGTTGATGAATGGCCTATATTCTCGGGTGGAGAAGTGGCAGACAAGTTAAATGCCATTTACAAACGAGATGAATCCTATCCATCAAAATTTGACGTTGTGACAGACACCACAGCTCATTTGGCTACAGCTTTTGAAGATGCGGCAGGTTGGAATTATATCAACATCACTTTGATTAAATTTACAATTCACAGTGATCTTTTAAGTATAAAACGGACTAATCACTGGCGCAAAGGTGGCGTGTATGATATTCATTTCGATACAAAAACATTTAATATAGACACAGGGCAAGAGGTTAAAATAACTGATCTATTGCATGGAGATTATAATCAGATACTGCAGTCGTTGAAACCAATTTTTGAAAAGGAAAATGGAGAAACTTCGGACAATACAGAAGTGTATTTTTGGGTGACTGACCAAGGAATTGAGTTTGCTGTGGATGGAATCTATGGATATCAGCGAGGTTGCACTGCATTTATCCCATGGAATGACGCATTAGTAAAATTAAAATTCAATTAAACAATGAAAACATTAGTATGTGTAGCTATTTTATTTATAGTCATAGCTTTGGTAGTAGGCTTGTTATCGCTCCTACTCAAAGGAGAGTTGAGAGGCAAGGAAGGTAAGGTTGCAACCTTTGCCGAGTTGGGGCTTGCGGCAGTATTGACTGCGCTTATCTGCCTGAACTTTCAGTTTATCCCGATCCTTCTAAAGATACAAAAGAAGCCCAATCTTACATTTGAGAAAACATTTCTGTTCAAGGAAGACATCTACAATGAAGATGATGACTCAATAAATCTGATCAAAAGTAACATAACGGGAGAAGAAATCGTTGTTGAAAAAGAAGATATTCAGAGGCCAGAGTCAGCTTACAAAAATAAAGAGTATCAGATAATAAGCGAGGAGATTGTAGAAGGGCAACTTAAAGTAGTCGTAAAGAACGAGTCAACAAGAAGTTTATGGGTAACACTTAAGTATAATATGGTGTTTGAAGATGGAACTAGCGAAGTAAAAGAAATGTACTTTCATGAGATATTACCAGAAAACTCTCAGAGTAGTAAAATCGCTGCAGGGAAGCTAAGCGATGGTAACAAAGGGTACTATCCATATGAATACAAAAACCCAACAGTAGAGTTTGTGCTAATTCAAGGGAAAACAAGATATAATTAGAAACTCTACAGCAATCGTACAAAATAAATAAAATTTTAAATATAAATTATCATGGCAAAACGACCAATGAGTAAAGGAACACACGGAACACGTGGTGAAAGTTTTGAAGAATTAAGTTTTGATAGACAAGCAAAATCTATCAATGGTACAATTCAAACGCTGAAAAAAGAGATTGATGCACATACAAATGTTGCAATTACTAACATGAAGAATCCTATTGAAGTCAAACAGACATGTATAATGCAAGTTATAAGGATGTTAAGCCGATTATAAACTAAGTATAATAAAAAAATCATATAAAATTAAAATTATGGCATTAATTAATTGTCCCGAGTGCGGAAAAGAAATTTCCGATAAAGCACTTCAATGTCCACAATGTGGATGCCCTATTAATTCGGAGGTGGTTAAAATGAGAAAAACTGATGTCAATTCTCCGGAAAGAATGCAACAAGCTCCTAAATGTGGAGACCCGATTAATTTTGATAGCGTTGGGAGAAGAGATACCAATGTTAATTCTCAAACAAAAATTGTGATGGAAAAGCAAGAAGGTTGTTTTTTACAAACATTGAATGCCGGATGTATGATACTTGCTGTCATCATCATCTTGGTATTATTAGGGGGCGTTTTTATGTGTAGTTAATTGGTTGTTGGTCCATTCTTTTGCTCCATTATTTGAAAATCAAAAATTCTTCCTGTCCCAATCGTTGCAAAGGATGCCACAGTCCCTATTTGTGGGAAGACACAGGCGAAATTTGTATGCTGTAGGGGCGAATTGCAATTCGCCCCTA
>JAISKM010000147.1 GCA_031261285.1 Candidatus Symbiothrix sp. | reverse complement strand
ACAGAATCTGAAAAAATCATCGAAGTGTTGGAGCGCATAGAGGAAGATAAGCTCAATGCGGTAGAAGAAGTAACGTTAGACATGGCAGATACGATGCGCAAAATTGTCCGCAGGTGTTTTCCAAAAGCCATTCGGGTTATCGACCGTTTTCATGTGCAAAAATTGGCATACGATGCCTTGCAAGAGATGCGAATTGCTCATCGCTGGGAGGCTATCAATCAAGAAACCGAAGCCAAAGAACAAGCCAAAGTGAACAAAGAAAAATATGTTCCCGAACTACTTGAAAATGAAGAATCAAAGAAACAACTCCTTGCCAGAAGCCGCTATCTGCTCTTCAAATCTGCTGACAAATGGACGGAAAAACAAAAGCAAAGAGCCAAACTGCTTTTTGAACTTTACCCAGATATGAAGAAAGCCTATTCCCTGACACATGCTTTGAGGATGATTTTCTCTAAAAATACGGTCAAGGATGCTGCCCGGCTAAGTCTTGCACGATGGTATAACGATGTCGCTGAATCGGACTTTAAATCGTTTAACACTATCGCTGCTACCGTTTATGAGCATTACGATGAAATACTGAACTTCTTCATCAATCGTTCCACTAATGCTTCTGCTGAAGCTTTCAATGCTAAAATAAAGTCATTTAGAGCTTCTTTAAGAGGTGTTAATGATATTAATTTCTTCTTGTTTAGATTAACTAATATTTATGCTTAAACACAGGGTTTTACGGGTGAGCCGCCCTTTGCCCCCCCCAGTCGCCCTATCGGGCTTCACTGGGGGGTATTCATATTCAAGACCTTCGGTCTTCTCAAACACAGGGTTTTGCTGGTGATGCCTCTAAACTAATGTATAAATATCCCGGTACGTGCGCCCCTTTTCATCATAATCCAATCCATAACCCACCACAAAGCAGTCGGGAATTTCGATGCCTACATAATCGGGTTGCAAATCGCATTTCAAGGCAGTGGGTTTAAACAGCATCGTTGCCAGGCGAACATCCGCAGCTCCCGCATGTTTCAATTTCTGTTTCACGCATTGCATCGTATAGCCCGAATCGACAATGTCTTCCAACAAGATGACCGTCCGTCCTTTGACATCCGCAGACAAAGGCATAATCTCACGCACTTCGCCCGTAGTGGCTGTCCCTTGATAGGAGGCGTAGCGAACAAAAGACAGTTCATGCGGACCATTGAGTTGGCGCATCAGTTCGGCAACAAACATAAAAGCGCCATTCAACACGCCGACAAACAGCGGATTTTTGCCGTTCATGTCGCGCTTAATTTGCTCCGCCATGCCGGATATCGCGCTCAAAATCACCTTTTCAGGTATAAAGAGCTCAAATTCTTTGTCGTTCAATCGGATTTTATTCATATTTTTTTGTCTAAAACAGGCTCAAATGTACAAAAAAATCTTAAAAATGAAAAAAAAATCGATTTTTCCTTGTTTATTAAAAATGAATACCTTACCTTTGTAACCAAATTAAAAATGTAATGATTACAATTTAATTATAAATACAATTTTAGTATGAATACAAAGGTGGCAATAAAAGACAGATTAAAGATGTTGGGAATTAAGCCCTCCTTGCAGCGTATGGCAATTATGGAATGTTTGTTGGAACATCCGGTTCATCCAACGGTGGATATGATTTTTAATCAGCTCTCTCCAACTATTCCAACTTTGTCAAAAACAACTGTTTACAACACCCTGAAACTACTTTCGGAAGAGAGGGCGATTCACACGGTGAACATTGATGAAAAAAATGTGCGTTACGATGGGGATATTTTGCCGCATGCTCATTTCAAATGTAAAAGTTGCGGAAAAATCATGGATGTACATTTTCAGGGGCTTGAAGCACTAAAAATTAAACAGTTACATGGTTTGCAAATAGATGAATGTCAACTTTTGTACAAAGGCTATTGTCAAACCTGTCAGCATGAAATAAAACAAACAACTAATAATTAACAACAATTTAAAATTTAAGAAAATGACAAAAAAATGGATTTGTACAGTGTGCGGTTACGTACACGAAGGCGATGAGGCTCCGGAAACGTGTCCTCTATGTAAACAACCTAAGGAAGTATTTAAAGAAATGGTTGAAACGACCGGTGCGTTGCAATTTGCAGACGAACACGTTCTTGGCGTGGCTAAAGGTGCCGACAAAGAGGTGCTGGACGGTTTGCATGCGCATTTTGCGGCTGAATGTTCCGAAGTTGGCATGTATATTGCCATGAGTCGTCAAGCCGATCGCGAAGGCTATCCGGAAGTGGCAGAGGCGTTCAAACGCTATGCGTATGAAGAAGCTGACCATGCAGCCAGATTTGCCGAACTGTTGGGCGAAGTGGTTTGGGACACGAAGACCAATCTGAAAAAGCGCATGGAAGCCGAAGTAGGCGCCTGCGAAGACAAAAAACGGATTGCAACGTTAGCCAAGCAACACAATTTGGACGCTATTCACGACACCGTCCACGAAATGTGTAAAGACGAAGCCCGCCACGGCAAAGGCTTTGAAGGCTTATACAACCGGTACTTCGCCTAAATGTTGCTATTGCCCTAAATTAGCATGTTAGGGTCGTTCCAACTGTAATAATTCCTCCTTGATGGCTAATCCGTAGGCATAACCGCCCAACGAGCCATCGGAGGCAATTACACGATGACAAGGAATGATGATGGCAATCGGATTTTTGCCGTTGGCGTTGCCTACTGCGCGATACGCTTTCGGATGTCCGATGCTCCGGGCGATACCGGCATAGTTAGTCGTTGTGCCATAAGGAATTTGGCACAATGAATTCCACACTTTCCGTTGAAAATCAGTGCCTTGTGGCTTAAGAGGCAGTTCAAAAATCTGCCGTTTCCTCTCGAAATATTCCGTCAACTGCCGGATAGTTTCTTGCAAAATTGGGTTGACAGTCTCTGTCAGCCCAATTTTTTCATCACATAGTTGCAGCTCCAACAGAGCGTCCGAATCTGCTCTCAGAAGCAATGTCCCGATTGGCGATTGATAATAAACCGGTTCTTCTTGTTTCATACTATTTTTTTGCAAAAATAGACATTTTTCTTCAAATTGTAAAATATTTTTGTACCTTTACAAAAAGTTTGTAATGAAAAAAATAAGAATACTCCTATTATTAGTCGTTGTAATAGTATTGGCTATCATCTTTGGTGGGGCTGTATATATGTTTGGCGTTTCTTTGGATCGAAAAACGACACCTGCCGACGAAGCCGATGCATACACGTATCTTTTTGAGCACGATGCCCGTTTGAAGCTTTGGGTGGATAGTTTACGGGAGCAGGCGGCTTTGCGAGATACGTTTATTTTGGCTGAGGATGGGAGTACGCTTCACGCGCTGTATGTAAGGTCGGCGACTGAATCCCCCAATACCGCACTGATTATCCACGGCTATACCGATAATGCCATTCGTATGTTGATGATTGGGCATTTGTATCACAAAGAAATGGGCTATAACATCCTGCTGCCCGATTTGAGAGGGCAGGGCAAAAGTGATGGAAAGTACATTCAAATGGGTTGGAAAGACCGTTTGGATATACTGAAATGGATAACTGTCAGTAAAGACATCTATGGCGATTCGACCCATATCGTTGTTCACGGCATCTCGATGGGTGCGGCAACTGCCATGATGGTATCGGGCGAAAATTTACCCGAAAACATCCAATGTTTTGTTGAAGACTGTGGATATACCGGTGTTTGGGACGAGTTTTCACACCAACTGAAAGACATGTATGGCTTGCCGGCATTTCCGCTATTGGTTGCGACTTCTTTGTATACCCAACTGAAAGTGGGTTGGAATTTTAAAGAAGCCTCCGCTTTGGAGCAAGTGAAAAAATGCCGGTTACCAATGCTTTTCATTCATGGCGATAAAGATACGTATGTGCCGACAGGAATGGTGTATAAGCTGTATGAAGCCAAACCGGGTGATAACGAATTGTGGATTGTGCCCAATGTAGACCATGCGAATGCTTATTGGGACTGCACAGACGAGTATGTTGCCAAAACAAAAGCGTTTGTAAGTCAATACATGTCCGGATGCTCTACTTCATGTCTTCAGTAACGATTACCTCTGCCGATAGTTCCTTATCCGCAACTTCTGAAAATAGCAATTGTGACAATAAGTACTGCTTTTCGTAGTCATGATTGAACGGTACATAAATAGCTTTCTTTCTGTTTGAATAGCTAAAAGAATAGCCGGCTTTACCCAGTTTTTCCATCACAACGGCAAATGTACGCGCTCTTGATCTGGAGGTTACCTGTAATTTTAACTTTAATTTTGCATTAACATTCATTTGATATTAGTTTTTACTATCTACCAAATGCTGATAATGGCATTTCGCTGCATCAAAAAAAATAATAAATACTAATATTTTTAACCAATAGTGTTGCATGTTAAAAAAAACATGTGGATTATGAGTATCAAGTCAAAAATTATTACTATCTTTGCACTCAACTAATAAGGTTAAATTCAATGATAGTTCAAGAATTAAAAACAGAAAAACAAATTTCTGAATATCTCAATAAAATTGCTTGCAATCAAAATGATTACGAGCAGACATTGAGTACAGACAGCCGTAAAAAGAATGGTGTTTTCCTAACTAATTCTTTGGCTACTATTGAAAATATATTGGGTATAATTGAAGTTGAAAATGATATTTTTTCAAAGAAAATTCTCGAGCCTTCGTGCGGACAGGGAATTTTTATATTGAAGTTATTAGTTGATATTTATAGTTATTGTCCTGATGATGTTTTATTGTCAATTTTCATTTCCAATAACATTTATTTTGTTGATATTCAACCGGAAATGATTGAAAAGACAAAATTAAATATCAAAAGAATATACCGGTTTTTATTTAACAAAGAATACACAGGTACTTTCAACGGCATTCTTGCTGATTTTACAGATAAAAAAAAATCACAAAATATTGATTTGTTCGCTTCTGAAATTGAAAATCAGTTTGAAAATCTGTATAATTCTTTTGATTATATTGTAGGAAATCCGCCGTATGTATCCCTTTATGGTCGACGAGATAAAAAGCAAAACGAAGAACAAAGAGTAAAATATTTGAAAAATTACAGTCAATTTCCGGATACTGTAAAAAATGGTAAAATCAATCTTGTGATGCTGTTTTTAGAACATTCGCTTGATTTTTTGAAACCAGACGGTAAATTGAGTTTTATTTTAGATGTTGCGTTTTTTGAAACTGCTTACCAATACACGCGTAAACATCTGTTGGAACGCACAACTATTAACGAATTACAAATCAATATCACAGATTTTGAAGTGGCAAGCGGGCAAATTATTTTGAAATTAACCAAAGCAAAACCAAGTAGTAATGAAGTCAAAATAATTGACAACAAAACGCAAAGTTCCTATATTATTCCGCAAAAAGATTGGTATAATAAAGATGACGAGTATAAATTTCGTTATAACGGTTGTCTAATTTTCAAGCAAATTTTGAATAAAATAGAAAACAAAAAAGATAAAACTATTTTAGAATTATTCCCCAATAAAAATTTGCGTACTTGTCTGATGTTGCTCGATATGGAAGAAAAATTTACTTTTACGGAAAAACCGAAGCAAGACGAAACTTTAATTTATCCATATTATCAAGGTTCAAAATCGCTGTCGGAAAAGTTTGGAAAATTGACTTTTACAAAATATTTTTACTACAATAAACCATTGCAAGACAAGATAAATGATGAGTTAAAAGCCGAATTGGAGAAACAGGGTGTTAAAAATAAAAAACGATTGGGATTGGGAGAAACAATTATTTATGATAATCCGAAAATTTTTATTCGTCAATCAGCGAAAGAAGTTATTGCGACAATTGATTTAGAAAAAGGTGCAGCAAATAACAGTTTGTATGTATTTTCAATGCGAAATAATGTTGCAAAAACGCTTGATTATCTGTACTTTTTGTGTGGTTTTCTTAATTCGGATTTTGTTACTTATTATGCTCAACAAATGAATATAATTCGCTTTTCGCAAGGAAAACAACCACAAATCAAAATTGGTGATTTAGGCTCAATTTTTATTCCGAAAGATATTGATTTACTCAATGATATAAGTAATCTCACCAAAAATATTTACAACAATCTGCAATTAAAAAAAAATAATATTTTAAAAATCAACGATTTAGTTTATAGTTATTATGATTTAACCAAATTAGAAATCAGAACTATCCAAGAGAATATTAAATCTTTTTGATTTTATCTTCTTGCTTTTGATTTTCAGTTAATAAGTCGTCTTTGATCCTACCTTCTTCAATCTTTTTTAATGCCTTTTTGGAGATTTCGATTTGCCTTTTATGGCTTTCTGAAATTTTGTCAAACAAAATATTAATAAACTCGGCACGACTGCGTTTTTCTGGCTTTGCAGAACTATTTACTTGCAACTGATTTTTAGGATTTCTACGAAAGGTGGAACTTATATCTTTCAAAAAATACAATTTAACTAATTCATTATCTGTATTTTTTACAAATTTTAGCCCATTATCAGTTTCTTCGTAATAAACGAAAATATAAACCAAGTAAAAATAGCCTAAATTTATTAAATCAATTATTTTATCGGGCGTTCCAATGTCAGGATTACTGTCGGCACTTGAAACTTTCACGGCTTTAAAATCAAGCCAGATTAACTCTTCGTGCCCGTTTATACAGAAATAAGTCATTGCGTCCCACGGATTTTTTGTAGCACCTTCGGGTGAAGATTGCGATTTTTTTAAGTATTTGTGATTTTGCGTTTCTATTACAAATTGTTTTTCGAGTAAATCGCTAATTTCCGCACCCGCTCTTGCTTTTGCCGATATAGTTGGATTGGGATTTTTTACAAGAATATTTTCCGTAACATCCTGCAATTCTTTTAAAATAAGCCTTTCAAAATCGTTAATATTCATAATTTTATTGGAATAAATTTGAATTGAAAAATTCGGAAACAGACATATTACACGCTTTCGCAATTTTCTCAATGTTTACGATGGAAACATTTCGGCGACCTTGTTCTATGCTTGCAATATAAGTTCTGTCAAGCTCACACTCAAATGCAAACTTTTCCTGACTTAATCCTTTTGCAGTACGCAATTCACGAAGTCGCTTACCTATTTTCTCTTTAATATTCACGACTGCAAAATTACTGTTTTGTAGTTTATCATACAACGGACTATAAGCATAGATTGATTTTAATACACTATCACACACTCTACTAATTAATTAGAAAAGCTGTCCCTGGCTGGGTTCCTGCCGCAAGTGCTTCCAACACGCGCGGTTTGCCTCCGTGGGCGAGAATGGTGGCGATGCCGTAGGACTGAATCCGCTGAGCGGCGTCAATTTTGGTGGCAATGCCGCCTGTACCAAAACTGTTGGTAGCCCCGATTGTAATGTGTTTGCGCGCTTCATCAATGTCCCACACTTCCCGCAGCAGTTCTGCATCGGGATATTCCTTGGGATTTTTGTTGTAAAGTCCGTCGATGTCACTGAACAAAATTAATAAATCGGCACTCCAGAGTATAGCCGATTGCGCCGCTAAGGTGTCGTTATCTCCTATTTTAATTTCCTCCACCGATACGGTATCGTTTTCGTTGATGATAGGAATAATCCCCTCGTCGACCAATGTGAAAAGGGTGTTTCGCATATTAAGCGTGCGGATGGGATCGCTGAAGTCGTCCCGGGTCAACAGTATCTGTGCGATGTGCTGCCCGTTTTTGCCAAAGGCGCGCGTCCATGCCCCCATCAATTCCACCTGCCCCACAGCACAAAGTGCCTGCCGGTAATGCAGGTCGCGCTTGCGTGCCCATTTTCCCATGATGGACAGTCCCGCCACTTGTGCGCCGGAAGACACAATCACGATTTGCTTGCCGTCCTTGATAAGTGTCGTCACCTGCGCCGCCAATTCCTCCAAGAAAGCGATGTTTATCCTTCCATCCTGGTCAGCCAGCGTGTTAGAGCCAATTTTTATAACAATTTTCCGAGCGTTTGCGATTAATTCAGGGATCATATTTTTATTATTTTCGTGTTTGACCGGAGCCGCTAATGAGGTATTTTATCGTGGTGAGGGCTTCAAGCCCCATGGGACCACGCGCATGAAATTTCTGGGTGCTGATACCCAATTCCGCGCCAAAGCCAAATTCTCCACCATCGGTAAATCGTGTCGAAGCGTTTGTATAGACGCAAGCAGCATCCACTCGCTGCCGAAATTCAGCCTGAGCCGCCGTGTCGTTGGTGAGTATGGCCTCGGAGTGGCGCGTCCCATATTTATTTATATGCTCAATGGCTTCCCCGATAGTTTCTACGGTTTTAATTGCCAGAATATAGTCCAAAAATTCGGTTTCCCAGTCTTCTTCGACGGCATCTTTCAGTACAAGTGCCGCAGGCAGATTGTCTTTGGCAACGATAGCCGCTTTGACCGGAGCATCGCAGCGAAGTTCTGCCTTACCGGCAAGAGCAGTCGCCAAAGGGGGCATCAGAGCAGCGAGGGCATCCCGGTGTACCAAAATGGTTTCTACCGAGTTGCAGGCACCGGGCTTTTGAAGCTTTGCGTTGACGATAATTTCTACTGCATTGGAAATGTCTGCACTTGAATCCACATAGATGTGGCAATTGCCTTCCCCGGTTTCAATTACCGGCACACGCGCGTTATTGACTACGTGTTGTATGAGTTTTTTACCGCCGCGAGGAAGTACCACATCAATAAAACCGCGTGCGGAGAGGATTTCGTCCACCTCGTCGTGACTGCCGGAATCCGCCAGAGCCACCGCGTCGGGTAGTCCGCCACCCTTTGCAAGTCCTTGCCGGATAGCCTTGACGAGTGCTCGATTGGATTCCAATGCCGCAGAAGAACCTCGCAACAAAATGGCGCACCCCGCCTTGTAAGCGATACTGAAAGCATCGGCAGTGACGTTGGGGCGACTTTCGTAGATAATCGCTGCCACTCCCAGAGGTACGGTAGTCTGTTCGATAAACAAGCCATTGGGCAGTGTCCATCCCGCTTTCACTTTGCCGATAGGGTCGGGTTGCCGAATCACGGTTTCAATTCCTTCGAGGATAGCATCTATCCGCGCGTCAGTTAACAACAACCTGTCAACCAGAGCCTCCTTCATACCACCGTCACGGGCGTTGTTCACATCAACGGTGTTTGCCGCAAGAATATCGACACGATTGGCATCAATCGCAGTAACTACCGCCGCAAGGGCAGCATCTTTCTGTCGCCGATTTTGCAAGGCAAGAACAGTCTGCGCCACTTTAAGTGACCGAAATATCAAAGCAAGTGACCCCATAACACATAACTTAACTTATTACTTATTACTTATTACTTATAACTTATAACTTATAACTTATAACTTATTACTTTTAACTTATAACCCGTGCCCCCTCAACATCCGGATGCAATTCAATAATTTTAGCATCGAATTTTGAGGCCAATTTTTCTTTGATAGTTGCCACTTGTTCTTTTGGAGTGAGTATTAAAATAGTAGGACCTGCACCACTCAACACACAGGCGTATGCACCATATTCGTAAGAAATCTGCCGAACTTCCCCCAATTCAGGCACCAATTCGTCGCGGTATTTTTCATGAAACCGGTCTTCTTCCATCATTTTTCCCGCTATTTTGAGATTGCCATTGACAAGGCTTGCCACCATTACATTGGCAATCGCAGAGGCCGTAACCGCTTCCGGATAATCAATCGTCTTGGGCAATACACCGCGAGAAACTTTCGTTGGCAAACTATAATCCGGAATAAATGCAATGTAGGCACAATCGGGAGCCGTCATCGGTGCATAATCCAATTTGCCGTTTTGAAAACAGCCAATCACCAAACCTCCGAGAATAGCAGGCGCCACATTGTCGGGATGTCCCTCCATTTTGGATGCGAAATTGAGCATCTCATGTTTGCTAAGTTTCAAATTAGCAAGCTCGTTGGCAAGCAAAATCCCTGCGACAATGGCTGTAGAACTACTCCCCAACCCGCGAGTCAGAGGCACATTGGATTTCATCGCAAGCTTGTGAGGCTGCAAGTCAGGCGCAAGCTCAAGCGCAGTCTTAACAATTAAATTTGTTTCATCTTTTGGAATGCCCGCACCAAAATCCGACGCGATTACCCATTTCTCATTTGGCTCCAGCACCTCCAGCTCCAGATACAAATCAAGCGCGATTCCGATACTGTCAAACCCACACCCCAAATTAGCCGATGTTGCCGGCACAATTATTTTCATATTTTTATAATTTTTATTTGTTCGTTTCCGACCCAACGGGTCGTATATTTATAGCAAAAGATCATAATCCCCTATGTACGACCCCTACGGGGTCGAATGTAGACGGTATGTGTCATTGCTATAAACATGTGACCCCTTTGGGGTCGTTTTATTGCCGACAATCCGCCATAATCATTCCCTTGTGTGTCAAATTATTGTCTTTTTTTGTTTGTTTTATTGCCAGCCCCTGAACTTTTGTAATAATTATCTCCTTATTAGAAAATCATTCAATGCGTTTTTTATCATCCCTTTTTCAATCACTTTCGTATGTATGACCTTTTTATTTTGTAATTCCTTTATGTTTTTTGGAATTTCAACTCCCGTTTTTTCATAAAGGGCTGTCGCATAATCCGTCGTATCTTCTTTAAAAATCGCTTGATACACGTTCTGCGGAAATTTATACGGCGATGCCGTTGACAAAATGACGGTCTTATTTTCAAGCGGATGCTTTTCATAAACGGCAAAAGCAACAGCCGTATGCGTATCAATGAGGTAATGATATTGCTCATAAGCCGTTTGAATCGCCTGTTTCGTCTCCTCTTCGGTGGCAAAATCAGCGATGAACGTCTCCTGAATCTTTTCCAATTGCGATTGACCGATTTTGAATTGACCTGTTTCTTTTAAGTCATTCATCAAACCGGAAATAGCGTTCGCATCGCCGTCATATACATCAAAAAGCAGGCGTTCCAAATTGCTCGACACAAGAATGTCCATCGACGGCGAAATCGTTTTGTAAAAATCGCGCTTGACGGAATAGACGCCTGTTTGAATAAAATCCGTCAACACATTATTTTTGTTGGAAGCGCAAATCAACTTATCAACCGGCAACCCCATTTTCTTGGCATAATAGCCCGCCAAAATATCACCAAAATTACCTGTCGGCACAATAAAACTCACTTTTTCGTCTCCATTGGCGACCGAAAAATAGCTCGAAAAATAATACACTAATTGCGGCATCAATCGCCCCCAATTGATAGAATTGGCAGACGAAAAAATGACGTTCGAATTGGATTTCAGGTAATCGCTATCGTTTAATATCTTTTTGACGGCAGTTTGGGCGTCATCAAAATTGCCTTTAATTGCAAAAACAGCCACATTATCGCCTTCTTGCGTCACCATTTGCTGCTTTTGCGTGTCCGACACACCATCTTGCGGATAAAAAACAGCGATTTTAGTTTGCGGCACATTCGCAAAACCTTCCAACGCCGCTTTTCCCGTATCGCCGGAAGTCGCCACCAAAATTACGACTTCTGCATCCTCATGGCTGTTTTTCAGTGCTTGAGTGAGTAATCGGGGCAAAAGTTGCAACGCCACATCTTTGAAAGCAGACGTTTTCCCATGCCACAATTCCAAAAAAATCAATGTGTCGTTTATTTTATGCAAAACAGACGGATTAAAATCGCGATACGTTTGGTTGACAATAGTTTGAATATCATTGTCTGCAAAATCAGTCAAAAATTGCCTGAAAATCGCCGTCGCCATGTCAATATAATTTTCGCGACCGGAAAATGTAACGGCAGGAAAATCCACAGGCACAAAAAGCCCGCCATCGTCAGCCAAACCCTTTATCAGAACCTCACTGCTGCAATATTGACGCCGCACACTATCTCGTGTTGAACTATACTCCATATTATAAACAAAATTCGTAATTTTTAATTTTTAATTTTTAATTCATTCAGTTGTCATTTTTTTGATAACAGAGTAAGCATTGATGACACCAAGTTCGCCCGCTTTGCTCATGTCGGCAATGCCGAGTTCGTTTTCGCCCAGATAGAGATGTGTCAAACCACGATTGTAATAGGCCTCTGCAAATTCGGGGTTGCGTTGGATGGCGTCAGTATAAGCCAAGATAGCCGCAGCGTGGTCTTTTTGCATATTTAACGCATAGCCACGATTGAAATCGGCTTTTTCATTGCCGGCAGTATTGGCATTCCCGGCGGCACCGGCAAGGTCGAATGCGGGCATCAACTCAATTGTCACGTCCCGGTCTTGCACCCGTCCACGCAATTCATCGGTGTATTTGGATTGCTGTTCCTCGATTTTGTCAGCCACCACGAGGCGATTGAATTTGTTGATGTTTTTGTCCGATTTTTCGCGTGTTTTAGTCGTGGCGGCATCGTCTCCATTTTCAGCAGTTTCGTCCAGGTTTGTACCCGCCGGCAGCACGGTTTTGCCCGTGATCACCAGTCCTTGTGCCTTTTGTTTTTGCAATTTTTGTTCCAAATCGTAGGCATACCAATAATCTTTGTCATAGCCTTTCAAATCGCCTATTTTACGTTTCAGCTCGGCACGAGCATAGTACGCCGGCACGAAAATGGGGTATTCTTTCAGCACTTTATCCAAGAGCGCAACCGCCTCACGGTAGTTTTTAGCCTCATTATTTTGCAAAGCGAGGTTGTACATCGCCATAAAATTGTCCGGCTCCCACTCAATCACCTTGTTAAAATCGTCAATCGCCCCGTAAGTGTCACCCACTTGCGAACGGAGCAACGCGCGGTTATACAGTGCCAATTGATTGTGCGTTTCCATGGAAATGACTTTGTCGTAGTCCGCCATGGCACCCCGCAAATCGTTGAGATGGTATTTGATCAACCCGCGATTAATGTAATAGCCACCTCGATCGGATGCCAACAAAATAGCTTGATTGTAGTCTTGTAGCGCCTGTGCGTAATTTTCTTGCTGCAAATAGAGCATGCCTCGTTGCGCATAACCGGAAGCCTGATTTTTGTCAAGTTCCAAGGCTTTGTTGTAGTCGGCAAACGCTTGAAGCGTGTCGCCTTGCTCGACGTAGACCGAACCGCGCGCCAAATAGCCTTGCGGATAGTTTGGTTGGTAAGCCAGCAACGCATCTAAATTTTTGAGTGCGGCATCCAACTGTTTCGTTTGTGCGTAGGCGATGGACAGGTTGAGCAGCATCTGTTTATCTTCCGGCAAAGATTTCAACCCTTGCGTGTAGTCGGCAATCGCCTTTTCATAATCGCCCAAATTTTGACGGCTCGCCCCGCGACACAAATAGGCTTGCACGAGAAACGGATTGCGCTCAAGACAGAGCGTCAAGTCATTTTCAGCACCGGTGAAATCGTCCAAACTGTATTTCGCAATCGCCCGGTAGAGGTAAGGCTCTGCCAAATAGGGCTTGGCTTTGATGACCTGATTGAAATGTTGAATCGCCATCACATAATCTTCCAGATACAAGGCATTCCGCCCAATCCGAATCATCTGATTGGTATTGATTTGCGCCATAATGCTAACAGGAACCGTCAAAATGGACAACAAAACACACAAAACCGGCAATAAATGTTTCATATTGGTCGCAAAGATACAAAAAATTAGTTTACAACCTGTTGAAAAATAAAATTTTGTGCGCGAGAGTAGTTCCGATGGGTAATATTAATTGTTTTCTTGTGCTTGCGTCCAAAATTTTTTCACCAAATCTGCTGCCAATTGTGCTGCTGTGCCGCTTTTGACATTTTCTATACGCACAGCTACTGCTATCGTATTATATTCTTTGGTGTTTTCTACAAAAAAGATATACCAACCGTCATAATCTGTCGTATGATTCGTTCTAACCGCTATTTGAGGTGTTCCGGATTTTCCACCGACATTCTCAGTAAAATAGATTGGATTTGTCTTACTGTATTTTCGCACCTTGCTTTCAATCTTCATATAACTTTTTAAAGTATCGGCAAAGTTTTTATCCACTATTTGGGTTTCGTTTTGTTTAGGAACATCCTCAATATGGTTTGTTATGACAAATTTGGTATCTTTTAATATACCTCCGTTGGCAACTGTTGCAACCACTCTTGCCATCGTCAAAGGGGTTGCGGAAATGGGCGATTGTCCCCATGCCAATTGATATTCACTGTCGTGAAGTTTGGCAGGTTTTCGCTCTGCCACATATTTACGATACTTCGTTGTGCCTTTTATAGAGAGGTCTTCCATTTGATCCTTAAAATCAGTTTTATCTTTTTCGTTCAGATTTTTATAATACACGTAGGGCAAATCGAAATTGACTCTTACTCCTGTTTGCCAATAAATATCAGCTAACGGTGCAACCAAATTTTTATCATTGACCAATTTGATAAAATAGACATTGGAAGAGTTCACGATAGCATCAGACAGTCCAACTTTTCGTCCCTTAGGTTCCTCGCCATGATCTGCATGAATGATTTCAGCCGGATCCACATAATATTTTATGGTATCAGCTGCATTGCCTAATTTGATGAAAGAGGCTAAGGCAGACATCACTTTTGCCGTAGAGCCCGGAGCAGTAGGTTCTGTGATGCCTAAATCTCTATCCGTCATGAGTGTAGTCGATTGGGTCTGTTTGTTGTCGGACAATGCTTTCAACAGAACAGGGTCGGGTAGAGGATAATTGGCAGAGGCAAGCAGTTCCCCCGTTTCTGCGCCCAAAACGACAACCGAAACACGCGATTGTTCATGAAAACGATACTTTTGTTCCGGATCTGTATTAGACGCTTTATTCTTGATAAATTCTTGCAATCCCATTTGTAACGCTGCGTCCACCGTCAAACTAATATCATTCAGTTCTCTTTTTGCATTTTGTTCCCTGACCTTTTTTCCGTGTAATCCGTCTTTGAGAATGTCTACAATTACCTTCGGATAGTGGTAAAAATAAAAGTCTTTGCGTATTAATTTTTTAGTTAAAAACCTGTTGCCGGTTAATTGTGTGGGTAAATTTACTTTTTGAGGCTCATTGTCGAAACCTCTTAAATGGTCGAGGTGGCGGTATTCGGCAATATAACCTCGTGCGCTTTCACCGCCTTCCCACAGAATTTTGGAATTAAAATCTCCTGTCCAGAAAAGCATACTGTTGCCAAAAGGGTAATAGCGTTTTTTGTCTTTGTTTGTAGCCAAAATCATCCCATTTCTGTCATAAATAATTCCGGCATTCAATTCACGCATTAATAACGAGATACGGGGGTTGTATTCAACCATTCGTTCGCCTTGTTGAGTGACAATAAAAGCGGGTTTTACAAGTATAGTATCCTGTCTAAAAAATTGATAGGAAGCCAACACACTCAATAACACCATCGAACAGAGTGTGTATGCCAGACTGCCGGCACCGATAATCATATCATAGTTTTTTGTAATCTCTTCTTTTTGAAGATTGGAGCCTCGATTTTTAGAAATAGATAACACAACGCCAAAAGCAGCCAGATTCAAGATTATCCCTACTTTACCATAACTGAGGAATGGCACCGCAACGCCTGTTAGCGGGATGATGCCGATACTGCCAAAAGTAATGATGAGAAACTGGACACCTGTAACAATCGCAATACCCGTTGCCAAATAGAAAAGTAAGGGTTGCGCCGCTCGTCGCCCAATAAGCAAGCTTCGATGCAGCAAAACAGCCAAGCAGAGAATGATAATCAATAAACCTGTCCAACCCAATTCTTCGCCAATACCGGTAAAAATCATGTCGGTATGAAACGCCGGCACTAAATTCGGATTTCCTTCGCCCAATCCCTGTCCGAAAGTGCCTCCGTAGGCAAGTCCCCACAATCCTTGCGCCACTTGGTCACCACCTGTTACATCATTGTCCCAAAGGTTGGCATATATGGCATTTCTGTTGTTCAATCGTTCACCCACTTTTGGCAGATTTCCGCCAAATATAAAAGCAGCAATGACCAAATTGAGAAAAAGTGCACTTTCAAAAATTTGTTTTTTATTTATCCTGCCATAGCCTAACCACACTACAAACCACAAGAGAGCAGATGATGCCAAAACAAGTTGTGAATTGTATCTCCATTGGTTTCCCAATTTAACGGACAGCCACAGCATCAAGGCAAATGAAGCGGTGCCTAAAAGCAACTGTGGAAAATCGCGACGCGCCACAGAATAAATGAGGATGAATGTGAGTGCCAAAACAAGAGCCGGTCCCATATCACCCAAAAACAGATAAATGCCTAATAGCACAGCGATTGCACCACCGATAATTGCAATATTGCGAATGCGTTTTTTAACATCTGTTATTTTCAAAAAATAGGTAGCGTTTTTTGAGAAAAATGTTGCTAAAAATATGACCATTAAATATTTAGTGATCTCACTTGGCTGAAAGAAAAACAGATTGACTTGCACATCACTTCCTTCCGGACCGGTGCCAAATGGAATGAGCAACAAGGCAAGCAACAGGGCTAACAACAGGTATCCATAGCCTTCGGGAAGGAAAGGTAAATCAAACGGCACTGTCATCCGCTTATTGTTGATTTTGAATCCGCTTTGCGAATTGACAAATCTTAAAAAATTAACTTCCGAGAGTGCTGCTATTAACATGACGCCGGATATGATTCCATGAGCCATCTCTTCTCCAAGCATTTTGTCGACAAGCGGATCGTGAATAGCATACATGACAACCAAACAGATGCCGGTCAGGGTCATCAATAAAGGTAAGATGAGTGGGTCAGTTTCCTTTTTGCGCAACTGTAAATAGAAATACAAACTCCACCAAGCGAGGAAAAACAACACGATGTATTTCAGCAAACTATCTTTATAATCTTGCGGTGTGCGAACGATGATTGTAGCATCTTCTTTTATCTGGGAATAAGTGAGCCGGTCAATCAAGTGTATGGTATGTGCCTTTTGGGAGAAAGAATATGTTTGGTTTTCTTTTAATGGCTTGCCGTTGTTTGTGCCTTGAGAAGAGCCATATTCAAACCCTTTTTTAATGGGCAAAACACTGTAATGCCCTTCCTTTTTTAAGCCTTGAAAAATTGCAATGCCCTTTTGATTTGTCGTGGCATATCCACAAATGGTATCTTTCGCAACAAAAATAGTATCTACAGTCCCGTCCGATTTTTGATAACTATTTTCTATCAACCAATAGTGTTCTTTTAACTGTACAATAACACTGTCAACATTATTGAAGTCTTTTTTACGGAGTTTTGCAAACCACGACGCCTTTGCTCTTTTTTCGTGCACTTTTACGGTGATAGAGCAGCTATCTCTGTGGTTTAAATCAATTGTGCCGGAAGGTAAATTAGTGTACAGACTGTCTATTTTTGATGTTAGTTGTAAAATCTCACGAGAGCGTTGCACTTGCATGGTTAGGGCTTCGCCTCCGATTAGTTCAGCGGAGTCAGCGTCTATTCTAAACCCGGATAAATTCAATGCTCCCAAATTGGGCAAGACCTTTCCTTGTTCCAACTTGTCATGAATACTATTAGCAATAGCATCTGCATCTTTTTTATCCGAAAAATAGTTATTGTCTACCAAAAGTTTCGACAACCCATTCGAATCAACTCCTTTTTTAAGCACAAAAACCGTCTTATCTTCTATTCCTTGATTTACAATGGCAAGGTTTTCTTTTTGATTGCTATAGAGCCGGAAAAATGCTAACGCGATTATAACAGTTACCAACAGGAGCGCAATACATTCCGTCCGGTGATTTTTGTTGTATGTTTCTTTAGGTTGCATCACACTGTTTTTTTAATTTGAAATTGTGTCGTCTATAGCATTGAGGACAACACTATCGGTGTTTATAGTCACAGTATCTTCTGATACCGTTGTTGAACAACTGTCTGCCGGCAGCACCTCCCGGATTTCATTGTTCGTATTCATCAGATACATTTTCCCAAACCAACCACCGGCAAAACCAATAGCCAAAGCAGCTAATGCGATAAGCGCAATGAAACCTTTTTTTATTCTCCCTTTTTGTGATTTCTCTTCTAATTCTATTGGCTCGATGCGAATATTGGATTGCTCGGTTTCTATCTTTGTAGTAACAGGTGATGGTTCATTGCTTTGATATTCTACCAAAACAACTGTGATGTTGTCTTGTCCACCTTTTCTGTTGGCACAATCAATCAGTTCCTGTACTTTTTCTTTGAGTGTGATTTTTTGTTTCAGCACCGACACTATTTCCAACGATTTGAGCATATCAGACAAGCCATCGGAACAGAGTACTAATATACTATTTGGTTGCAAGGGAAAGATAGCAGCCTCCAAAAAATCTTCGTCATGCACTTCGTGGAAGTTGGAACCGAGGTCTCGATTGATCACATTGCGTTGCGGGTGATTCATGGCCTCATCTTCAGAGAGATCGCCCACTTCTTCACGATAACCCACCAGTGAATGATCGTGCGATAGTTTTGTCAACTTATTGTGCCAATACTGATACAATCGCGTATCGCCTACATGCACCATATTGATTTGTTTGCGTGCTACTTCCACCAAACAAGCGGTGAGCACACAACTCATAGTGGAAAATTGCGTTTGAATGGCTCGTTCTGCAAAAATCTTATTATTCGCCTCTATGACGGCTTGTTTGAGCAATTCGATTCGTTCACCATTGGGGTAAGCTTTCAGATAGTTCACAATCGCTTTTTGTGCAATGTCAGCAGCGACTTCTCCGCCTTCATAGCCTCCCACACCATCAATCACAACGGCAAGAATATGATTGTTGTCCCAAATTTTTTGAACAACAAACGCATCCTCGTTGTTAGTACGAATTTCACCCTGATCGGTTTTACCCCCAAAAGAAATTGCCTGTTTCATTTATCTTTTTTATTGGCTTTAAAATCTACAATCAGACTGTCGTTGATGAGCAAGGACGATAGTTTGGCTAAATCATACCATACTATATCTCCCCCCTGACTGAGGGTAAGCGGACGAGAGTTGAGTTTTGTGTCGCCAAAGGCAGCAATTTTAAATGCGTTAGTTTCAAATTTTATCATCACGTGTCCGTTGATCACTTCATCGCTATTTAATTTCAAGAATTTTGTTCCGGTGCGCGTATCGTGAACTCCCGATATTTCAATTTGGGGATCAATCATAAAATAGGATTTAAAAATTGGCCCTTCCTTAAATTGTAGTATGGCATAAGCATTATCTTCCATATCTTGAATATTATTTGTACGAATTGTTTCACTTTTGAGGGCACCAAAATCTTTATCAAAATTGATTCTGAATTGATCTTTATTCACAACATCCATTCCCAACAGCGCATCTTTGTTCATATTATACGATTCCGTCGTAAGTGAACCAACCGGTTTGATTGTGGCTCTGATATTAGCACCCGGTTTGATATCCGCCGCCGAAAAATCGGTAGAATAAAGTGTGGACATGATAATTGCCTCGCCGGCTACGTTCTCTTTATCATCGTAAGACGAAAACTGAAAATGCCAATATGTTGCGTGTGGGATGTGATCGGGATAGTGTACTAATTTCCCTTTTAAAAATTCATGAAATTTCTTTGCCGAATCTTTTGCACTCTGTGCAAATCCTTGTTGCCGTTTGGCATAGTCATCGGGATGTAGCACGATATTGAACGAGGTGGGGTAAAGCATACTCTCGTCCGTTGTTTCTTCGGCAAATCCTAATCGAAAATGTTCTACAATTTGATCCACCAACTGCTGACGGGTGAGTTCGCCCGGCTTATTCACTTTTACATTACCATTATCGCCGTTAGGCACAAAAACCTTTGCGATGTTTTTTAGTATATTCTTTAGCATGATCTTTTTGATTTTTTAATTGTTTCAAATTTTAGTAGCACTTTACGACCCAATTCGATAATATCGCCATCACTTAGTGGATAGTTGAGATTTAGATTTTGTGCCTCTACAATCGAGTCTTCGCCGTGTCTAATTTTTGTGCTGTTGCCGGTAGCTAATTTACTGCCGCCGGGCAATACCTGCAAGCAAAATCCCTTTTCTTCCTCAAATACAATTTTGGCATGTGTTCGGCTCACACACGCGTTCAATTCACTTTTTTCGGTATTGCTCTCGTGGTCGTTGATCGCAATATGGTTTTCGAGACCTGTTTTATCATTAAATTCGCCTCTACCCACATTATAGCTTTTTCGTTTCGAGGAATCAAGCCGGTAAGATTCCTTGACCAGAGAACCTTTATCGTGCCAAATACTCACTTTGGCTTTGCTTGGTACAGGAGCGGGTACGATGACCTCTTCCTCCGTTTTAACATACTGCAAACAAACACCTTTCTTTACTTCCGAACTGCCGGTTGCTTCTTTCGGAGGAAGTGTGGTTTTAATTGTCCAAGGGACATTGGCAACTACCGTGATGTTTGCATGTTCCAATGCCAAAAGCAAATCCTTTTTAAAGCCGGGTTTATTCACTTCGGCCTGATAATTCAAATCATCATCTGTTCCGGCAACGTATAAAATGTAGGAGCCATCCACGTTGTCGGCAAATGCTTGTGGACGAAGCGTTTTCACAATCGTTTCCAATAAATCGTTTCGAAACGTCACCGCATCGGTCGCTTCTGTTGTTTTGTTGAACATATCTTTATGTATTAGTTGTCAATTTCTAAATTTTTCAAATTACTGATAGCTGTTTGATTGCCCTGTTCTGCTGCTTTTTTGTACCATTCAATGGCTTTTATTTTATCTTTAGTCACGCCATAGCCATTTTCGTACATGAAACCCAACCAACTTTGAGCAGAGGCATTACCTTGTTCGGCAGCTTTTCGATACCATTTTGCAGCTTCGATGTAATTTTTTACCACGCCATAACCATTTCGATACATCCAGCCCAAATTAGTTTGATCGGAAGAATTACCTTGAATAGCACCTTTTTTGTACCATTTTACGGCTTCGACGTAATTTTTTTCATAGTAATAGTTATCGCCCATTTTGTGCTGATTTTCAGCATCTTCTGTTTGTTTTTGCAAGTTTGCCCTTTCTTTTTCTATTTCGGTTTTTTCTTTTTCCAATTGCTTAATTTTCTTATCGGCATCCACTTTTTGAGTTTCTAAATCCTTATTGCGTTGTTGTAACTGCGTGATCTTGTGAGCCAACTGATTGTTTTCTGTCTGCAACTTTTTAACGGCTTCATTGTTGGCATGCTCGTTGGCTTCGGCCAGATGCTTTTCCACTTCTTCAAACAACACTTGCCCGTTTTTGTAACGGTCTATAGACTTCTTTTCAAGGCATTTCATAATCACCGGTTCGAGCCAATCGGGATAGTCTTTTTCATACTTTTTGTTCGGATGTGCCCGTTCAAAAGCCGTACGGCGTAAAGGTTCGATGGGTGCAGGTTCTTTAGTTTCGTGTTGCTGCATCAGTTCGTATTCGGCTTTGGCTGAAACTGTTTTCTCAACGTAGGGGAAAGGTACTTGTCCTGCTAACATTTCGTACATCAGGATGCCGAAACTGTACATATCCGTTTGCTCGGAAATAAGTCCCTCATTTCTCCATTTTTCCGGTGCTTTATACTCTGCTGCGCCCCCTTTTCGAGTACTGCTTTTAACCACTGTACCGTTTTGAATGGATAAACCAAAATCAAGCAGGATAAAACTTCCATCGTATTTTCGGATAATATTTTTGGAGTGTATATCATTGTGTATCACTTTGTATTTATCTACCAACCGTTTTTTTGTAGACGCATCAAGCAATACCTTGCTGCCATCTTCGGGATCATCGCGCAAATTGTCGTGTTCCCGGTCCATACAAAACTCGTAAATTCCTTCGTGACAATAAGCCAAGGCACTGCTTATTTCGTGAACAAATCGCAAGACTTCGTGTATGGGAATAAATTGATTTTTCTCAGCGATGTAATCGTTCAAATCTTTTCCATTCACATATTCCATTTCCACCAGCGCATGCCCTTGCAGCAGGCGTGGTTGGGCGATACGCACAATGTTGGGGTGCCCGCCGTTGCCCAGCCGCAACAACAACTGACATTCGGCAAGAAATTTTTGATACTTCTCATCGTGTTCGTCCACAATGGCTTCGCGCAACACGCGAATGGCGCGAATGTAGCCTAATTGCTTGTGTCGCACTTTATAGACGGTAGCAAATGCACCCTCGTGCGCGATGGTCGCATGCAAAATTTCATATTCGTTTAAAAAGGACTGTGCCATGGGTGATGTGATTTTTTAAATTATGCTCATTAATCAGTTGTGATTGTTCCATCCAATTTTATAAGAATGCCTCCGGTTCTTTGCCCGTTTTCCCAACTGCCATAGCACATATCGCCAGTAGTCCAAAGGTAGAAACCATAGCCATTCGGACTGCCATTGTACGTTTCGCCCACATATACATTGTTGTTGTTATCTTTGATAAATTCGAACTTATAGTTAGAAAATGCACTCCCTGACGGATAGATACCGGATGGTCTGTCGCCGGAAAAGTCACCGGTGTAAACCAAATTACCCAGATAGTCATAGAGACTGCCTTGTACTTTTTTATCATTGCTCCATTGTCCAACAAAAAATTGAGCATCCGGACAACCCGCTATTTGATAGTCATCGGGCTTTATAAAAATGCCATCGCCATTTCTTAAATTTTTAGCAAATTCTCCCACATAAATATCTCCCTCATTCCATAAACAAAAGCCTAAACCGGAACGTATCGTTTTTGATTGAGCTTGTGCTGTGTTTCCTTTATATTTTCCGCCCTGCAACGGATATGACTCCCCGGTACTCATCGCCTTTTGTAGCAAAGTATTGCGTGCGTATGGTGCAGATCCGGCATTTTGAATCACACTCACAGGCTTGATCACCTCGCCTGCTTTGATGAACAGTGTGGCAGTGCGGGCGTTACCTGTGTTCACACTACTAATCACTTGAAAACCATTGTCTGTTTTAAAAACCCGGCACCAATTAGCATCTGATGTCACTTCCCAATTCTGATAATTGGATGTGACATAAACCGGTATATTTTGAGATAAAGCCGGGTATTCAAATACAATCGTTGAATGAGAAACATTGAAAAAGGCTCCTGCTGCATTTTGCGTCACGGAAACAGTGGCTATTTTATTATCGGCATTAATTTTAAATACTCCTGACCGAATAGTCGTACCTGAGTTTTCAGCACAAGTCAGCATTAAAAAATCATGATCGCCGGCCAATTCGTAACTGCACCAACTTGGCATATCGGAAACACTCACCGTGCGTGCATTTGTTTTGATTGTTAGTAAACTATTGTCACGTTTATAATCAAAACCGACATCATTTGGCGATACGTTTAAATAAATCTCCGGCTCTTTGGGTGCAACTGATGCAGGTTTGCCTCTCTTTACGATCGCATTTGGAGTAATCACAACCTCTTTGTTTATCTTTTGTGCATTTGTCGTAAATAGATTGACGTTGCTCAATAAAACGATGCCAAAGATGAACACTCTTATAACATTAAAATAGTGCTTTTTCATTTTCTTTATTATTTCATTTGTTTTACTTTTATATTTCTCTGACCAAATTGTCGTCTTTAAACTCGCCACGATGTTGTTTTTTTGCGGCATCGGTATAGTTACCATATCCGTTTCGTTGACTATGGCTAAAGGAGCCTTCGTAATAACGGCCATCACCAAATTGCAGTTTCCCGCGTCCTTCAAGTTCGTTTTTTACAAAATCCCCTTCGTAAGACATACCATCGTTGTATTGTAGCAGTCCTTTCCCCTCTCGATAACCATTGATGAAAGCCCCTTCATAGTGTATTCTATCATCTTTGTCACCGGGATTGAACACGGCCTTGCCCTGCCCGTGCGGAACACCATCTTTTATTTGTCCCGTGTAAACATATTCATCACCATAAACAGTCATTTTTTTATCGGTAACTTGGTTATTTTGCACAACTGTGGTGACTGTTGGCTCTTTCTTGTGTAAAGTTATCCAAAGAACTAAACCGGCAATGCCCAGCAGAAGTGCAATTATAATTGCAATCCACATTTTGCTTTTCGAGCCACTGCCTGCTTTGTCTTCGACAATTGGATCTGATGGTCTTACTCCCAGCAAATCATCCATAAACTCTTGGATGTTTTGATGCCGGTTTTCTGCTTTCATCTGCATCGCTTTCATAATGGTGCGATTGGCATCTTCTGAAATGGCAGTGTTCAATTCGCGCGGTTCGGGCATCGTTTCCATCGTGCGAGAAGTTGCATCTAAGGGTTTTTGCCCTGTGATAGCAAAATACAAAGTAGCCCCGATTGCATAAATATCCGAATAAGCCCCTTTTCGACTATTAGCGGCATATTGTTCCAAAGGAGCATAGCCTTGAGTGAGCATGGTCGTGTGGCTTTGTGTTTTGTCGTGAACAAATTCGCGAGCCGAACCGAAGTCGATCAGCACTACGGTGTTTTTAGGCGTGACGATGATATTGTCAGGCTTAATATCGCGGTGCAAAATATCCTTTTTATGGATATGCCCCACGGCTTCAGATAATTGCCCGATGTAATTAACAGCAGTATTATAATCCAACTGCCCATGTTTTTCGACTAATCCTTGGAGGGTTTTTCCCTCTACAAACGGCATCACAATGTAAGAGGTATTATTTTCATCGAAGACATTCATCACTTTGACAATGTTTGGATGATCAAGTTTTGCCAATGTTTGCGCTTCTTCGATAAATTTTTGCCGGTATTTTTGATAAGTGTCTTCGTTGATACCTTGCGTAATGACCGTCTTTGCCTGTGTATTGCGCACGCAGCGACCATCAAGGAAAAATTCCTTAATAACATAGTAATTGTTTAATCCCGTATGTTTGGCATAATAAGTAATGCCAAAGCCGCCTGCTCCAATCGTGCGCTCAATGGTGTAGGTGCCATTGAGGAGGGCGGTGCCGGGGGCGAGTTCGCGGAATGAAGCGTTGTTATCTTCCATATTGTAATTATATATTATTGTAAAATTCAATCCATCCCCAAAAACTCTCAGGCAGATATACATTCTCAATATTGTCGTCAATAGCGCGACGGAACAGTGGTGCCACTTCTTTGGTCGTAAAACCTGCAATTCCACAACCAATTTCTGTTACCAAAAATTTCAGTTTGGGGTGCGACTTGGCAAAGTTTAAAAAATCATCAACATACGGTGCAATGGTTTCTATGCCGCCCTGCATGGTGGGAATGGCGTAGGTTCGTCCGTGCAAGCCAACGCCTTGCCCCCATACTGCGCCAAATTTTGCGTAAGCCACTCGTGCCGCTCCACCACCGTGCTGCCCTGCAAGGTTGCTGCCGAAAACAAAGATTTCGTTCGCTTCGAGCGAGCCAATCCATTTTGATGAAATGCGTTTTGTATTCATATTTTTATTTTTGCCATATTTTTATTTATGTGGCGCATTTTTAAATCCTTGAATAATTTTTTATTCTTGTAAAAATCATTGTAGCATCGTTTCCCGTATAATCTGTTGGCTGTGTATAATATTCATCAACATCGCCTTCTTTTGGTAAATTTCTATACAGAATAACATTTGTAGGTGCATAGTGGTCGCCATTGGATGAGATTATTGTCCATTCTATTTTGTTTTCAGACAAAATTTTTATAGTCGCAGTGCCACTGCCACCCCAACTTTCACTTGTGAATTTGACGGTAGCCACATTTTCTATTATGCTACCTATTATTGCATTTCCATCACTATTATAACCTTTTGCATTATTTGTATGAATTTCTTCACCTGTATCTATTCTATTTCCGCCCATTGCCACTGCCATGTAATAACCTGAAATTTTATTGCTCGATTGCTCTAATTCAAGCGTAAAGTCAGCATCAGGCACTCTTTCACCTGCATTATCGGTAACAATTCTATCTGACATCCATCGCCATTCGCCTGATAAATCAAAATTGGTCGTTTTTTCCTTTTGCTGCTTTATTTTTGAAGCGATTAAATTCAATTTTGCAAAACTTAGAGTATCGTTCGGTTCGCGAGGAGCGACTTCTCTAACCGCTTTTAGGGCTTCTTGTGCCGATAGATCATAATCTTCAATAATTCTATCAATATAACCCAACATTTGCGGAGCTGCAAAAGAAGTTCCAGCCCATCCATAAAGTTGACCATTAACAAAATGGTTACCCGTCTCGGATATATCTATTTTTGTAACTAATGAATTGTATTGTGTTACATCATTTGAGTAAATGTTCTTTCGTTTCCTATCGTGTGCATTAACTATGATCATGTGTCGCTGTAGTGCTTCAATGTATGCGGAATCTAATTGATCAATAATACGTTGATCGTATTCAAGTAGTGCTTCGTTTCCGGATGCTTTAGTTATCACAAAATTAGAATGTCCATTGCTTTCTATTTTTTCTATACATTCAGCTAACAATTCATAACTTTCTTGCTCTGCTTTAATATATGACATTCTTTCTTCTTCATTAGCTTGATGCCAATAATAAACGTTATCACGTTTGCTAATTCCATGGCCAAATGACATGTTGATTAATGCAACTTCATTGTCAGACAGTCCTACATGCCCTTGTAAAGACGTGCAAACGAGATTATCAAAGCTTAACCGCTGTCCCCTTAATTGTTGGGACTCTCTAAAAATATCAATAATGTGCGACTGGTTGCGGGGCGTTTCTGCAAAGTCGAATATCATGGTAGAAACAGCCTCTCCATGCGACATTCCCATCTCTCTCATATCATCATCATCTGCTGTAAACTGATCCATTACTAATATTGTTGAAGTAGGGTAACTTACACCGTTTAGAAACACATACTCTACACACGATTGCGACTTCATTTGTCCGATAAAGTCAGATTCCTGACCTTTGGTTATTTTAACTAAATAATAGTCAAAATCAGGCATTTGCTCTATGATTTTTCCTCCAAATTGCTTGATGAGTTTTGATGCTTGAAAATGGGACGTACCATCTTTAAAATACATCAGAACATGTCCCGGAACGGCTTCTATATTATATTCCGTTCCATTTTCTGAAATCTTTATCAATTCCGGCTGTGGATAATCCCCTTCAAAATAAAAATTTTTATTTTCAACATACAAATACACAAAAATTGAAACGATCACAGCTATAATCGCTGCCGCCACACCACCTATCCACCACCACCTATTATTGGTAGTTGTCGTTACTTTTTTAGCGGGAAAATAGTTTTGCCAAAGCAAAGTTGTATACCCAATTTTTACCTTATCATTGGTGTGCAACGTCACTTCGCCATAAATCCGTTGTCCATTGACAAAAGTGCCGTTTTTCGATCCCATATCCGACAGGGTCACAACACCATTGTCGTGTTGCACCAATTGCACATGGTGACGCGATACTTGCGACTCGTTGACTACGATGTCATTGTTGTGACTTCTGCCGATGGTGATTACTTTCATCTTTTTTTACGTTCGTTCCTTATTCTAACACCGGTGTAACAGGCGGATTGTTCCGTCGATAAAGTTCTAATGCGTCTTCAAGTTCTTTGGCGTAATTCTGCTGAAATTGCAGTTCCGTTTCTGTCCATGTGAAACAGCCTTTGGCAAGTTTTTCTACAATGCTCTCCAACAGAACCGAATCAAACATTCTAACAGGCGGTTCGTTTGTTTCAGGTTTAAAATAGCTCAGCCAAGGCAATTTAGCGTTGCCGACTTTCACCTCATCGCCGGCAATCAGGTAAATGGCTTTATCTTTTATGTTTCTACCGTTAACATACGTTCCATTGCGCGAATGATCAATCAACTTATATCGCTTGTTGTCATCTTTCACGATGTCTAAATGTTCTCTGGAAACATTTTTATCACTCTCGTCTATGACAATGTTATTTTGATGTCCTCTACCGATTGTTATTACTTTCATATTTTTTGAACCTGTTTTATTGCCATTTCGTTAGTTATCGCTGTAAATGTGCCACCATTAAACCACTGCTGATATATTTGTTTGAGTTAACTTGCGTAAAATGTTAATTCCCGTTATTATAATCGTTTACGGATATAGCTGCCCAAATCATGCAAATTGGCCAAACGCCTACAGAGCCTGCGAAAAGGGTTAGTGGAAGAACTATTATTGACAGGATTGTCATTATTACTCCACCGGTGATTGATGCGTAAAACAATCCCAACGGACCAAAGAAAAACGTCAATAATAAGGCTGCTCCCATACTTTTCCTGCTTCTTGGATACGGATTCACTATGTTGTTGTTATTGTTAATAACAATAGGCGGCGGCGGAGGAGATGATGCATACGCACTTTGATGTACAGGAGCACCAAAATAACCCCTCCACGGCAAAGTCGTATTGCCAATCCGAATACTATCCGTAGGGTTAAGATATATTTCTCCCGATACTCGCCTGCCATTCACAAACGTTCCATTTCTGGAACCAAAGTCTGCCATTCTAAAATTGCCTCTCTCATCTTGAATGATTTGACAATGGTTGCGTGACACTTTAATGTCGTTAATGACAACTTCATTATTGGGGTTTCGCCCGATAGTTATTACTTGCATCGTTTAGTATTGTTTAGGATTTCTGCCCCATTGATTTTCGCTGGGCTCACTATCCAATAGCATAAAGATAAACAGAATTAGACCACCTACGCAAGGAACCAAACAAATCAAATACCACCAACCGCTTTTGCCACTATCATGCAAACGTCTTATGGCAACGGCTAACGATGGTATGAATGCAGCAAGAGAAAATAGTCCACCAAGAATGGTGAGTATTAGTCCAACAACAGCAATTGTTTCACTTGCACCCATTCCACCGGCAAACATCAGACCAAACCCTAAACCCAAGGTAAGTCCAATGATTAGTGAATTAACTAAGGAAAATATCCAATATTCTTTTCGTCTGGCTCTTCCTCTAAAATCAGCGTATTGATGCCACGGTTTTGTGTACCAATTGTCGCTTGGACGTCTGTCATCAACATTATTTGTCGGAGGAGTATAACCTGAACCGGTTGCTGTGCTTTGATCACTTGGGAAATAATTTCGCCACGGCAAAGTCGTGTTCCCAATCACAATGACATCACCGGGGCTAAGTGATAGTTCGCCCGTTACTCTTCTGCCGTTGACAGATGTTCCATTAGTAGAACCGAAGTCTGCTAAACGGAAATTACCATAATCATCCTGGATGATTTGTAAGTGATGACGTGACACCTTTTCGTCGTTTATCACGATCTCATTTTGCGAGCTACGCCCGATTGTTATTACTTTCATATTTTAATTATTGTTTAGGATTATCTCCCCAGTCATTCTCAACCGGCTCACTGTCTTTACACAGAAGAACCAAAAGCCAAATACCTCCAATAAACGGTATGAGTGCAATTAAAAACATCCAACCACTTTTGCCTATATCATGTAACCGGCGCACACCAACTGCAAATCCGGGTATAAATACGGCACAACAATACAGAATATAGATCCATCCATAAGCCATATAGTCAATAGTTGTTCCCAAAGCATGGTCTAAAAGCATGGCTGTAATCGCAAAAATCATATTGAATAACGCAAACATCCAATATTCTTTTCTTCGTGCTCTTCCGCTAAAATCAGCATATTGATTCAGCACTTTCCGATACCAACCAAACCCTGTAGGTTCCGGTGCATCCCATCCTGAATGTGAGCCGGAATCAACACCTGAATTTGTTCCGGTATTTGTGTTACCTGAATTTACCACAGTAGTTCTTGGAGCCACTTCGACAAAATAACTCTGCCACGGCAGTGTCGTATCTCCAATTCTGACGACATCGGTTGGCTGGAGCCAAATCTCGCCATGGTGTATGTTCCTCTCGTTCACAAGAGTGCCGTTCGTAGAATGGTCTATTAAACGGAAATTGCCGTTCGTTTCCTGAATAATTTGTAAATGGTGGCGTGACACCTTCTCATCTTTTATTACTTCATCATTGTTAGGTCTTCTCCCAATCGTAACAACTTTTATAGGTGTAGCCACATCTGCACCCAACAAGTCACGCTTAAATTCTTCTATGCTTTGATGCCGGTGTGCACTGTGCACGCTCATCGCTTTGATGATCGTGCGATTAGCCACCTCCGGTATAGCAGGATTTACTGACTTAGGTGCCCGCAGTGGATCGTTATACAGTCTGCCTTGGGCATTTTCCGGTATCTGTTTAGTGAGCGCATAATAGAGAACCGCTCCAATGGAATAAATATCGGAATAAGCCCCTCTCGGTGAAACTTTATCATATTGTTCCAATGGTGCATAGCCGGGTGTAAGAATGATCGTATGTCCACCGATTTGGTCTTGAACAAATGTGCGGGCAGCACCAAAATCAATCAAGATTACGCGATGCTGAGGCGTAATCATGATGTTTTCGGGCTTTATATCGCGATGCAACATCTCTCTGTCGTGAATGTAGCCCACCGCTTCCGTCAATTGAGCAATGTAATTAACGACCATTTCATAACTCAATGGACCTTGCTTTTCTTCAATGATTTCTTTTAAATTACGTCCTTCTACCAGTTGCATCACAAAGTAAGAGGTGCCGTTTTCATTAAACCCATCCAATATTTTCACGATATTAGGATGGTTCAGATTGGCTAATGTTCGGGCTTCCCTTACAAACTTTTGCCGAAACTCCTCATATTGTTCTCCCGAAATACCGGACAATGTAACTTGCTTTGTTCGCGTATCTCTCACACATTTATCATTGATAAAATGTTCTTTCACAGCATAATAAGTGCCTGTGTGAACGTGCAGGCACAAATAGGTGATGCCAAAACCACCTGCTCCGAGAACTTTTTCGATGCGGTATTTCCCGTTTAGGATAGTGCCTGTTGGTAAAGATTTATTTTCCATGGCCTTGTTTACTTATTTCAACTATTATCTCTGTTCTCCGCTCGATACTCGTATTTTTGTCATTAAATTTTTGTTCGAGTGTTTTTTTTGCAGTTAATCCCTCTGGCACATTATACTGAAAATGATTGCACACGGATGTTAAAAGAGTTTCAGTTACAACTCCATTTTCAAGCAACTTGTTAAACTGAATTGTTTGAGCATTCCTGGCTTGAGCTTCTTTTAAGGCTATGTTGACTCTGTCAAGGCTATCCTGTTTTTCTTTCTCCTTTTTATCAAACGCTTGTTGCTTATTAGTTAATTCCTCTTGAAGTTGCTTCGCAGTAACAGCTTCTGCTTTTGCTTTTTTGTTAGCTGCATCAACTTTTGCTTTGGCTTCTTCTTCTACTGCTTTCTTCTTCTTCTCTGCGTCTTCTTCCGCTTTTTTCTGAGCGGCTATTGCTTTGTCTCGTAATTCTATATCTTCTTTGGACTTAGATTGTGCTGCTATGCGAGTGGCTTCCTCAGCTGCAATGCGCAAATCAACTGCAGCCTGCACAGCATCCATTGCTTCTTGCTCTATTTGTTGTGCTTGTGCTTCTTTCTTTTTTTGTTCTTGCTCGGCTATTTGCGCCTGTTCGGTTTTCTTATTATTGTTAATCACAACAAAAGAAATGCCGCCAATCAAAAGTACACTAACTAAAGCCGCCGCTACAATAATCCATAGCTTGCTGTTGGATTTTGCAGGCGTTAGAGGCATCACACTGTCTGCCGGTTTGTTTGGTTTATTTGGCTTTTCATCAAAATAGGTTTGCCATGGCAATATACTATCAGCAATTTTGACACTGTCATTAGGGTGGAGTTGTACTTCTCCGGAAATTCGCCGGCCATTCACAAAAGTGCCGTTGGTGGAATTAAAGTCCACTAACTTAAATTGGTTGCTATCATCTTGGATGATTTGCAAATGATTGCGCGATATTTTGGAATCGTTAATGACGACGTCATTGTTTGTATGTCGTCCGATAGTTATTACTTTCATAATTTTGTGCGTAAAGAGTTTATTTTCGTATTAATTTCAATGGTGTCCTTAGAGTACTTCTTTTCTGCTTTTTCTACCATTTTTTCGGCAATAGATTTCTTCCAGGTTAATTTAGCATCAACGGAATCCTTTTTGAGTGCATTCAGTTTTTCCTCTATATCTTCTAAGTCTTTCTTTGCCTTAGATACCGGTTCTTTTAGCGCCTCCTTTTGTAACTCTAATTTTTGAATTTGTTTAGGAATAGGTATCTCATAAAATTTATGTACCGCGACAGCTAATGCTACGAGCACAATCGCCACTACAGTGATTATTAAAACCTTATTGTTTTGCTTTGATCCTGTTGCTTGCGACGTTTTCTTTTTTCGCCATTCCGGATTCTTGTCAGCAAACACGCTCTTGGGGTGAGGGCTTTGGATGATTTGTATCAGTTGTGCGGTAATGTTATCCTTTCCACCACCTTCTATAGCAAGATCTATCAACTCTTCCACCTTATCTTTCAAAAAAGTGTCTTTTTCTAACACCTCTTCGATGGTCGGGTCGTCAACCATCCCCGTCAAACCATCGCTGCAAATCAAGAAAATATCACCTTTGGCAGGCAAGATAGGCTTGCTGATTACTTCGGGCTTAAAATCGGCTTTAATTCCCAAAGCATTTAAGATAATGTTTTTCTTGGGATGCCTTTCAGCTTCTTCTTCAGACATGTGTTCTTGTTCCACCAACACTTTTTGCACATAAGAATGATCCGTTGTAATGCGATGCAGCAATTCATCTTTCTCCACGTAGAGATAGATGCGGCTATCTCCTGCGTGAGCGATCCAAGCCTCATCACCTTGTATCAACACAACGCAAGCGGTTGTTCCCATCCCTTTCAGTTCGGGATTCTCCATCGCAGTTCCCAGTATTTGTGCATTCGCAAAGGTGAGTGCATCTACTAATGCCTGCTGTGGATTTGAATAGTTTTCTTTTTGAAAGTATTCTATAATTTTTTCCACTCCAATTTTTGAAGCTGTAGCGCCTCCCACATGTCCACCCATGCCATCACACACAACAAAAAGGTCGCCATTCGGCGTACGAAGGGCATATCCACAATTATCTTCGTTCTTTTGGCGTACCAATCCCACGTTGGAACAAAGGGAAAAATCTGCTATATAATTTAGTTTCATTCCGCTTATAAATAAAAAGTTATTACCGTTTCGCCTAATCCTATAATATCGGCATTTTTTAAAGTGGCATGCTCTACAAACTGTCCGTTTACGATCACTTTGTTGGTGCTTTTCATATCAAAAATCTCAAAACCACTCCCTGTAAAAGTAATTTTAGCATGATGACTTGACACGGTGCCATTCGACAAAATCAAATCATTGTCCTCTTTTCTGCCGATGGTAGTAGTTATGGCATTGACATTGTGGCTAAATGTTTCATTGCCGACTTTACATTGCAGGCGTGGATACAAATTTTTGGTTTGCATCTGTAGAGTTAAGCGTTCGGCTTCCGCTTGTTCTTGAGCTTCTTGTTTTTTTCGTTCCTCTCCTTGTTGATAAGCCAACAAATCCTGCTTATTTTTTGCGGCTTCGTCACGTGCGGCGGCGGCTACTGCTTGTTGTTCTTTTTCGATTCGTTCAATTTCTGATTGCTGAGCAGCCTCTCTTTTTTTCCGGCTTTTTATTATCCATATAATGGCTAACATAATAAGCAAAAGGATTAACACCCCAATACCAATCGCAAGAACCGGATTATCCTGTATCCACACCCAAAGAGAAAAGGCAGGAGCGGTGATCGAAACCGGGTCTTGCGATACGCCACTCACAGTCAATCCAAAGGAATGAGTTTTGCCGTCCGGCTTGGCTTTAAACGGAAAATTTATCTTATAATCTTGTCCCAGATACCGTTTGGTCATAGTAGCATAAATATCCTTCAAGCCGTTTTTTGCCTGATCCGCCGCCGTATAATATTGAAACAAACCATACGTGCTTTTTGCAAAATTTTCAGGCTCGGAAGCAAGACCGGATTTAGTAATGTATTCTATCACATAAACCGGAATATGCACATTTTGAGCCTTGAGCAATACTTGCGGTTCAGAATCGGAACCGGAATTTTTCATGGAATAACCGGCGGTAAACACCACAATTGCCTTCACATTTTCCTCGCCCGATTGCAACAATTCCAATCCCTCCCTGATGGCAGTGTACATATCCGAACGATTCGGAAACTCCCGGTACGTTTCAGTGCTACGTTTGTATTGTTGTATTGCACTTAGTATCTGTGATTTATCGCTTACAAAACCACCGGTTAGTTGCTTGAGCGAAAGAGGCTCATTTTTTCTTCTGTTAAAAGCAGCAACGGCAAATTTATCGGCAGAGATGCTGACTTCATTGAAAAAGCCGGACAGTGCGTTTTTTGTGAAATTAAACTGCCCTGTGCCGTGTTGAGCCATATCTTCCCATAAGAAAAGAATGGTTTTCTGTTTCTCCACATCCGCCACATTGGGAGATTGGCATGCAAAATCAAAATTGACCGGCTTGTCGCTCTCATCTTTCAACACAAAATCGGCTTTCTGCTTCTGTTCGGGATTGTCTTCATGCCATGTAAAAGAAACAGTATCGTTCACAAAAACAGCAGGTTGCTTGATTCCCCCTCGTGCCTGCAACGAAGCACAGAGAGAAATAAGGCATACAAAAGATAAAAATGTGCGTTTCATACGATTTGAAAATTAAAGTGAAGTTCTAAATTTGAATGTCGTTTTGCCCATGCGAATCACATCGCCGTCATTCAGATAACGTGGCTCAAGGTCTATATCTTCATCATTCACGAATGTGCCGTTAGAAGATTGACTGTCTGTTAGTGAATATCTATCCGCACGAAACAAAAGAATAGCATGTTTACCGGACATGACATTATCATCCACAGTGATATTACAGTCTGCATCGTGTCCGATAATATTCCGGCCTTCATACAATTTGAAATCAACGCCCATCGGATCCAATGTATAAGTAACCAACCAGCCCACTAATCTACGAGTGCTGCGAACTCCCGGCACAACATGAACCCGGCCATCGTTTGTTTCTACCGGCGTTTCAGTGATAAAAACGGTTCTATTAGACGGTTGGGATGAAGGAGCATTGTTACGCGGCATCCCAACAGTTTCTCCATCGGGTGTTGTTGGAGCATTGGTACCCAAATTACCAATTACTTGTGTCTTACCATCAGAACTACCTCCACCCGTAGATACCGTTGAAGCATCGCCCGTAGTCGTTTTTGTTTCGACGTCACCTGTAGCTCCACCCGAGCAGTAAGGACACTGTGGCAAACCATCGTTGTAATAGTGTCCATTTGAGCATTTTTTAAATCCTTGCATAATCTTAATTTTTATTTTTTGTAATAAATCTGTTATTTTACTTCATATATAGACATAAAAAAAGCGCGGACAAAACTCTAAGTTATCTGCGCTGTGAGGTTCTCGAATACCTGATGACCAAATAAAATGAATAAAGCCCACGCCGTAGCGTGAGCGTCTTCGCTTTACTCTTGGTCATCAATAGAAATTTTCGAGATTTCACAACACCAGAATGTAAGCTATAACGCTTTTCTAATATGTCTTGCAATGTACCATTGGCACATTATGTTGTTTTTTATATCATAAGCAAATTTATTACCGTATTAATATCGGGCGTAAAGTTAAAACTTTTATTTTGAAAAACAATGCGGAAATCTAAATTTTCCTTAAAAAATTTGAGGGTACAAAAATTTTCAGTGCCAACCCCTGCCAAACGAGAGCCAACCTTCGAGAAAAATTTAATAATTCTGCACAATCACCACTGCAGCCTGTTTAACATCGCCACCAAAAGGGGGATTTTGCTTGGCTACACGAATTTCCAGTTGCTTAATTTGAGGAAACGACGCATGAATTTTTTCCAAAATACGCGCAGCCAGATGTTCGATGAGATTAGACGGAATTGCCATTTCCCGGTCAATCAGGGCATACACAGCCGCATAATTGATAGTATCGTTCAAATCGTCGGTCTGCATCGCGCGCGAAAAATCGAACGCGAGTTTCAAATCAACCGTATACGTGTTTCCAACTTTTCGTTCTTGTGCCATCACCCCATGGTAGGCGTGAAATTTCATTTCTTTTAATTCTAAGTACTGCATAGTTGCATTATTTTTTTGACAAAATTACGATTTTATTTTGTGTTGTGCAAAAAAAATTATACCTTTGTAGTCGAAACGACTATTAACGTGAAATTTATGAGTAAAGATACTAATTCTTCTGGCATTGCGCACAACGCATTGACCACAGGCACGCTGATTAAAGGCAGCATTCAGGCGGAGGAAGACTTGCGCATTGATGGAAAAGTGGAAGGACTGATCGAATGTGGCGGCAAAGTCATCATTGGTCCGCAGGCCGAAGTTATTGGCGATATTTTTTGCACCAATGCCGACCTAATCGGTTCTGTTCAAGGTAATGTAACAATTAAAGAAACACTTTGCCTAAAAGCAACATCCGTTTTCACAGGCGATGTAGTGGCCGGCTCCGTCGAAATCGAACCGGGCGCAGTCTTCAACGGCACTTGCAAAATGCAGTAATCTGATAGAACTATGCCCTGAAAGAGCTTTTCTCAACCCGCCGTCCATTCCGTCGGGAATGGAAAGCCCGGTAGAAACTAATGTTCGTCGACCATTCCCGCATGCCGTAGGTATGCTATATTTTTTTGCGCTCTATGTAATTGACGACACTTCGCCGGCATAGAATTGGTGCAAAGGTCTTGATTTTTTTTGAATGTGCAACTAATTCTGAGGATATGTTACGGATTGTTGAAAAAATAGCCCCAAAAAGGGATTATTTTTTCTTCAAAATCCGTTTAGCAAGTAATCCAAGCGCAAAACGAGCAACCTTGCCTTTGCCGAATCCTAACAGAAACGGCGCGATTTCCAACGCTCCTGCTGCCAATAGAGTCAGCGGCGATTGAGGTTCCGGTTGTTCTTGCCAGGGTTGCCGGCGATTCATCAGCGATTGCACGATTGGTGGCATTTTGGAACTTACTGCATCCAAAGCCGAATCACCCAACAACGGTCCAATGTGACTGTATAAATACCTGCAATCTTCGTGCACAACCTCAGTCAAGGCACTTACACCTATTTTTAAGCGCGCTTCTTGCTTTTTCAAGACCTCCAGCGGAGTTAATTTTTTTGTACTCATGTTGTTTTATTTTTCGGTTTCTTTTGCTAAATTCGGATCCAGTTCGGTCAGGAGTTTGTTTTGAATCCAGGTGCAAATGCCCTTGCGAAACACCAACAAAATTCCTAAAATAACCAAATAGAGCAGTACAACTAAGCCAAATCCACCTGCATGATCACCGACCCAATCGCTGAACAAAAAGCCCAAAGCGATGAAAGCAAACAGCGAGGCGAAAAAAATCAGATTGATCACGATGAATCCCCACAAAATCAACGAGCCAAGTCGCGACGATTTTTCAAACGTCTGCAACTTCAGCAGTTCCAACTTTGTAGCCCCCAAATCAAGCAGGTCAATTTTCAGCAAAGTTAGAATTTCTCCTAATTTATATTCCGGTTCCATGATTAATGGTTGTGTTTAGCTTCTGCAATAAGTCCTTCTGCCTCAGCTACCTTTACTTTAGCTTCGGCATACTTTTCTTCAGCAGCCTGTGTCAACCGTTCTTTCACTTTGCCGAATTTTTCCAAACCTTCATCCGCCAATTTGCCCAATTTGTCTTTGGCAGTGCCTACTTTGTCGTTGATGTTGTCCATCAATTCTGCTTTGGCTTCATCGTCAGATGCCAAATACGCGCCGATAGCAGCCCCTAAGACTACTCCAATACCCAATCCAATGAATAAACCTGAATTTTTCATGTTGTTCTATTTTAAATTAGTAAAATTATTTCTACAAAGATAACAAAAAACTGCGACATAATGTTCATAAAAATGGTAAACTTTTCAAAAACAGGCATTTTTAGTAAACATGATCTCTCGGAAACGGTTCGCCGCCCCATGCTTTTTTCGATGTCCACATTTCGGCAGGAGCTGTCCAGAACGGATGATCTGCCGGCAATCCCAAAGGCAGAAAAGCCAGCGAGGCAAGGTATAGACTGCCATTGTTGGTGTAACTATCCGAGATATTGGGTTGAGAGCCATTAAAGCCAAGTGTTAAAAATCCACCGGCATTAAAATTTTGACCGGATGCGAACATCCGTCCAACAACCGCCGTCATGCCGGCACGCACCTGTCCATTGCTCAATTCTTGGGGGAGTTGCTCTTTCAAAGCCAGCAAAGCCAATGCTTGCAAAGCCCCCGAACGATAGGTGATGGAGCGCCCGAACACCGGGAACGTGCCTTCGGGAGAGATTAACCGTTCCAAGATGATACCAAAACGTTGCATCCGTTTCACCGCCGTTTCATAGCGGGCACGAGGCGCAATCTGTTTCCGGTCAGTGACCACCTCCAAACACTCCACATACATGGGGTGAATCACAAAACTGTTGTAATAATCGAACGCGAAATGCGGTCCGTCGGCATACCAGCCATCGCCCACATACCATTCATCTATTTTGTGTAAGGCAGAACTGATGCGGTATTTATCGGCACCTGCACCGGCTTTCATCAGAAATGTCTCAACCGTAGCCGAAAAAAGCAACCAGTTGTTGTAAGGCGGATCCACCCGGCGCAGTTGTTTGAACTCCTCCACATAACGCGTTTTCGTCCCCTCATCCAGCGGCAACCATAATTGATCGTATGCCCGCAGGAAACTATCCGCGATATACGCGGCATCCACCAACGGCTGATTTTCTTTTCGCCACAGCAAATAATCGGGGCTATCCGGGTCCACGGCATGAGCGTAACTCTTCAATGCCCATTCCCGCAACTGTTTCCGCTGTTTGCCCTCCGGTGTAGCGTCGTCCGGCAAAGCCAACCAGGGAGCCAATCCTGCCATCAGCCGTCCAAACGCCTCCATGTAAGTCACCCGCTTATCACGACCGTCCCATGCCGGGCTTAATTCGACCAACATATTCTGCTGGAGTTTGCCCTCGCTCATGTTGCTCAACACGGGAGCTGCCATGCGATACAAGGCATCACACCACAACTCCCGGTCGGTTTTCTTTATTTCCTTTTTATCCTTTGCTGAAAGTTCTCCCAGAGGAAACAACAGTATTAATGCTACCATTGCTCCAATTATACGCTTTATACTCATCGTTTATATCTTATTATTTGATTACACTTATTTCATATTCATAACTATACGAATCGCCCAACAGCCGGTAAGGCTCGTGCGGCAATCGTCCCCAGCTGTTGTCGCCACCCAGTCCGCGTTGCAGCAAGTCTACGTTCAAAAACACCTCTTTTCGTGGCGTTACATCGCTTGGATGAGCGTTTTTCTTTGGTGTGCCGAAATCTAAATCGTCTGCCTGATTGTGCGCCACTTTCACGCTTAACGGTTGTGCGCCGGAGATTTTGATGCCTGTGCCATCGCTGTTGGTGAGCGTGAGCCAGCGGACACCGGTCTTATTACCGTTTTCCTGCGGACGAATGTAATCGAAACCTTGTTCGGCAACCGTACTGTTGTAAATGCCAACGAAAGATGACGTATTTCTATCCGAATAGTTTTCCCAAGGACCACGACCGTAATATTCAAAGTTGTCAAATTCGGAAGACAATCGCAACTGCGTACCAAAACGTGGCAGTTCCGGCAACCCTTTTTTGCCTGCTTTCCACGAAACGTTCACTTTAACTGTTCCGTTGCCCGAAACCGTATAACGCACCGTGTAAGAGCTTGACACGTCATTCAAAGTATATTCAGACGTGAGGATGACTTCATTTGCTGTTTTGTTAATTGTGAAATTATTCAACGTTTTGTTGCGTCCTGCCTGTTTCCAAACGTTGGCTAATTCAGGCAACCGGTTGCCAAAATCGTTGTCGGTCGGTGCACGCCAAAAATCAGGTTGCGGACCGGATGCTAATAAACGTTTGTTGTTGTAGGCATAGCCGTCTAAAGAACCGCCTTTTTTGTTGAAATTTAATGTTATGTTGTTGGCTTTTAATTCGATTTCGTTGGGATTTTCTTTTACGATTTTTACGATTTCTTGGGCGACCGCAAGGGTCGCCCCTACGGGTGGGAAATAATTATTTGATGGGAATGAAAATTGTTCGCGCGCAATTTCGTGATTGGCAGGAATCATTTCTGTCGCATTTTTGGTGTAAGCGTAGATGTTCAGAAAATATTCTGTATTCAAATTCGCGCCTCTAAGTGCAGGAAAAGGAATTGTGATGTCTTTTTTTGTGCCGGCAGCTTGTGAGATGTTTAGGTTGCCGTCAGCAATTTTTTCGCCGTTTTTAAGCAGTTCCCATTTGAAATTGTAATTTTTCAAATCGTTGTATAAGAACCGGTTTTCGATGGTGATAATGCCTTGCGGTAACTCTTTTGCGTGAAACAAGATGTCTTGATAGACTTTCTTTACTTCGTATAATCCGGGATGCGGGTGGCGGTCGGGGGTAATCAGACCGTTGGCGCAAAAGTTTTGGTCGTGAGTGTATTGATAGCCGCCAATGTCGCCGCCATACGCCCAATAGTTTCGTCCGCTGTCGTCAGTTGCTGCGATGCCCTGATCGACCCAATCCCAGATAAATCCGCCTTGCGTATGCGGAGAAGTAGCAATTACATCAAAATATTCTTGAAAATTGCCGGTGCTGTTGCCCATCGCGTGTGCGTATTCACACATGATATAGGGACGGGTGACATCGGTGCGGGCAGCATATTTTTTCATGCTTTCCATGCCCGGATACATCGGGCAAACAATGTCCGTATCTTCGTTTTCACCCGCTTGTTCAAACGCCACCGGACGGGTGGTATCGCGTTGTTTCAACCAGTTGTAACAATCGTAAAAGACAGGACCGTTGCCGGTTTCATTTCCCATACTCCAAACAATCACGGACGGGTGATTTTTGTCGCGTTCCATCATACGGACTACGCGGTCGGTGTAGGCTGCAGCCCATTCGGGACGATAAGCAGGGTGTTTTTCTTTGTCAAACCAGCCTTGCCACTCGGCTCCCATCGCGTGGGTTTCGATATTGGCTTCGTCGCAGAGGAACAAACCGTATTCGTCACAAAGTTTATACCATAAGACACTTTGCGGATAATGGCTGGTACGAACGGCATTGATATTGTGTTGTTTCATCAAGGCAATGTCTTTGCGCATCGTGGCTTCGTCCTGCACGTGTCCGTTGTACGGATTGTGCTCGTGAATGTTTACGCCGCGCACCAAAACGGCTTTTCCGTTGACCAACAGTTGTGCATTTTTGATTTCTACTTTGCGGAAACCGATTTTTGATGAAGTTACTTCAATCGTTTTATTGTTGGCATCTTTCAATGTCAATAACAATGTATATAGATAGGGTGTTTCGTTGCTCCACAAATGGGGCGCAGTTATTTTTCTTGTAAGGGCAATCCTTGTGGTTGCCCCAACTGTTTCCTTTGCAGATTCCGTATAAACCGTTTTGCCGGTTGCATCCAACAGGGCGACCGCAAGGGTCGCCCCTACGATATCATTTCTATGATTTTTCAGGGTTACATCTACTGAAAATAATCCGTTTTTGTATGAACTATCCAAATCGCCTTTGGCAAAGAAATCCTGTATGCGAATTTGGCCGGTGCTGTATAAATAAACACTACGGTCGAAACCGGATAAACGCCAGAAATCTTGGTCTTCGAGATACGAGCCGTCACTCCAACGATAGCCCTCAATCGCCAAGGTATTTTTTCCTTGCTTGATGTAAGGCGTAATGTCAAATTCGGCAGGACTTTTAGTTACCTCACTGTAGCCAACTTTTTGACCGTTTACCCAGATATACATGGCAGCCAATCCGCTTTCAAAATGCAGATATACCCGGCGACCGTCCCAATCTTTGGAGATGTTGAAATCGCGCACGTAACAGCCTACCGGATTGTCGCTGTGGTCAATATAGGGTGGATTTTTAGGATGCGGATAGTTCACATTCGTATAAATCGGCGTACCGAACCCTTGCAATTCCCAGTTGCCCGGCACTTGAATAGTGTCCCATTGGCTTACATCATAGCCTGCTTGATAAAAACCTTCGGGCTTGTCGACAGGCTGTTTGTGCCAATTAAATTTCCACGTACCGTCCAGCGACTGGTAGTAGGGCGAAGCGGAATATACATCCGCAATCGCCTGCTGTTCATTACTATACGGTAAGGCTGTCGCTCGTGCCGGCTCTTTGTTGATGCCGAAAATTTCAGGATTTTCCCATTCGGGCGTTTGTGCTTGGATGCTTCCTAATGTGAGGAAAGCAAGTCCTGCTATTAAAAATGACTTCTTCATGGTGTTATTTTCTTATTTCTGATAAACTCTTACATAATCTATTTCGTAAGATTTTCATGATGCAAAGATACGAAAAATTATTTTACGACCGGTTGTAAAACAATTTTTCGTATCTTTGCAAAAAATATGTTTGAACAAAAAATTATGCTCGAAAAAATTGTTATTTTGGATTTTGGCTCGCAAACGACTCAATTAATTGGTCGCCGGTTGCGCGAACTCAATATGTATTGCGAAATTGTGCCGTACAATAAGTTTCCGGTCGATGATGTGTCCGTGATTGGCGTGATTTTGTCGGGAAGTCCGTTTTCGGTGAATGATGCGGAGGCGTTTAAGCCGGATTTGTCTGCGCTTCGAGGCAATTATCCGGTGTTGGGAATCTGCTATGGTGCTCAGTATCTGGCTTATAGCAGCGGTGGCAAAGTGGAAAAAGGCGATAGCAGTGAATACGGTCGTGCGGTGTTGACACCCGTCAAAAAAGACGATGCGCTGATGCAAACTATCCCTGCCGATTCGCAAGTATGGATGTCACACGGCGATACCATCACGCAAATGCCCGCGAATTTTACGGCTATTGCAGAAACGGCAGACGTGAAAAATGCCGCCTATCGCATTGAGGGCGAACCAACTTGGGGCGTGCAGTTCCATCCGGAAGTGTTTCATACAGAGATAGGTACGACGCTTTTGGATAACTTTTTGACGATCTGCAACGCCAAAAAAGATTGGACACCGGCGAATTTTATTGATTCAACGGTTAAATTACTGCAAGACAAAATAGGCGACGACAAAGTGATTCTGGCACTGTCGGGTGGGGTAGACTCCTCTGTGAGTGCGGTGCTGCTCAATAAAGCGATTGGCAAAAATCTGACGTGTATCTTTGTGGACAACGGTTTGCTGCGCAAAAATGAGTTTGAAAAAGTGCTCGAAGACTACGCGCATTTGGGTTTGAACGTACTCGGAATTGACGCCAAAGATTATTTTTACAAGGCATTGGACGGCGTGACCGAACCCGAAAAAAAGCGTAAAATCATCGGCAAAGGCTTCATCGACATTTTCGACCAAGAGGCAAAAAAACTGAAAGACATCAAATGGCTCGCGCAAGGCACCATTTATCCCGATATTATTGAATCGCTGTCGATCACCGGAATGGTGATTAAATCGCACCACAATGTGGGTGGATTGCCCGAAAAAATGAATCTGCAACTCGTTGAGCCTCTGCGACTGCTGTTCAAAGACGAAGTGCGTCGGGTAGGGCGCGAATTGGGTATGAAAGAGCATTTGATTAAACGTCATCCTTTCCCGGGACCGGGTTTGGGCGTGCGTATTTTGGGTGCCATCACTCCCGAAAAAGTGCGTATTTTACAGGAAGCGGACGATATTTTCATTCAAGGTTTGCGTGATTGGAACCTCTACGACCAAGTGTGGCAAGCAGGCGTAATTTTGTTGCCCGTGCAATCGGTGGGCGTGATGGGCGACGAACGCACGTATGAAAATGCAGTCGCGCTACGTGCTGTAACTTCCACAGACGCCATGACAGCAGATTGGTCACATCTCCCCTACGAATTTCTCGCCAAAGTGTCCAACGAAATCATCAACAAAGTGCGGGGCGTGAATCGCGTGGTCTACGACATCAGTTCCAAACCGCCCGCCACGATTGAGTGGGAATAAAAACACGCATTTTTACCAACAACATTTTTCGCCTCCAATTTTCTAAATCCCTTTTCAGCATCTATGCCATTGAGGCGGGTTAGTTGTTGTTGTGCCATTTCGTGCAGGCAAGCATAGCGCACGGCTTTGTCCATTTCCCGTTTCAGGAGTTCAGCATTAAACGATTCGAGATTTGCCATGACTACTAATTCGTTGATACTTGCCGTATCGCGTATATTTAAACCTTTTTTTGCGTGTTCAGAATTTGCTTCGCGCCATTGTTTGGCAGTGCAACTCCACAATGCAAGATTAAGCATATCTGCCTCGTCGGCGTAAGCGTACGCCTTTTCGCGTTCAACATCAATTTTGGGAATTACAAAGTCGCGTACGGCATCGGTATGAAGCGTATAATTTACTTTGCTAAGTACTCGTTTCACATTCCATTCACCAAGCATTGGATTGGTTTCGGCTTCTTTAAGGCGTTGATATTCAGTAATCAAATAGAGTTTAAACACAGGACTGAGCCACGAACCAAACTCAAATGCAATATCCTTATGAGCATACGTTCCACCGTTTCGTCCTGCTTTGGAAATCATACCGATAGCGTTGGTCGCCTCAATCCATTTGCGAGGCGTCATATTAAAACGGTTTGCACCTGCTTCGTGCAAAAAGGTGTCGAATTCGACACCTTTAAATGTCGGGTTGTGCAGCATCTCCCAAGCGCCAAGAAACTCAATTGTATTGCGGTTGCGCATCCAATTGCGAATATGGTCTTCGCCCTCCTGACCTTTTACCATATCGGTAAGGCAAATGTAATCGTCATTGTTTTCCGTTGCAATGGAAATTTCTATGTTCTGTACGGTTATAATGCTAAACTTTTTCATATTTTATTCATTTTTATTTT
>JAISKM010000114.1 GCA_031261285.1 Candidatus Symbiothrix sp. | reverse complement strand
CCACCGGAGCCTCCCGTAATGCCGACACGTTCCGAATCCGCTTCTTTTAATGAAAGCAGATAATCTAAAATCCGAATAGCATTCAAGGTCTGAATGGTATTTGCCGCACTCAAACGGTGCAATGTTCCATCGAATTGCAACAGACTTTCGCCCCAAGCGAACAGATCCCAAGCGGCAGAAATAATTCCCATACGTGCTTGTGTTGCACATCGCAGTTGTTGGTCTTCGCGATAACGTCCTTGTCCGAAATGACCGTTGGGATTCAGCATTACCGGACATTTACCTTTGATTTGTGCCGGCTTATAAATGGAACCCGCCACATAAATTCCGGGCAAGGTTTCAATAGCAAAATTTTCTACGGTATAGCCGTCATATTTCCGTTTAGGCGTAAGAATAACGGCTGAATTGGGTTTAGCCGGCAGCGGAGCAAGTCCCAACGCACCCGGCAAACAGGCTTTGATTTTCGCTTTTCGCTTTTCCCAACTTGCTTTATCGGTGTAAACGGTTTTCAAATAATCTAAAAATTTAGCCCCTTCTTTTTCATTCGTTCGCGCATATTCAAACTCCTTAATCTTGTATTTTCCGTTGTCCATCACGTAAGTGTAATCAAACGGCGACAAGACTGCGCGCAAAGTTTCGTCAACGCTCCACGGCTTGATTCGCCAATCGGCATAGTTCAGAATTTTGCCGTCAATCATTTTTTTATCCATTTTCAGCTGAATGTCGAAACGATTTTCAATGCCGGTCAATACCTCCATCAGCGGACGAGCGTAGGCACTGTCGGCGGTTTGGCGATTTTGCGCATTCACGGTTGCGAATGTAGCAAAGACAACCAATAGGAAAATATAAAAACGTTTCATTCGGCAAGTAATTTATCTAATTGTTTCACAGCTTTTTTAACCTTTTCTTTTTCCGGCTCTTTGAATAAATTAAACGGTTGAGCCAAAAAATCACTGCATATTCCTTTCAATGAAAGGGCTGTCTTTATTCCTTTGATATAACTCGACCCAAACCGGCCGATACCGTATAAATGTTGACTAACAGCCAACATTTTGTGTTGCAATTCGATGGTTTTGTTTACATCTTTTGCGGCAGCCGCTTGGTATAAATCCACAAAAATTTTAGGATAAAGATTGGCTCCGCCCGATACACCACCGTGTGCGCCCATCAACACCATGGATGCCATCATTTCTTCGGGACCGACAAACAATCCGAAATCCGTGCGATTTTTGAACAAGGCCAGCAATTTGCAAAAATAAACGCCGTTCGCGGAACTGTCTTTCAAGCCGGCAATGTTTGGATGTTTCGCCAAGGTTGCCACCGTGTCCACTTCTATCATGGTTTTCGTATGCGAAGGCATATTGTAGAGATAGAGGGGTAATGGCGATTTGTCGGCAAGCAGTTCGTAATATTCGATAAGTTCCGGCTGACCTAACGCAAAGAAATAGGGCGGGGCGGCGACCACTGCTGCGGCTTTGTTTTTGGCTGCAATTTCAGCAATGCGGATACTTTCATAGACGGAAGTATCCGTAATTCCGACCAACAAAGGCACTCGTCCCCGAATGTAAGTAGCGGTTTTTTGAATCAGTTCGGCTTTAATTTTAATGCTTAGATGCTGGGCTTCTCCGGTAGTTCCAAGGATAAAAATACCGTTTACTCCGCTTGTAATAAGGTGTTCAACTAAATTCCTAACACCGGTTTCGTCCAATACATCCGTGTCGATCAAAGGTGTAATCAGGGGTGGAATAATACCTCTGAGTGTCTGCTTGTTTGTATTCATTTTTTATTTTTATTTTAAGTTTATTCTCCTATTGTTCTTTTTTATCAATGACTTTCGGTTGAAGAACCGTTAAATTCAAGACAATGGCCATGGCGACTACAATCGTCATCAAAGCAAAGTCCCGTCCTAAATTTCCGGCATCAATAGATTTTCCCAAGAAATTAGTAATCACAGCGCCGGCAGAAATTCCGACGAGATTCATCAAACCGTAACCGGTGGCACGATAACGAGACGAAATGAATTGACAAAGGATAGGCATACTGTTGACGTCAAATATTCCGAATCCCAGACCAAAACAAATCGCACCGGCAACTATCATCGCCAAATTATGCCCGAAAGCCAGCAACAGCAATGCCGGTATGGTCAGCGACAGCCCGATCACTCCGGTATAAATGCGCCCTTTGAGATTTTTCTGTACCCATTGATCCGACAAAAATCCACCTGCCAAAACGCCAATCAAGGATGCTGTGGCAATGGTAATGGTCGCCATCGGTCCGGCTTGCTCCATTCCTATCCCTAACGTATCGGAAAATAAGGTCGGCAGCCAATTTTTCGTTGCCCAACCCGGCAAACTCGGGGCGGAAAAATAAAACAAAATGACCCAAAAGGATATATTGCTCAACAAAATGACTAAGGCTTTTCCCATACCCGACAGTTCAGTTGTGAACGAAGTTTTTTCTTTGTTGACCGTATAAACTTTCTTTTCTTTCAAAAATACAATAAGAATAACCGAATAAATGACACCGGTTAAACCGAAAGTATGGAAAGTCGTTTGCCACGAAAAACTCCCTGCAACCACGGCACCGAATCCACCCAAGGCTTGCCCCAGATAAATGCCGGTGGTGTGAAATCCCACAGCGATGGAACGGGTTTTCCCTTGATGATAATCGGCAATCAATGAAAGCCCGGCCGGAATATAAAAGGCTTCGCTAACACCCATCACAGCCCGAAGAATGTATAACTGATTAAAGTTGGTGGTATAGCCCATAAGCAAAGTGACGGCCGACCAAGTAAATAAACTGCCGACTATCAACCACTTGCGATTGATGCGATCGGCAATCAGTCCCGAAATCGGACTCATTAGCGCGTAAATCCAAAGAAAAATCGCCATCAACCGACCGAAATTGGCAGCAGACACCAATTCTTCAATATCCATCATCATAGAGGGGCGCATGGTGGACAGCATTTGCCTGTCCATGTAGTTCAGCAAAGCGACAAACCACAACAAGGCAACGACTAACCAGGGATATTTTTTTGAATCTTGTATCATTTCTTTTCTCCAAATTCTGTTTGTTGAATTTCTACTTCGTTTAAGGCTTTTTGCCTTTCTTCTTCCGATAATTGCCGTTGATAGGCATCGCTATAGGTCGAGCGAAACTGCCGTTGCGGCTTGTCCGAATACACCAATGGATAGTCGGGCAGCCGGCTTTCCAATTCGATACTTGCCGGTGTGGGCGTGTTTTCGCCTTCAAAAAGTACGCGAGCGTTCACTTTTATTTTCCCCGGAGTAATAGTAGAACGAATCAGCACCGGAGCCGATCCAAATTCTACCGCACGCGGATTAGCACCTATCGAAGCATCACCGATAATGTCGCCTTCACCTTCCACACTGAACAGGATTTGCTCTTTTGCCAATCGCCGCACATTCCCCTCATCATCCGTCACTTCGCAAATGATGGGAATGAAATCCGAACCATCGGCGATCAACTGTTGCCCTGCATTGTCAACGGACAACCGGAGCTTGTTAGACCGGCGCGACGGCATTTTTTTAGTGGTGCACACCACTTTCCCGTCTATCAATCCTTCCGCCACAAACGACACTTGTTGCCATTGTTTTTTCACGTAAGGCAACTCCCGCATCTCGTTGAAATTGTACACGTTTTTGAACGTGACGGGAGGGTGGGGCATCCCCGGTTTTTCTTTCATTACGTGTTGCACCAATGTATCACGTTCAAACACAATCAACCGAACTTCATCGCAATTCGTAAACAGCGTTACATCGGGATTGGAAAACGCAGAAATTTCGTGTGCAATAAAAATCATCGGCTCGGCATCGACTTGACTTTGAAACATATAATACGCATATTTCGGTTGCCGGAAAGCATCCATTAGCCCGCCAAGATACGGGTCGGGATGATAGCCTCGCTGGTGATCGAACGGATGCCACAATGCGCCACCGATGAATTGTCGACTTTCGGGATACATCTCATTGTAAGCCTTGGCCAATTGCAGGGCTTGAACGATCTGTGCCTGTTCGCCCCAACTCCGTGAAGCGCGGTTGTTGGTGTTCTGCGCGTACCAATCGTCCACATTTTCCCCAAATTCACGCGTAAAAATACTTTGCTTAAACTTACCCACATCTTTTGGCCAACCATAGACTACTTCGTAATTATCGGCTACACCTTCCGAATAATTATCGGCTGTGCAAACGGCATTCGGATATTCTTCATGGACAATCTGTTGCGCCTTCAAAGCAAATTCCAACGGGAAACGCGTTTCGTTCAAAATAGGCTCCCACATCAAGACCGACGGATGATTGCGGTCGCGACGCACCATATTACGGATGTCGCTATACACCAATTCGGCAAAATGCGGATCGCTGTTCCAATATTGCCAACCGGGCGTTGCCACGATGACAAAAATGCCTAATTCGTCGCAAGCATCCATAAACGACGGATCTTGCGGATAATGCGCCACACGCACAATGCGACAGCCGGCATCGTACAGTTTTTGGACATCGCGCCTATGCTGACTGTTTGGCACGGCATTGCCCACATAAGCATAATCCTGATGACGATTGCCGCCAATCAATTGAGCGGCAGGCGCACCGTTGAGCCAAAATCCGTCCACGCCTCTAAACTCGGCCTTGCGTAAACCGATGCGAGTAATGCCACCATCCAAGCTCTTTTTGTCGGTAGTAGTCAAGCGTGTCGCCACCTTATATAAATAAGGCGCATCGGGTGACCAAAGCGTTGGATGTTCCATCGTGATTTTTTGATGCACTTGTTGCGATTCGTTGGCTTTCAAAGTCACTTTCGTTCGGACGGTTTTCAACGATTTTCCTTGCGCATCAAGCAAGGTATTCTCGACCAAAATAGTTTGCGTACTACTCGTTTCATTCTGTAAATCAGTTGCAATGAACAGTTCAGCCTGTGTTTTAGAAATTTCGCCATATTGCACAAACACGCCTCCGCCGGCTGTTTTATCCACCTTGTTCGGGTCGGTCAAATGAATTGTAGAAGTAGCAATCAACCAAACATCGCGGTAAATGCCCCCATGATAAGCAAAATCGAGCGTAGACTGCTTCTTGCCCGGTGGATAATTTTTATCATCCGAATTGTTGGTCATCACGGCGAGCAAACAAGAATCGCCGGGCTTCACTCCGTATTGTGTCAACTCAATGCTGAAAGGCAAATAGCCCCCCAAATGCTCCAAAATTTTATGGCCATTCAGATAAACAACCGTTTTACCCATGACAGCCTCAAAGTAGACGTTCAACAACTTGCCTTTCAGGGAGTTATCGACAGTGAACTGTTTCCGGTACCAAGCCACACCTTGATAATTGCGTCCACCGCTGCCTTCCGCAGGAATGAGTTTGACACTGTGAGGGGTTGATACAACGTCCCATTTCGTATCGTCAAATCCAGCTTTTTCAGCACCGGCGATCTCTCCCGCCTTAAACCGCCACCCAACATTGAAATTATAAACCTCCCGTTCCGAATGCTCCAAAGGATAAAATCCGGCAACCGAAAACTCAGGCTGATAATTATTCGCTTTCAACAAGTTCAATGCAAATCCTACTGTCAAGCATAAAAGCGTTATTCGTTTCATTCGTAATTTTTAATTTTTAATTTCACAAAGATCCCCGGACAATCAAGCGCGTAGGAATGTAAGTCTGTATTTTTTGTTGAGTGGTGATGTAGTCGGCTGCCAATTTCCCCATTTGTCTGAAATCGGTAGAAATAACGGAAATGCCGTTTTCGATCACCTCCAGCATTGGCGTATCGTTGAATGTAATCAGTCCGACGTCTTCGCCCAATTTTAGATTTTTAGTCCGGCATATTTTCACAAATTCTACCACATCCGAATGGCTTGCAATCAAATACACAACTCCTTTCGTAATGTCCGATTCCTCCATTTTGCGGCGCACCAATTTGTGGTTCAATTGTTTATCTTCACAAAATTGCAAAAAGTAAGGAATGCAACTCGTGGGATGTTCTGCTTCCATCGGAAAAATAAAACGGAGTTCGTCGTATTTCCGTATTAAATCCAATCCGGAATTAAGACAATCGTATAAAGTGGTATCAAACCCTTGACAAACGTAGGAGAATTTGTCCTTTTTGAATTTTCCCAAGTCCAAGAGCAGTACCTTGCTGTTGTCTAACCGGTCTAACACATCGTAATAGACATCGTTGATATAATTGGTCACCAAATACAGATCGTAACGTCCCAAACTATCAATAATCAAGTTGTTAAACAGTTTTTTGTTGAATTGATGAAAATACAGATCAATGCGGTAATTGATAGGCAGATGCGAGATCAGTTCCTTGTAAAAATCGTCTTTGAATGAACTGAAAACGTCGAGCAAGACAAAAATATTGTTCACCGTTTTAGTGACAAAATAACCTTTAGTGGGCGCAGATTCAATAATCCCTCTATATTTTAATTTCTGAAACGCTTTATAGACCGTGTCGCGCGATAAATTAAATTCCGCACTGATCTTATTGATAGACGGTAACGCATCGCCTTCCTTAAATTCCCCACTGGAAATAGAGGCACCGATGGCGTCCACTATTTGCTGAACTTTACTTCTACTCTGATCTATGACTAATACCATATTACTATCCTGTTTTTTATCCTGTGCTGTACTGCACTATCCTGTTTTTTGTGTGCAAAGGAACAACTTTTTTTTCACATAACATAATTTTAAAATATGTTTTATAACATTTGTTTCATTTTATAAAATAAAAAGTAATACCTTTGTATTTATTTTAATAAAACTTATGAACAGACGAAATTTTTTGAAAAAATCGGTAGTAGCAGGCGTTGCCGCTATATCCATTCCTGAGATTGTAAAAGCGGCGATGCCGGCGACTTCTACGGTCGATAACGCAGACTGGTATTCGTTGTCCAAAGGGGAAACGATTTTGTTTCAAGGCGATTCTATCACGGATTGGCGGCGCGACAAGAAAAAAGAAGCGGAAGTGAATACGTCTGCGCAATTGGGAAGCGGCTATCCGCTGTTTACCGCAGCGACCATTTTAGCGAATCATGCTGCGCAGGATTTGAAAATTTACAATCGCGGTATTTCCGGCAATAAAGTGTATCAATTAGCCGAGCGTTGGGACAAAGATTGCATTGATTTGAAACCCAATTTGTTGAGTATCCTCATTGGTGTCAATGATTTTTGGCATGCAAAACTCGGTCGATATGAAGGTACGGTTGAAACGTACGAAACCGATTATCGCGCCCTTTTGACGCGCACGAAAAAAGCCTTGCCGGATGTCAAAATTGTGATCTGTGAGCCTTTTATCGTACATGGCGGATCGGCTTTGGACGACACTTGGGAAAGTGGTTTTGCAGCGTATCGAACGGTTGCACGTCAGTTGGCACGTGAGTTTGATTTAACTTTTGTGCCTTTCCAAGCAGTCTATAATGAAGCGCTGACACAAGCCGGTTCGGACTATTGGAGCACCGATGGCGTGCATCCGTCTATGGCGGGTGCGCAACTGATGGCGCAAGCGTGGATAAAAGCAGTATTAAATTAATGCCTGACGCTAACCACATAGATGAAAATTCTTGATTCGCTACCAGTGTGCCAATTACAACTCACAACCGATGGTTCGCACACGCTGTTTCTGCCGGAACTGGACGAACATTATCATTCGACCAATGGCGCGATTCGGGAAGCGCAGCACGTCTATATCGAGGCGGGGTTCAATCAGTGTCCAAAAGACGTGATTCACGTGTTGGAATTGGGATTTGGTACAGGACTTAATGCTTTGCTTACGGCTTTGGAAAGTCAGCAACGGCAAGTGAAAGCTGTTTATACGACTCTCGAAAAATACCCTTTGCCGCCGGATATCGTTACTCAATTGAATTACAATGAGATAGAAAGCAATTTGTTTCAGCAGATTCATACTGCGGAATGGGAAAAATGTGTTCCGTTGACTGATTTTTTTACGTTGCAAAAAATCAATACGGATTTCAACGATTGGGTAGGGGCACAAAATTTTGTGCCCCTGCGAGAATCTTTTGATGTGGTGTATTACGATGCTTTCGCGCCCGGCAAGCAGACAGAAGTGTGGTCGCAATCCTTATTTGACAAAATCTACGCCCAACTGAATCCGGGTGGGATTCTCACCACTTATTGCGCCAAAGGTACTATCCGCCGGATGATGCAGGCAGCAGGCTTTCTGGTAGAGCGAATTCCCGGTCCACCCGGGAAACGCGAAATGCTGCGTGCACGAAACTAAATGTGTAATCTGAAAACTCTTTAGTACATGACAAAAATCTTCTAATACGTTTCCTATTATCACAATAGTTGTCTATTTATTTGGATAAAACCTTAATAATCATTATCTTAGAAGAAATTATTTTACCAACTCGCCTTCTTAATTCCGGGAATTAAGCCGGCTGAAGCCATTTCGCGAAATTGAATACGCGAGATGCCGAATTGGCGCATATAGCCTTTAGGGCGACCTGTGAGCTTGCAACGGTTGTGCAGGCGAACAGGAGACGCATTTTTAGGCAGTGCCTGCAATGCTTCATAATTGCCTTCCTTTTTCAGTTGTTCACGTTTAGCCGCATATTTGGCAACTAACTTTGCGCGTTTTACTTCACGTGCTTTCATTGATTCTTTAGCCATTTTCTTGTACTTTTTTTGCGTTCTTAAACGGTAAACCAAATTCTCTCAATAGAGCGTATCCTTCTTCGTCGGTCTTTGCAGACGTTACGAACGTGATGTTCATTCCCAAAATCTTGTTGATTTCGTCAATGTTAATTTCAGGGAAAATGATTTGCTCGGTAATACCAAGGGTGTAATTTCCTTTGCCGTCCAACTTGCTTTCGATGCCCTTGAAGTCGCGGATACGAGGCAATGCCACGCGAACCAGACGTTCAAGAAACTCGTACATTTGCTCACGACGCAAGGTTACCATCGCTCCGATAGGCATCTTACGACGCAATTTGAAATTGGAAATATCCTTCTTGGAAATAGTCTGAACCGCCTTTTGACCGGTAATAGCCGTCAATTCGGTCACAGCTACATCCACGATTTTCTTGTCTGCTACCGCTGCACCCAAACCTTGGTTAATCACAATCTTCTTCAACACAGGAACCTGCATCTTAGATGTGTAACTAAACTCTTTGGTGAGCGTGGGAACGATTTGCTCCAAATAAACCTGCTTCAAACTTGCCGTGTTCACAACTCCTGCTGCGCTTTTGGCAGGTGCTGCTTTGGGCGCCTTCGCAGTTGCTTCTGCTTTCGGTGCTGCCGCTGCTTTTGTTTCTGCTTTCGCAGTTGTTTCTGCTTTCTTTGCCATTATTTGATTTCCTCCCCTGATTTTTTAGCAAAACGTACTAACACTCCCTTGCTGCCAATCTTGCGACCGATGCGTGTTGGTTTGCCCGATTTGGGATCCACCACGTTCAAGTTTGAGATATGAACCGGAGCTTCTTTTTTCACGAACCCTCCTTGAGGACTCTTTGCGTTTGGCTTAGTGCTCTTTGTCACCAAGTTAATGCCTTCTACAAGAGCACGTTGCTTGTCGATGTACACTTTCAGTACACGACCCGTCTTACCCTTGTCTTCGCCGGCATTCACAAAAACCGTATCGCCTTTTTTTATGTGTAATTTACTCATAATCTTATAATTATAAAACTTCTGGCGCCAAAGACACGATTTTCATATTCACCGCACGCAATTCACGGGCAACCGGTCCGAAGATACGGCTACCACGAAGTTCACCCGAACTGTTCAACAACACGCAAGCATTGTCGTCAAAACGAATGTAAGAACCGTCTGAACGACGAAGTTCTTTTTTCGTACGCACAATAATCGCTTTGGATACTGCACCTTTTTTAATATCACTGGATGGGATCACATGTTTTACAGCTACGACAATTATGTCCCCAACGGAAGCGTAGCGTCTTCTCGTACCGCCTAACACACGGATACAAAGGACTTCCTTCGCTCCTGAATTATCGGCTACTGCTAATCTTGATTCTTGTTGTATCATAATTATTTCGCTTTTTCAATGATTTCCACTAAACGCCATCTCTTGGTTTTGCTCAACGGACGAGTTTCCATGATTTTTACCGTGTCACCGATAGTACATTCATTTTTTTCGTCGTGAGCATGGAATTTTTTCGTCTTGTTGACGAATTTTCCATAGATCGGGTGTTTTTCTTTCCACTTCACAGCAACAGTGATGGATTTATCCATTTTATTACTGGAAACGACACCAATTCTTTCTTTTCTTAAATTTCTTGTCTCCATACACTGCTTATTTGTTTGATAATTCTCTACTACGCAATTCTGTTTTCATGCGTGCGATGCCCTTGCGTGACCGTGTGATCAACGAAGGATTGTCCAGAGGAGAAATACTGTGATTGATTTTCTGTTGTTCGTACGCTTTCACGTCCGCTTCCAATCGTTCTTTCAATTCCGGAGTAGCTAAATCTTTTATTTCTGCTATTTTCATACGATTACGCGATTAAACAGTTTCATTATTATAGTCATAATCATGTCTTACGACAAACTTTGTAGTCACAGGCAGTTTCTGAGCAGCAAGTCTCAAGGCTTCTTTTGCGATTGCGAAAGACACGCCTTCGATTTCGAAAATGATTCTACCCGGAGTCACAGGAGCCACGAAACCTTCCGGAGCACCTTTCCCTTTACCCATACGCACTTCGGCAGGCTTTTTAGTAATTGGTTTGTCCGGGAAAATTCGTACCCAAACTTGACCTTGACGTTGCATATAACGGGTCACAGCCACACGAGCAGCTTCAATCTGCCGTCCGGTGATCCATTTTGATTGTAACGTTTTTATACCAAAAGAACCAAAAGCCAACTGGTTGCCACGTCCGGCATTTCCTTTCATTCGACCCTTTTGGGACCGTCTGAATCTCGTTTTCTTAGGTTGTAACATCTTTTTACAATTAAAAATTAAAAATTACGAATTACGAATCAATTTTAAAAATTACAAATCACGATAGAGTAACGGTCACCCCGTAATTCGTAATTTTTAATTCGTAATTACTTACGTTCACGAGAGCCACGGCGGTCATTTCTGTCGCCACGACCTCCTCTATCACGACGTTCGCCTCTGTCACCGCGATCTCCACGGTCACGACGGTCGCGATTGTCGGAACCACCACGATTGGTAGCCCCTTTTTCGGTTGCAAACTGTGGAGCGAGATCTTTTTTGCCATAGACTTCTCCACGGCAGATCCACACTTTCACACCAAGCAATCCTACTTTCGTCAACGCTTCGCCCAACGCATAATCAATGTCTGCACGCAAAGTATGTAACGGCGTACGTCCTTCCTTGTACATTTCCGAACGCGCCATTTCGGCACCGTTCAAACGACCGGAGATTTGTACTTTAATACCTTCCGCACCCATACGCATCGTGGACGCAATCGCTGTTTTGATTGCACGACGGTAGGCCATTTTGCCTTCAAGCTGACGCGCGATATTGTTTGCCACAATCGTAGCATCCAATTCGGGACGTTTCACTTCAAAGATATTGATTTGAATTTCCTTATCGGTAATTTTCTTCAATTCTTCTTTGAGTTTATCTACTTCTGAGCCACCTTTACCGATGATAACGCCCGGACGAGCCGTGCACACGGTGATGGTCACCAATTTCAATGTACGTTCAATGACAATGCGAGCCACGCTTGCTTTGGCCAGACGGGCATCCAAGTATTTGCGAATTTTGCTGTCTTCGAGCAAAGTGTCGCCATAGCTGTTGCCACCATACCAATTAGAGTCCCATCCACGGATGATACCCAAACGATTACTTATCGGATTTGTTTTCTGTCCCATTGCAATTAATTTTGTGTTTCTTTTGTATCTACAAACAAAGTCACATGGTTGGAACGTTTACGCACGCGATAGCCACGACCTTGTGGGGCCGGACGCATACGTTTCAGCATTGTAGCTGAGTCCACACTGATTGACGTTACAAATAATTCTCCGCTTTCTGCTTGACGGCCTGTTTTTTGTTCCCAGTTGGAAATCGCCGATTTAAGCAGTTTAGCCACGCGAGCAGCAGCCTCTTTATTTGAGAATTTCAATACGCCCAACGCTTTGAAGGCTTCCATTCCGCGAATCATGTCTGCCACGAGGCGCATTTTTCGAGGAGAAGTAGGCACATCATTCAGCTTGGCGAAGTACTGATTCTGCTTCGCTTCTTTTCTTTTTTCTGCTGATATTCTTTTTCTAACACCCATGATGTTTATTTTTTACTTTTTCTTATTACCGCTATGACCACGGAACTGACGGGTTGGCGAAAACTCACCTAATTTATGACCCACCATGTTTTCCGTTACATAGACCGGAATGAATTTATTACCATTGTGAACTGCAACTGTATGCCCGACGAAATCAGGCGAAATCATTGAAGCCCGTGCCCAAGTTTTCACGACAGATTTTTTACCTGCCTCATTCATTGCCAGAATCTTCGTTTCCAGCTTGATATTGATATATGGACCTTTTTTTAATGAACGACTCATAATTTACACTAATTTATCAGGTTATTTTTTTCTTCTCTCAATGATATACTTCGTAGAATGTTTCTTCGGAGCACGCGTTTTCAAGCCCTTAGAATACAAACCTTTACGTGATCTTGGGTGACCACCTGAAGCACGACCTTCACCACCACCCATAGGGTGATCGACAGGATTCATTACCACACCACGGACACGAGGACGGCGACCCAACCAACGTGTTCTACCCGCTTTACCTGATTTTTCCAACGCGTGATCTGAGTTGCCCACTACACCAATGGTAGCTTTGCAAGTCGAAAGGATTTTACGCATCTCGCCCGAAGGCATTTTGATGATAGCGTAATCGCCTTCGCGTGATACTACTTGTGCGAAACCGCCTGCGGAACGCACCATCTTAGCACCTTGTCCCGGACGCAGTTCAATGTTGTGAACCAATGTACCGAGTGGGATGTTAGCCAGGGGAAGTGCATTACCGATTTCCGGCGCTGCATCTTTTCCTGAAATCACTGTTTGATTGATTTCCAAACCGTTTGGAGCAATGATGTAAGTCTTTTCTCCATCGGCATAAAACAACAGAGCCAAACGAGCTGAACGGTTAGGATCATACTCAATTGTTTTGACTGTTGCCGGAATACCATCTTTCGTTCGCTTGAAGTCGATGATACGGAATTTCCGTTTGTGACCACCACCCAAATTACGCATGGTGCGGTGACCTTCGGCATTGCGACCGCCGGATTTTCCAATACCGAATACAAGCGATTTTTCTGGTACAGAAGCAGTGATTTCACTAAATGTACCAATAATCTTGTGTCTTTGCCCCGGTGTTGTGGGCTTTAATTTTCTAATCGCCATTTCTATAATTAAAAATTACGAATTAAAAATTACGAATTACGTTTGACCCCTACGGGGTCAGATGTTTATAGATAAAAATATGTTTCTCTATAAACCTGCGACCCCTTAGGGGTCGAACATAACCCTAATTTTTCATTCTTCATTGTTTTAAATGTTGCTAAAAAAGTCAATTGTTTCGCCTTCTTTAAGCGTAATAATCGCCTTTTTGAAAGCGGATTCTTTGCCGTTGACGGCACCCGATTTGGTGTAGCGCGATTTACGTTTGCCGGCGTAGTTCATCGTGTTGACGTCTACTACGTGCACATCGTAAAGGGCTTCCACCGCTGCTTTAATCTCCAATTTGTTAGCCTTCGGAGATACACGAAAACCTACTCGATTCGCTTGTTTCGCTGTAATCTGAGTTTGTTTTTCTGTGACGACAGGTTTAATGATAATTCCCATTTCTTGTTCCTCCTTTTGTTAAAAATTATTGATAGCAGCCACTGCGCTTTCCGACAAAATCAGATGAGCAGCATCCATTACCTTATACGTATTCAATTCCGAAACATTGATGACCGTTGTCCGTTGCACATTGCGTGCTGACAAATAAACGTTCGTATTGTTTTCGGCTGACACAAACAGTGTTTTTTTACCGTCTACTTTCAAATTTTTCGCTAATGCGATAAATTCTTTTGTTTTCGGTGTTTCAAAGTTGAAATCTTCGATGACGGTCAAGGCAGATTCGCGTACTTTGTACGACAAGGCTGATTTGCGCGCCAATGATTTCACTTTTTTATTCAATTTGAAACTGTAATCGCGAGGAGTAGGTCCAAACACGCGAGCACCGCCCACCAACACGGGAGAGTTAATATCTCCGCGACGAGCGCCACCGCCGCCTTTTTGACGACCCAATTTGCGGGTACTACCTGCAATTTCACTTCTTTCTTTGGATTTTGCCGTTCCTTGACGTTTGTTAGCCAGATGTTGTTTCACATCCAAATAAACTACGTGGTCGTTGGGTTCAATGCCAAATACTCCATCTTTAAGGGTTACCTTTTTACCGGTATCTTCACCTTTAATATTGTATACTGCTACTTCCATTACTTTTGAACTATTACGATTGAACCTTTCGCACCCGGAACAGACCCTTTGACCAAGACCAAATTGTGTTCAGGTATAATTTTAATCACTTCCAAGTTTTGCGTGGTTACACGCTCGTTGCCCATTTGTCCGCCCATACGTGTTCCTTTGAACACTTTTGCGGGATACGAACAAGCGCCGATAGAACCCGGGTGACGTTGACGGTCAGATTGTCCCAGCGTGGCTTCACCCACCCCTTTAAATCCATGGCGTTTCACAACTCCCTGAAATCCTTTACCTTTTGATGTGCCGGTTACGTCCACGTAGCCTACTCCATCCAAATACGTAGCGGTGATCACGTCACCGGCTTTGTATTCGCCTTGTCCCTTGAACTCAACCAAGTGTCTTTGTGGCTGTGCTCCGGCTTTTTTGAAGTGTCCGAGTTCAGGCTTCGTGGTGTGTTTCTCCTTTTTTTCCTGAAATCCTAATTGAACAGCTTCGTAACCGTCTTTTTCAACGGTTTTCACCTGAGTAACAACACAAGGACCTACTTCAATAACAGTGCATGGAAGATTTTTTCCCTCGGCACTGAAAACGGATGTCATTCCGATTTTTTTTCCAATTAATCCTGGCATTTCAATTACTTATTATTATTCATTTATTTAATGTGATAATGGGCAACCACAAGATTTATGTGATAATGGGCAACCACAAGGGTTGCCCCTACCCCTATCATTTATACTTTTATTTCTACTTCTACGCCGGAGGGCAAATCGAGTTTCATCAGCGCGTCTACCGTTTTGGGGGTAGAGGTGTAGATGTCAATGAGGCGTTTGTAGGCGCACAACTCAAATTGTTCACGGGCTTTTTTGTTGACGAACGTTGCACGGTTGACCGTAAAGATACGTTTGTGCGTGGGCAACGGAATAGGACCGCTCACGAAGTCGGCAGTGCCTTTCACGGTCTTTACGATTTTCTCAGCGGATTTATCCACCAAGTTGTAGTCGTAAGACTTCAATTTAATTCTAATTTTCTGGCTCGAATTGTTCATTTTTTACAATTTTAATTTAATTATCCGCCGCAAAAGAGCCATTTCCTCTGCTTTGGCTGTTGGTTGTTTCGGGGACAAAAATAGCACGTAATTATCTAACTATCAGACAATTAACTAATCACAACACGTAATTTTTAGCCGTGAAACGCTGCAAAGGTACGACTTATTTTTTGAATAACCAAACACTTATGTCATTTTTTTAGCTATAACTCCTAAGGATTTCGTACCTTTGCGCCAAATTTAAGAACTATCAGATGAAAAGAGGATTAGTAATGCTGTGTTTGGCGGTGCTGGCTACAACGAATGTAGTTGCACAAAGCGATGTTGAAAAGCTCAAAAGCGCGTTTAAGAGCGAAATGTTGAACCTGACGGGCTATGCACACGTGATTTATAGCGCCAATGAACACCCTGCTTTGGGACTGGGAAATAATGATGTCAACAGTTCGTTTGATTTGGCGCGTGCCGTGCTCACTGCCATCGGTACGTTTGGAGATAAAAAGCAATTCAAATACTCCTTGCAATACAATTTTGTGTCATCCTCTTCCGGATTGATGGATTTGTATGGCGAATGGGATCCGGTTCAAGCGGCAAATTTTCGTTTTGGACAATTTAAAATACCCTTTACAATGGAAATGCCGATGTCGGCGACCAGAGTAGAGACCATTTATTCTACACGACCGATCGCAGCGATGGCCGGCGGTCGAGATATAGGAGTCCAACTATCGGGCAAGGCATTTCAGGGAGAAGGTTTCTCAAAATTAGTATATGCGGCAGGAATTTTCAACGGCACGGGCAAAAACGCCAAAGATAATAACAATCACAAAGATGTTATCGGCACGGTTTACGTGCAACCAATCAAAGGATTGCGAGTGAACGGTTCCATTTATTCCGGCAAAACATACGGCACGGTAAATGGCGTACTACCATTAGAAAATCATGTTCACAACCTGTGGTCGGTAGGTTTGGACTACAACATCACTCATTTCAGCGGTCGCTCGGAATATTTGTCTGCCAACGATGGCGGCATTCATAAAGAAGGTTATTACGGCTTGGCAGTTTACAAAATTGTACCAAACAAGTGGGAAATTCTTGGGAAATACGATGTGTACAACCGCAACAAAGACATCTCTGACAGCAAAATCACGGACATCACAGCAGGCGTCAACTACTATTTTGCCTATTTAACGCGCGTGCAACTCAACTACATTGCCACCAACAACCAAAAAGAGGGCAAAAATAATGCGGTGGCTGTCTGCTTGCAGTTGTATTTTTGAAAGATAGTAGTTGTTTTTGCTGTATAAAAAGCCCCATCCACCTCATTACTCAATTGAAAATGAAACGAAACGAAAAAAAAATCGAGTAACGAGGTTTCCGGGAATTAAAAAAAGAAAGAAGCGCCCGCACAGGCAAAAAATGAAACGAATT